>CAZKRK010000465.1:0-5870 GCA_964555035.1 uncultured Victivallales bacterium | reverse complement strand
CCCGCAAGCCCTGGAGCGGAGCGGAAGGGCAAGGGCGGGCGGAGAGTGAGCCAGACGCGCAGAAACGTGCACAGCGGATAGGACAAGCCACGCCGGGCGCCAATTGCTTGCAGTCCGGTCGTTCATCGTCGTAGCATCCAGGTACCAGACACCGAAACACAGAGGGACTCCGAATGACCGAAGAGCGACCGAATATTCTCTTGATCACGACGGACCAGCAACGCTTCGATACGATTGCCGCGCTGGGCAACACGGAAATCCACACGCCGCACCTGGACTGGCTCGCGGACGAGGGCATCGCGTTCACGCGGGCCTACACCGACTGCCCCGTCTGCATGCCCGCCCGGGCCACGATTATGAACGGCAAACACGCCTATGCCCACGGCATGACGGGCAACGGCGGCATGGAACAGGCAATGGAAGGCCGCGAAACCCTGCCCGGTCTGCTGACCGCGGCGGGCTACCAGACGCGGGCGCAGGGTAAGATGCACTTCTCTCCCATGCGTTGCCACTACGGGTTCGAGCAGATGGAACTGCCCATGGAGTACTACCGCGACATGCATCGGCGCGGCGGACCGCTGCCCAAGGAACACGGCGTCGGCGAGAACGAGATCGCGCCGGTGATCTCGACCGTTTCCGAGCAGGACAGCCTGACCCACTGGACCGTGCAGCGGTCGATCGACTTTCTCGAAACGCGCGACGATACGCGGCCCTTCTTTCTTTGGACCAGTTTCACGAAGCCTCATCCGCCCTTCGATCCCTGCGCCAACTACTGGGCTCTCTACGCGAACCGCCCGGTATCGCCACCCGTGCACGGAGACTGGTCGGCGCGCGTCGAGGACATGCCGCGGGGATTCCTGGCGCCAACCTACTGCCTTAACAACGCCTATCGCATGAGCGAAGCGCAGCTTGCGGACGTGAGACGCGCCTACTACGCCTGCATCACCCAGATTGACTATCAGCTCGGACTGCTGTTCGCGCGCCTGCGGGAGATGGACCTGCTCGAGAACACGTGGATCGTCTTTACCACGGACCACGGCGACATGCTGGGCGATCACCACATGGGCGCCAAGTCGGTATTCCTTGAAGGCTCGGCGCACATCCCCCTGATCGTTCGTCCTCCGGCCGGGCCCCGGGACGCCAAGCCCCTGGCGGGGACGCGAGTCGACAGGCTCGCCCAGCTCGTGGACGTCATGCCCACGATCCTCAAGCTGGCCGGCGTGGACGGTCCCGACGACCTCGACGGCGAAGACCTGCTTGAGCTGGCCAACGCCGCCGACGATCGCACGTTCTTCGGATCGTGTGCCGGACAGCACTACGCGGTCATGCGCGACAACAAGAAGCTCTGCCTTGCCCTGCGGGGCGGCGAAGAGCTTCTCTTCGATCTCGACGACGATCCCCACGAACGGAGGAACCTGATTGCCGACCCCGACTATGCCGACGCTCTGACCACGCTGCGCGCGGAGCTCACGGCAAAGCTCGCACGGGTCGAGCCGGAACGTGTTCAGGCGGGCGACATAGTGCCGGCTCCGCCCGTCGGGGGACCGCGGGACGTGCTCAAGTGGCCCGGCTTCCACTCAACCGTCTTCCCAAGCGACGTGCTGCACTGAGCCTCGCTCACGCCGTCGCAGCCGCATTCTCGGGGCGGAGCCGGGGTTGGCACCGCATCAGCGCATCGCGAACTTCCTGGATGTGGACGGGCTTGCTGACATAGTCGGCCATGCCTTCCGCCAGACATTTCTCACGGTCGCCCGACATGGCTCGAGCGGTCATGGCAACAATCCGCGGCCGGTCCTCGGGCGGGCATCGTTTCTGGATCTCACGCGAAGCCTGGATCCCATCCATGTCGGGCATCTGGATATCCATGAGGATGACGTCGTACTTCCGACGTTCCATGGCAGCGAGGACCTCTTCCCCGCTGGCAGCAACGTCGGCCTGGTACCCCAGGTTGGCAAGCAAGCGCAAAGCGACCTTCTGATTGATAGGGTTGTCTTCCGCGAGGAGAATCTCGAGAGGGTGCTTCAGGCCAAGGCTCTTGCTCTCCCGGGGGGACTTGGCCTGGTCGGGCGCCAGTCCTTCGCATTCCTGCCCGTACACCGCCGACATCAGCTCATCATGCAACTTGGAGGGCTTGATGGGAAAAGGACAGAACCCGGCAGCGCTTTCGATCACATCGCCGTCCAGTTCACCCGAAAACGCCAACAGCACGACCGGCACGACCTTGCCGAGGCTACCGCTCTGAAGCTCACCCACGACGTTCATTGCCTTCGGCAGGCGGCTGTCGATGACGGCTACGTCGGGCGGCGGAGTCAGGAATCGGCGAGCCTCGCCCAGGCTGTGGACAGCATCCGCTCGCATGCCCCAGGCCTTGGCGTATCCGGACACCAGCGAGAGGTTGGTGTCTCCGTTGGTTACGGCCAGCAGGCGCTTCCCTCCCAACACGGAACGGTCCGCCGGCTCGTAGCCGCTCTCGATCGGAACCGGCTCGACACGGATCGTGAAGTGAAACGTGGAACCTCTCCCTTTCGTGCTCTCCAGCCACATTCGGCCACCCATCCGTTCCGCCAGTTCCTTGCTGATGGTCAATCCCAGTCCGGACCCCCCGTACTTGCGCGTCGTGGAGCTGTCGACCTGACTGAAGGGCTGGAAGAGCAGATGCTGACGGTCGGCGGGAATGCCTATGCCCGAATCCCTGACGGCAACGTGCACTTCCAACGGTTCGCCCGTCGCGACACTGCCCCACGGTTCAACGCGTACCACGATCTCTCCCTGCTCGGTGAATTTGACGGCATTGCTCAGCAAGTTCGTCAGGATCTGGCGCACACGCGTCACGTCGCCCTCGACTTGCGCCGGCAGGCGGCGATCGATGCTGTACGCGACGTCAAGCTGCTTCCTGGCGCAGAGAGACACGATAAGGTCCAGAGCTTCCTCGACACACGTGCGCAGCCGGAAGGGCGCCTTCTCGATCGTCACTTTGCCGGCTTCGATCTTGGAGAAATCCAGGATGTCATTGACAACAGTCAACAAGGCGTCGCTGCTGCCGCGTATGATCTCGACATAGTCGCGCTGCTCCGCATCCAACTTGGTGTTCAGCAGGAGCCCCGTCATGCCGATAACACCATTCATGGGCGTCCTGATCTCGTGACTCATGTTGGCGAGGAACTCGCTCCGTGCGCGTGCCGCCGATTCCGCGGCTTCCTTGGCGGCGATGATGGCCTCCTGCGCCTGCCGCCGTTGCGAGATATCTTTCCATACCACGTAGAGAATCTGCCGTCCGCCGAGCAGCACTGGCGTGAGGTTGACCTCAACCGGCACTTCGGTGTTGTCCTTGCGCCTGAGCGTCCACTCACAGTGGCTCGTGCCGCGAGCCACGGCGGCGGCGATCATGGCGTTCATTTTGACGTAGGACGATTGGCCGTCAGGCTGAATCGGGGGCGACAAGTCACCGGGATGAGATGCGATCAGCGCCTGCTTGCTGTCGTAGCCGAGCATGCGAACAGCTGCCTCGTTGCAGTCGATGAACTGGTTCCCGTCGAGCAGCAGCGTTGGGTCACTCGAACCATAGAAGACGCCCATGAACTTGCGCTCGCTCTCTTTGAGGGCCTCTTCCGCCAACCTGCGGCGCCGCAGAATTCGCCAGAAAGCGAAGATAATAAGGAGAACTGTCGCGGCTGACACGACGGCCAGCGTAAGGTTGGTTCGATAGACCGGCCCCAGCAGGTCTTCTACCGCTACACAGAAGACGATGCCCAGCCGCGCGTCAAAAACCCTCACCGGACCGTACACCGAAAGAACATCCCGCGTCTCCCGGCCTATGCCGATGGTGTGCTCCAGTACGCCCCCGTAGGACAAGTCCATGCTCGAAGACAGGGAATCGGACATGTCGTTACGGATATCGCCGGCATTCAGCTCGCCCCTCGGGGACGCGAAACCAAGACTCCTGCCGTTGCGGTCAAGCAATGCAGCGTATTGAAGGCCCTGTATGTTGACGGCTGACAAGCGCGCATCTGCAAACCGGCCCGGATCGAGTACGGCAACGATCGTGGCGCCCGTTGCCGGTGCTTCCTTCCCGCCCGCGGCGCAACAGAAGACGTTCCCTTCGCGCCATACCTTCCGGTCCGGGGGTGGAATCGCGGACGGAACCGGTTCCAACAGCTCGAACCCTCCCCCCGGCGACGACTGGATTACGGCTTTGCTGCGTCCGTCGTAGACCCTGATTTCGTTCAGAATGTGCCGATGGAGCGCGAAAAAACGTTGCACCGCCTTAAGGCTCTCTTCGTCCGCATCCTCAGGGGGCAGCAATGCAACCTGGAAGACACCGAGTGAGGCTGCGTAGTCCAGGTTGTTCTCGAAACCGCGGTAGTAGTAGGTCAGCTTCCGGCCCTCGTCGCGAACCTTGTCGACCAGCCGGGAAGTAGCTCCTTCGCGGGCAAAACTCACGAAACGAGCGAACTGAAGAACACCGCCGGCGATGAAGAAACTGACCGCAATGAATACGACAGGGAAGACCAGTTCCCTGCGGCCGGTGTTCGTTTTGTCCTTTTGCGACACAGGCTCCGCTCCAAAACAGGACAGTGCGACGGTTGGCCTGACAATGCCACCGCCTCAAACAGCACCTAGACTGCGGTCGCCAACGACGGTCCGCACCCTCCGCAATAGGGTTGAGCACTTGCCATGCCATCAGCCTACGGCTCGGCCCAACCGCACGACGAATCTACCACCCATGGAGAATCATCGAAATAGCACAATTCCATGCGGTGTCGATTCGGTTCGTGTGCGCGGAAACAGCGTCACCGTAAGAAATGCGTCAAAAAAAAGCGATCTGCTGTTTCCAAAGCGATGCTGACTGTGCTACAGTCAGCCGTTATTTTTTTTGCTCTTCTTCTCCCCGCGGGGAACGAATGCGGATGATTGAAACTAGTCAAAACTGGACCGTGCCCACGGGAAAACCCGTCCTTGCGGAGTCTTGCGTGGACGTGTGGCGTGTGTTCATTCCCGGAATGACGTCCTTCATACCCGCCGGGCGACGAGACATCTCCGAAGAAGAGCGCACCCGGGCGGAGCGTTTCGTCCGCAG
Organism: uncultured Victivallales bacterium; assembly: GCA_964555035.1. Classification (GTDB taxonomy): domain Bacteria; phylum Verrucomicrobiota; class Kiritimatiellia; order UBA8416; family CAYOBW01; genus CAZKRK01. The sequence continues at coordinate 793 of CAZKRK010000465.1, read as the reverse complement.
CAAAGACCGCGACGCATTCATAGTGTCCCACGGTGTTCTGCGCCACGTGCTGGCCATCTACACGGGCATACCGGCGCCGGAACAGGTCATCTCCAAGAGCGAGAGAGGCAAACCGCGTCTGGAGTTGCCGAATGGAGCCCCCCCGCTGGAGTTCAACCTTACCCATTCGCATGACTGGGCCCTGGTCGCTGTCTCCAGAAAACACGCCGTGGGTGTCGATGTCGAGTTCATCCGCAACGGTGTCGATGCACAGGCGATCGCCAATCGTTTCTTTTCGCGCCGGGAGAAACAGGCTGTACTACAGGCGGCATCGGACCAGAGGCGCAAATTGTTCTTCGATATATGGGTACGCAAAGAGGCATATCTGAAGGCCCTGGGCACCGGTCTCGCGACCGGACTGTCGCGCTTCTGCGTACCGCTGGAAAGCTGTACTCCCGTACTGTTCGCCCCCAACCATCCCGAAGCATCCGCCACACGCCAGGTGAAGTGGGTACTTCACACTATGAATGTCGGCCAGGAATACACGTCGGCCGTGGTGACCACCGCGCGCGTGGCAGAGATCCGCATGCTGCAGTGGACGATCGACTGCATCCGCATGGCGCCCGGGAGCTTCGCGAAAGCTTGCGGATAGCCGGGAACTCCACCCCCCACCCTGTCATCCCGAGGGCACCAACGCCCGGCCCCTCGCCCGCCTCCGCTGCGCTGCGGCGAGGTACTGTATCAAAAGGTCATCGGGCGCTTGCGAGTGTCGGCGCGTAGCGCGCTCCGACCGGTCCACGCCACTCCGCGCCGA
>CAZKRK010000464.1:0-5879 GCA_964555035.1 uncultured Victivallales bacterium | reverse complement strand
CCCCCAGGTCGGCACTGCCTGGTGGGGATGTCCTCGCGAGCAGGCTCAAGCGTGGCCCGGCCTACGAGCTCCCGCAGAAGCAGTCCTCGCACCCCGGGTCGCCCGGCGCCTGGCCCATGCACCGCCATGATGGAAACCGGAGTGGCTGCAACCCGATATCGATCGGTGCCGTGAAGGGGATATCCTGGGCCACATCGTTGGGCGGCCGACTCACCAGTCCCGTGATCGCTCGTGATACGGTGGTTGTGGCCTGTGCCGAGCGAGGGACCATCCATGCCTTGCACGCAAAGAGCGGAGACCGGTTGTGGCGATTCATGGCAGGGGGACCTGTCGACACGGCTCCGACACTCTTTCAGGGACGGGTGATCTTCGGCTGCGCCGATGGCTGCATATACTGCCTCAACCTGGCTGACGGGCAATTGGCGTGGCGGTATCTAGCGGCTCCCGGCGAACGGCAACATGTCGCATATGGCAAGCTCGAATCGGTCTGGCCACTTCATGGGAGTATTCTCGTCAAGGACGACGTCATTCATGCCGTGGCCGGTCGTTCGCGTTTCACGGACGGTGGCATGCTACTGTTGCAGCTTAATCCGTTCACCGGCGCCAAACTCAGTGAACGCGTTCTGGACGAGCGTCGTGAGGGTGACGGGAAACCGTTGCAGCAGAATTTCAACCGGCAGTTTCGCACCTGGCTTAAACGGCAGAAGGGTGGCAAGGGCAAACCGGTGACGTTGATGACCTTCAACGATGTCGGCCTGACCGACCTCCTGTCGGTTGATCACGACACGATATTCATGCGGGGCCACTCACTGCGTTTCGGTGATGACAATCGTCCCGCGCCACGCGGGACGCGATGGACGGCTCCCTGGGGGCTCATCACAGGTGAGTGGAGCCACCGGGCTTTCTGGCGTTACGCGGGCTCTCCCTCCTCCCGCATGCTGGTCTTCAATGATAGGGGCCAGGTCTTTGGGTACGGATTCACCCTTCGGTATCAGAGACTGCTGGAGTCCGTGGATCATCATCTGTATGGCAAGTCCGTCAAACCTGGGAAGCAGGCCTTCCTGTGGCCGAAGCAGAACCTGCCGTTCCTGGTCCGGGCCATGGTTCTGGCCGGGGACAAACTTGTGGTCGCAGGCCCCCCGGACTACGGAGAGTTTGGCAAAGCCGCCGCCTACAAACTCAGGTGCGATATGCAGTTTCGCCGGAACATGATAGAGCAGGCGGAGGCCTGGGCGGGGAAGAAAGGGGGGATGCTGTGGCTCATCAACGCACAGACCGGCACTCGCCTGGCGGAACTGCAGTTGAGCAGCCCCCCGGTTTTCGACGGCATGGCTTCCACGGCGGCCGGCGTCTATCTTGCCACCATGGACGGGCAGGTCCTGTTCCTGTCAGGGGCGAAGTGACGCGCGACGGAGGCAGATATGGGACACGGCCGGTTTGAGAAATGGGAAGTCTGTAGGAACGAATAGATGAAGCGAGTCTTCTTGGATGGTTTGTTATTCGGCTGTGGCCGAGTTGCGGATGCCGGTCTGTTTTACGGACAACATGGTGCTGCAGCGCGGTGAACCGGTGACGGTCTGGGGCGAGGCCGATCCCGGCAGCAAAGTGACGGTCGAGTTCGCGGGGCAGAGGAAGACCGCGACAGCGAATTCCTCCAAACGTTGGAAAGTCACCCTCGATCCCATGCCCGCCTCTCTGGAGCCCCGGACGTTGATTGTCCGTTCTTCAAGCGGCAATCAACAATCGGAAATCGGCAATGTCTTGGTTGGCGAGGTCTGGCTGGCCGGCGGACAATCCAATATGGCGTTCGCCTTGCGGTCGCACACAGACTGGAAAAGCTACCTGCCGACCGCGCCGAATCCATCCATCCGGATTCTGCGGATCCCGGTTACGGAATTTGGAGAGATTAACCGCCGGCAGGCGACATGGAAGATCTGCGACGACAAGAGCGCGGCATCATTATCGGCCGTGGCCTTCTTTTTCGTCACCGAGCTTCAGCGGCGACTCCAGGTTCCCGTCGGCATCATCGGAAGCTATCGGGGTGGCACCTGGAACGAAAACTGGATGACCCCGGAGTCCATTAAGGGCGAGCCGAAGCTGAAGTACCTATTTGAGAAATATGATGCGGAGTACGGGAAGTTCAAGGACGAGGCCGAGTACGAGGCCGCCTGTCAGGAATACCTGGTCAAATTGAAGGAGTGGAGAGCCAAGGGCGGTTGGTCCCATGGCATGGTTCCCTTTGCTCCGCTCGGTCCGAAGGCGTATCAGCGCCCCTCGGGATTGTATGAGTGCATGATCAAGCCGCTCCAGCCCTATTCGATCAAAGGGGTGATCTGGTATCAAGGCGAAGGGAACTCCGCCCGATACGAGGAGTTCCGAAACCTGTTCCCCGCTTTTGTCGAAGGATGGCGAAAGACGTGGGCGAATTCTGAACTGCCGTTCTATTTCGTGCAGCTGCCGCCATTCAAAGATCCGTCGTGGCCCCACTTTCGTCAGGCCCAGCTCGATTGCGCACAAGCCATCCCGAACTGCGGCATGGTCGTTTCCGAAGGATGCGGCGATCTGAACGTAGAATGTAGATGAGATGATGAAACAACGTTGAATTCCCAATCGACGTCAATGCTCTCTTTGCTGTCTGGAAGCGAAGCGCGGTGGGCGGTTTCCATGCCGACTGGGTGTGCGGAAGCTGAGCACGCTCTGTCGCAACGCTACAGCCATCCGTAGCTTCTCGCCCCACGGCATTGAAGCCCGTGAGCGCTGCCATTCCGCCTGTCGCTCAAGGAGTGCCTGCACATCAGCCTTCATCGAACCGCTCCAGGAATCGTGACCATTCGTCGGTGAGGTCATGCTTTGCGGCGAGAGTCGCGATGGCTTCGTCCCCGCAAGCACCGGCCTCGCGAAGAGCCACAATTCGAGCCAGGTCTTTCGCGCGACCCACGCTCAGAGCAATGGTCGCGAGATATGCGGCAGAGACAACGCGTAGCGGCACACCATCAACATCCCCTTTTTCGGCCTCATGCATGGCCTCCTTGGTGAGATTGCTGAAGGCGGGGATGAACTGTACAGGCCAGTCGCTTACGCGAATGGCCTCTCCTTCGGCAGTATATCCCCTCTCTCGGCAGAACGCATAGATCGGACTCAGCAGGTCCAGCGACTGCTCATCCGGTAGGGCCACGAGGATATCGGCATCCAGAGTAGCCACGGCTTCGGTGTACCGCATCTGAGCTACAGCCCCAAATACGGCGTATTCCGTGATGACACCCTGCTCCACCATGGCATTCAGTAGTTTGGCGACTTCGTCCATACCTGATATATAGCGCGTTGGGATTGCTGACTCAAGCCAACTCTCCAGAGCGTCCCCGCGGAGAGCGTCGTACCGCCGCTGTACGTGCCGGCCGCGCTGAGCGTCATCGTGCCGGGGCCGTCCTTGGTCAGTCCGCCCGCGCCGGTCACGTTTCCGAAGGTCAGGAGCGTGCTGTCGCCGGCGGGTTTGACGTTCTGGTGACGGACGCCGGGCGCTCCATTGTCACGGAGGTTGACGGCAAAGCCATGCCGGTTTCGGTGGAGGAGTACCGTGCACGCCTGGCGGCGAAGTTGATCGAGGAGGCGCACACGCTGGAGGAGTTCCGTTCCATCTGGATTGAACCGCCGACGCGGGATGAACTCCTCAAAATGCTGGTCGGAGCCGGCTATTCACCCCGGGTCATACGAATGGTCGACGATAAGGAAGAGTACGACCTGTATGACGTGCTGGCCGAGTTAGGATGGGGTCTGAACCCGCGCACCCGTGAGGATCGTGCCTTGGCGTTCACCTACAAGAACGAAGACTGGCTCCGCGGTCTGCCCGCGGATGCGGGCAACACCATCAAAGCTATCGCCGGGCAGTTCGGGGTTGAGGGGACGGAAGGGTTGGAGAATCGCCACATTTTCGATACCCCGGAGGTGGCTGCCGCAGGCGGATTGAACGCGCTCACAGCGGCAGGCGAACCCAAGGAACTGCTGCGTGAAACGAAGGTAAGGATGTTTGCGGCATGACAGGGAAGAAGGCAGGCAAATTGCAGCCAGTGGTTGCAACGATCGAAACTGCGGAATATGGACAGTTGCTTGGCGAAATCAAGGAGCGGGTCCGGTCAGCTCAGCTTGCGGCACTGCGTGCTGTCAACAAGGAGTTGGTTGGCCTGTACTGGGATATCGGTCGGATGATTTGCGCCCGACAAGCGGATAGCCATAGTTGGGGTAAGTCAGTGGTCAAACAACTGGCCGCGGATTTGCGGTCGGAGTTCCCCGGAGTGCAGGGGTTTTCTTCGCAAAACCTGTGGTACATGCGGCAGTTCTATCTTGAATACCATGAAAATCCAAAACTCCAACCACTGGTTGGAGAAATCAGTTGGTCCAAGAATCTGATCGTTATGGCCCGATCCAAAGATCCGTTGGAGCGCGAGTTCTACATTCGCATGACGAAGAAGTTCGGCTGGTCCAAGGCCGTGCTGATTCATCAGATCGAGAACCAGAGCTACGAGAAGACTCTTCTAGGGCAGACCAATTTCAACAAGGCGCTCACGCCCAAACTCCGCGCCCAAGCCAAGCTGGCGGTGAAGGACGTGTACACATTCGATTTCCTGGAATTGGGCGAAGAACACGCCGAGCGCGAACTCGAGCGCGCCCTGGTCGGTCGCATTGAGCACTTCCTCCGCGAAATGGGCGGCCTGTTCGCCTTCGTGGGCTCTCAGTTCCGCCTCGAAGTCGAGGACACAGAGTATTTCATCGACCTGCTCCTCTATCACCGTCGCCTCAAATGCCTCGTGGCTATCGAATTGAAGGTTGGCGAATTCAAACCGGAGTTCGTCGGCAAGATGCAGTTCTACTTGACTACGCTTGATCGTCAGGTCCGCGAGAGGGGCGAGAAAGCATCCATCGGCATCATACTCTGCAAAGAGAAGAAACGCACCATTGTAGAATACGCCCTGCACACCGCCAAGAAACCCATCGGCGTAGCTACCTATCGCATCGTCAAGACACTTCCGAAGGAGCTGAAAGGCCAGTTCCCCTCGCCGAAGCAGATTCGAGAACTGCTGGAGGATGTGTGATGGTGGAAAGCGTAGATCACTCGAAACACGCGGATGAATCTGATGTCGGGCTACCCCGTCGAAGCGGCCCGACCCTCTCTTGCCGGACATTTTGCCGGACATTGTGTCCGGGTAGCCCCATAGAGAAGCCAGACCGCCAGGCGTGTCGGGGGGGGGGATCGAATAGCATGAGCGCACCACGTCCAGGCACCGATCAGCCCAATCTACCGGGCAATCAGCGCTTCACCCAACGCCTCGCCAACCAGTTCAACGCGGACGAGCGTGTGTGGGAGAAACTGGCACCGCTGCGTCGTCTTCGTCGTTTGCTGCGACCTAATGACGACCCCAAGAAGCAGAAGAACCAGGATCTAGCTGACTTCGCCCGTGCCCAGCCGCCGAGGGACTGCGTTTCGCAGCGGGAGGCGGACGCGTGAGAGAATTGCCGGTGGGTTTCTGCCCTCTGACCGCCAAACCAACGGTACCACGTGTGGCTCCGTCAGGCTGGCACTGGGTCCAGTTGACCGATGTCGCCAGGCTCGAAAGCGGTCACACGCCCAGTCGCAGGCGGCCGGACTGGTGGGGCGGCGACGTGCCTTGGCGTACGCGTGAAAACAGTTTCTCCGTTGCGGGTGAACTCTGACATAATGCGCGGGGCGTTTCGAGCGTAGAATCCTCTGTTTTCCTTTGCATTTTTGGCCATTGTGACGTAGCGAATAATGTCAACATTGCTCTTGACTTCGGCCCGCGGAGTGATAATGTTGACATTATGAATACTCAACACTTCAGTGCACAGAGCCTTCAGGTCTTTCTTCG
>CAZKRK010000463.1:0-5880 GCA_964555035.1 uncultured Victivallales bacterium | reverse complement strand
GAAAGATGTGATGGTAGAAAGATGATACAGTCAATTCTCCCATCTTCTTACCTTCCCGTTCTTCTACCCATGCCGCACTTGGGTTGCGGGCGACACCCGCGTTGATCCATGTTGAGAGAGCAAGGGCGAGATTATGGGTTGAAGTTCCCGGTCGGCAACGTAGGATTGCGACATGGATACAGGCAGAGTAGTTCACGTGGTGGGACCGGTCGTGGATGTTGAATTCTACGGACGGGACCTGCCGGCGTTGCACAATGCCCTGAAGATACGCAAAGAGGAGCAGGGACTCAAGATCGTGCTCGAAGTCGCCGAGCACATTGGCGACAACGTGGTGCGGTGCGTAGCGATGTCCTCGACGCGCGGGCTGGCGCGTGGCGAGCAGGTCGAAGACACCGGCACATCCATCAGCGTGCCCGTGGGCGAGGAGTGCCTGGGGCGCGTCCTGAACCTCCTGGGTGAACCGGTCGACGGCGAAGGTCCGGTCGAGAGCTACCGCTACGAGCCGATCCACAAGCCCGCGCCCGCCTTTGACCAGCAGGTCCCCGCCGTCGAGTTCTACGAAACGGGAATCAAGGCGATTGACCTGCTGACGCCCTATCCGCGCGGGGGCAAGGTCGGGCTTTTCGGCGGCGCCGGCGTGGGCAAGACCGTGCTCATCATGGAGCTCATCCGCAACATAACGACGGAGCACGGCGGTCACGCCGTCTTCGCCGGGGTAGGGGAGCGTACGCGCGAAGGCAACGACCTCTGGCAGGAGATGCAGGAGTCGGGAGTGCTGCGCAACACTGTGCTCGTCTTCGGGCAGATGAACGAACCGCCCGGCGCACGCCTGCGGGTCGCGCTCTCGGCGTTGACCCAGGCCGAGTACTTCCGCGATACCATGCGGCAGGACGTACTGCTCTTCATCGACAACATCTTCCGGTTTGTTCAGGCCGGCTCCGAGGTGTCGGCCCTGCTCGGGCGCATGCCGTCGGCGGTCGGCTATCAGCCGACCCTGGCCACGGAGATGGGCGCGTTGCAGGAGAGAATCACGTCGACCACGCGCGGTTCGATCACCTCGGTGCAGGCCGTCTACGTTCCGGCCGACGACATCAGCGACCCCGCGCCGTCCACTACGTTTGCGCACCTGGATGCGTCGATCGTGCTCGACCGCCGGATCGCGGCGATGGGAATCTACCCGGCCGTGGACGTGCTCTCGTCGACGTCGCGCATCCTCACGTCCGAGTTCGTCGGCGAGGAGCACTACGACGTCGCCCGCGAAGTCCAACGCGTCCTGCAACGCTACAAGGAGCTTCAGGACATTATCACCATCCTGGGGATCGAGGAGTTGCCCGAGTCCGACCGCCAGATCGTGACGCGTGCGCGCCGCGTGCAGCGCTTCCTGTCGCAGCCCAACTTCGTGGCCGAGCAGTTCACGGGCATCCCCGGAGAGTACGTGCCGATCGACGAGACCGTGAGCGGGTTCAAGGCGATCGTTGAAGGCGAGTGCGACGATTGGCCCGAGCAGGCTTTCATGATGGTCGGTTCCATTGATCGTGCCCGCAAGAAGGCGGAACAACTGGCGGAGTGAGCGCAGGTGTTGCATGAAGACCTTTCCGCTTGAGATAGTCACTCGCGATGAGGCCTTTCCGTTGCGTGATGTCGTATCCGTCGACGTGCCCGCCGCGCTGGGTCGGCTGACCGTTCTGGCCGGCCATCAGCCCCTGGTCTGCATGCTGACGGAAGGGGGCATGTTTGTCGGCACCCCCGATGGGGAGAAAGAGCGCTGGCAGATCACGGGCGGGACAATGACGGTTGACCGTCAACAGGTGACCGTTCTGGCGCATGGGGCAGTGCGGGAAGAGAGGGAAGAGAGGGAAGAGAGGGAAGTGGGGTAGGCCTTCCGTGGTCTGTCATTCCGGGGTTGCTACCGGCCCGCCCCTCACCCGGTCCTCCTGCGTCGGACCGACCTCTCCCCCGAGGGGAGAGGTGGGAGTGCGCCATCAACCTCTCCCCTCGGGGGAGAGGTCGGGCCGACGCAGGAGGACCGGGTGAGGGGCGGGCCGGTAGTGTCCCCCTGGATGACAGACGTACGCTAGCGCTGTGCGCCGACCGGAGACGAGAGGCCGGGCCTTGCGCGCCTGCGCCCTGCGGTGCGGCCTGCAAGGCCGCACGCTACGGACGCTCTACGAAGATGACGTTGACCCTCCTTCGTAGACTCGCCGTAGGCCGGCGCTGTGCGCCGACCGGAGACGAGAGGCCGGGCGTTGCGCGCCTGCGCCCTGCGGTGCGGCCTGCAAGGCCGCACGCTACGGACGCTCTACGAAGAGGACGCTCTACGAAGGAGCTACGACCGCTCTCCGCGGGTTCAGGGCCAGGGCCGAAGGGTGGCGCGACCGGGGGAGCGGATGGGGTGGGGGGCCTTGGCGGCGAGGGAGTCCAGGAGGGCGGGGAGCATGGCCGCCGCTTTCTCGACCAGGCGCGCGTGAAGGGTCTCGGGGGTGTCGCCGGGGGCGATCTCGACGGGGGCCTCGGCCAGGATGTCACCGGAGTCCAAGTGCTCGGTGGCGAGGTGGAGGGTGGCCCAGGCTTGAGTCGCTCCGTCGTGCATGGCCCAGTGTTCCGAGGCGACGCCTCCGTAATCCGGCAGTCTGCCGGAGTGGAAGTTGACGGCGCACACACGTGCCGTGGCCAGAACCCGGGGCGCGAGAATTGGGGCGTTGGCAATCAGGATTACGTCCGGCCGCCACTGTTTCAGCAGGGGCACGGTGTTGTCCGAGTTGAGGGAAGAGACGACCGTGACGGGCAGATCGGTGCTCGACCTCTCACGTTGCAGCCACTGCCCGATGCGCGCCAGGAAGGTGGCTGCACCGTAGTGTTTGAGCATGCCGATGAGCCCGCGGCGCTTCAATGCCTTGCGCCACATCGTCGAACGCCGCTCGGCCAGGACGCCGCACAGCTCGTGCGGCGACGCGTCGACAACCTCGGCCAGGCGCTGTCCCGATCCACGTCCGGTGCGCGTCAGGACCACGATTCTCAGGGGGTTCGCTTGGGCGTTTTCGTCCGGCATAACTCGTTGTCTCCCCGCGGCCACTTTGCGAGCTGTTCCGCGGTCCGGGGCCATTGGACCATTGCGAGAGTAGCAGAAAACGATCCTCTTTGGAGTACTCAATCCTGGCTTGGGCCGGATTGCAAATCCGGCCTACGGCGGAGGACCGCCGTCTCCAGCCATTCGTGCAGACGGTCGACCTGCCTGTCCCAGCCAAAATCGGCCAGGGCGCGTTCGCGGGCGCGGTGGCCTAGTTGCCGGCGACGGTCCGCGTTGGTCAGCAGGTCGATTATGGCATCCGCGAGAGCTGTCGGGGAGTCGGGTGGGACTATGAGGCCGGTCTCGCCGATGGCTTCGGGGATGCCGCCGGTCTGCGTGCCGATGGAGGGGACGCCTTGGATGGCAGCTTCAAGGTAGACGATGCCGAACCCCTCGACGTGGCCCGATTGTCCGTCGTCGCGCCCGGGCATGACGAACACGTCCAGCTCGCGGTAGAACCGCGGCAGTTCTTCTTCCGGCAGTCTCCCGAGGAATTCGACGTGGTTGGAGACCCCCAATTCGTTCGCGAGCTTTTCGAAGCGGTGTCGCTCGGGACCGTCGCCGGCGATGCGGTAGACGACGCCGGGGACTTCTTCGAGTACTGCCGGCAGTGCGCGGATAACGAGGTCGTGGCCTTTGCGTCGGATGAGACGGCCGCAGGTGCCGATGGCGGGGACGGCCCCTCCGCTCCGTGACGTGTTGGAGAGGGCGGGCGCCACGCCGGGATGGATGATGCGGATGGCGTCTTCAGGCACGCCAAACTCCACCAGCCGCGACTTGGTGAATTGGCTGATGGCGACGGTGAATTCGCCGCGCGCGTAAATGCGGCGGTAGAGCCGATGCAGAATGGGATTGGCGCGGACTTTGAGGAATTCGTAAGCGTAGGCGAACGTGATGTAGCGTCGGCGCAGGAACGGGCGCAGGACCAGACACAGCAGGCCGCCGTAGCCGACGTTCATGGGCAGGACTATGTCGGGGCGAAAACACATCATGGCCGCCTTGGCCCAGGACATGAACGGGAAAAACCGTGCCACGCCAAGGCCATATCCGGGGAAACGCCAGACGCGGAACGGGGATGACCGGTCGAGCTCGCGATCGCCTCCGGACCGCGGCCCGACTACCAGCACGTCGTGTCCGCGTTCGGCCAGCCGCCGCGCGTAGTGGTAGCTCAAGGTGCTGACTCCGTCGCGGTGGGGAGGAAAGTCGACGCTGAGCAGTAGCACTTTCATGATTCGGGCGAGGCTGCGACGGCGTAGAGGCGTTTGAAGGTGGCGATGTACAGTACGCCGTTGGCGGCTACGGGCGTGCTGCTGATGGGGCTTTCAAGCTTGGTGCAGCCGAGCACTTCCTTCTCGCGTCCCGCCGATAGGGCCCACACGCGGGAGGTCATCGTGGTCGCGTAGACTTTGCCGTCGACGACCAGCGGCGAGGCGTAGGCGCGGCCCTCGATGTCGTGAGTCCAGCAGGCCTTGCCGGTTTCGATGTCCACGCAGTGCAGGGTTTCGCCCCAGTCGACGACGTAGGCCAGTCCGTCGTGGATGGCGGGGGTTGAGCAGCTGTGCCGGTTCAGTGCGTAGGACCATACTCTGCCGCCGGTGCTGATGTCGCCTGTGCCGGAGGCGTCGATGCAGTGGAGCCAGGCCTCGCGTTTGCCCCACCAGATGTCGCCTCCAGCCGCCAGGTAGACGCGGCCGTCGCGATAGACCGGCATGCCCATGATGGTGGTCGGACTCTCCTTGCGGTTGCGCATGTACCGGCTGACGTTCTCCTTGGGACCGTCCGGATCGCAGTCGTACCACCAGGTTTTGTTGAGGGTCTGTCCCTTCTCTCCTCCCTGCGCGGCAGGGGCAAAAGCGTAGCAGACGCCGTCGCCACCGCAGAAGAAGACACGCTCACTGCCGTTGACGGCGCCGAGGGCGGGGGAGGACCAGGTGCAGTGGAAGATGCGGGGGCCGATGCGCTCGTCGTCCCGGGCGACCAGCTCGCCGGTTGCCTTGTCGAGTACGATCAGGCTGGGGGCGTCCGGGCTGCGGATCTTCCCGTGGGTGTTGTCCACGCCGTTGCCCGTGTTCAGGTAGAGGTGGAGGCCGCGAATGAGTATGGACGAATGGGCCGAATCGTGCGGGTAGACGCCGGTTTCCTCGTTGACCATGTCGTACAGCCAGATGATGTCGGCATCGGCAGGGCCGAGCGGCAGCGGGTCGCTGCCGGCGGGAGTCATGTGGCGGGCTTCTCCGCGGTAGGGACCGTCGTTGCCGTTGGCAAGTCCTTCGATGTCCAGGCACACGGCTTCACCGCGGTTGCTGACGATGTAGACGCGGTTGCTCTCGACCGTGGCCGGGGAGCAGATCCCGGCGCGGGGCCAGTCGAGATATACGTCACCCGCGAGCTTGGGCACGACGAGCTGCCAGCAGAAGCTGCCGTCGCTCTCATTCAAACAGAAGAGAACGCCGCGGTCGCCCTTGTGCTTCGGGTCGCGCGGGGCTCCGTTGTTCACGCCGATGAGGATCTTGCCGTTGCCGATGACGGGGGTGGAGTAGCATTGGGTCCCGAGCGGAACGGACCACTTGATGTTTTTGCCCGTGGCGGGGTCGAACGTCGCGGGCAGTCCGGTTTCGGGCGAAACCTGGTTGCGGCTGTAGCGTTGGCCCCACTGCGGCCGGTCCGCCGCGACGGCCGCGGTCAGCCCCAGCGCAAAGAGGGTCAGGGGGGCAAGGCGAGGTTTGAGTTGAGCGAACATTTGGGGAACGGTATCTCAGTTGGCCTGGAAAAGGCAACGGGGATTTGTGGGGAAGCAATCTTCCCAGCAATTC
>CAZKRK010000462.1:0-5904 GCA_964555035.1 uncultured Victivallales bacterium | reverse complement strand
CTGCCGGACGGGTGGCCCGGGCTGGTCAAGTCGGCCGTGGTCGATGTCGCCTCCATGGCCTTCGCGGCCATGACCGCGACCCGAAGCTGGGCCGTCAACAGCCCGGTCGCCCGGGTCAGGCTTGCCGCTAAGCTGGGCCGGGCGGAGCAGGAGGTCGCGCTCCTCCGCGAAGATGAAGAGTCACTCGGTCGGCTTAAGTTCTAATTCAAGGGCTGATCCTAATTCCCTTAATCCCCTAATCCCCCGCTAATCCCCCCGAAAACGGCGAAAACGAGAGCCCGAAATTCGCTGGACCGCTACAGAAGCCGGAGAATACGAAAAGAGCGCATGGATGAGCGACCGGGTTTCGTTGGGCCGCCACACCATACCGCGTCACCGCCACGAGAGCGACGAGATGACTCGGGCAACGTCTCCCGTAGTGGAGTCCCCAGAGAAGACGATGTCGTAGACACCTTCTCCCGTGGCTAGGTGTGCGATGGTCAATCCATAGCTCGTATGATGCACCAATCCCGTAACACCATTCTCGTTCCCGAATTCACGAATCCCGACGGGGCGATACCTGCCGTGCCCGATAACCCTCCGCAACGCGTCTTGACGTACCCGTTCCTTAACAACCGATGAGAAGCCCTGACGAAAGGTCGCATTCCCACAGTATGATTGCAGGAAACTGTAGACATCATACTGGCCGCCCACACTTCGCCACCATCTCCAGAACGCTCCTCCAAAAAGCCAAGGCTTCCGTTCGTACAGGGGGCTTGGCTCTCCGGGACGTTCTTCCCCACCGAACAGAAGCACGGGAGGGCCGTACACAACCCTAAAACCTCCGGCTGACACAATCTCCGTCAACCTGCCGTTCTCATCTGTCCGTGTTACCGGTTGGGTTCCCTCTGGTGAGTAGTAGGCTAGGCGACCTGCTGTAGCTGTAGCGTTTGCGGTAACACAATTGGTCAAGACCCATGCGGCCCCAACCTTCAGATGAGAACCAATGTCTGACCGAGAATTCGCTTCAGCATAGGACTCGACTACCCTACGTCTCACCATCAGCGTGACAAAGAGACCAGACGCGATGACTGCGAGGACGAGGGTCACTGAGAACCAGAATACAGTCTTGCCACGCCTTTGGATACTAGTTGTCGATTTCGATTTCAAAAACTATCCTCTCTTCTGAACTCAAAGCCTTGTCAAGGGTGACATTTCCGAGTTTTTCCAGCGTAGACATCACCTCGCGCTTACTTAGTCCCTCAGTTCCGGGTATCAGTACCTCAGAAGGTCCCAGTGGGCGCTCCTTACTAGTGCTGAAGTCGTAGACGACCTTGGTAACCGCCACATATCCACCATAGACGGGGGCCACCGCTGACGCCCCGAGGCCGATAACCTGTGCGGCAATCTCTTTGAGAATGCCTAGCGGGCTCATCAGTTTAGAGTAACTGTCAACGTTCTGACGAAACACCTCAGCTTCGAATCGGTTCATTCTCTTGCTGTAGATTTCCCGGCTCTCATGCCTGAGTCTTCCATAGCGGTCAGGGTCTCCATGACCAGTGATGCCAATTCTATCGCCCCAAATGCCTCCGGACTTGGAGTACTTATCCAGTAGTGTGCGTCCGTCCTTTGGCGTCTCCGGAGTCCTTTTCCCGACGAGGTCTTCGAGAGTAGTTAGCAAGAAGGCGCGGTCTTTGCCAACTCGTGATTGGTCCAGAAAGAGCAAAGGCGTATCAGTGCCCTTCTTTGGGTCTTTCCAGAATACCGGACGACCGGGCAAGAAAGCCCGCCCCTTCTCGGTGTCGTGAGCGACAGCATCATATCGCACAATCCAGCCTTGGTCACTTCTCAGCATCCTGCCAATAACATGCAACTCCAACCCGAGTGGATCCACCCGATTCACCGGGTCATTCCCGCAGAACGCGGTCAGGTTAATGCCCCCGGCTTCGCCGAGCGGGTCACGGGTTAGCCACTTCGTGCTGGCCGGGTCGTAGTACCTGTAACCGTAGTAATACAACTGGGTCTCGTGGTCATAATACTTCGTCTGGAACCGGAACGGACAGACATCCTTCTTCGGCCCCCACTCACCAATCAGGACGCCGAAGGGGGAGTATTCGTAGTTGGCCACGACCGAGCCGTCGGAGGCGTCGATGACCTTGTGAATGTTGCCATTGTGGTCGCAAATGGGCACATAGTACCCCGAATTGGTGCCGCCTATGACCTCTACGCCCACGAGTCCCCCAATGCCGCCCGCGTCCTGGCCAAGGCGGCCGTTCTGCCAGCCAGCCAAATCCAGGCTCCAGATGTATGCGCGACTCCACGTGCTCGCGACGGTATGGTCTGTAATGACTTCGCGAACCGGCAGCCATCCATCGTAGTAGAAAGCGTGTTCACGAATCAACTCGTCGACACCGCCGTCGAGACTGTACACCAGCTTCCGGTAGCGGCGACCGTCCGGGTAGTACTCGAACACTAGCTTTTCTTTCGGGCCATTGTCCTGGGGGCTGGCCAGAGCAACAATGGTTGTCAGGCGCTCATGCCAGTCAAGAATGTAGGAAAAGCGGCTGTCAAGGGTTCGGGCGCCCCTTATCGAATGGTCAGGGATTTCTGCGCTCTTACGGCAGAAGAGCTTGCCCGTGGTCGTGGAATAGGTGGCGCTGCCGCCGCCGGATGTCGGCAAGACGGCGGTTACGGCAATCTCCTGCCAGATGGCTTCGTTCTGGTTCGGAACGGCGATGGTGACTCGGAACGTGCCGTCGGCCTCGACCGGGCAGGGCTGACCGTTGACCGTCACCCGTCCGCTCGCCACAACCTTGCCGGCGATTTCGATATTCGAACCCCACTGGCGAACGACGTGCGCATTGAGGAGATCGGACTCGAAGGAATACATCGGCTTCCCGTCCCCACCCAGCGGGCCGGCCCTTAGGGTATTGCCGACCTCGTCGTAGGCGTATCCGAATGTCGATCCCGGCAGCGCCGTGCCGGCAGCGTCGTGGAGAACGGCATTCGTCAGGCGGTGCCACTGGTCATATCCGTAGGTACGATAGAAGCCGTTGGCATATGTCACCTTGGAGATGTCATGCGTGTCCGGCACGTACTCGTAGGTGTACGAGGCCAGCGGAACGCCCGACCCCGAAGCCGACGCCGGAGTCCAGGTGATGGACGTTATCCGCTCGGAGACGGGATCACGTTGGATCGTGCGCGTGAGAACATCCGTCCCGCCGAGGCTGAAGATGGAGTCCTCGATGCGGACGCTTGTGACACTGCCGCCGCCGGACAGAGGCAAGACCGCATAGGTGTTGACGACCTTCAGATTGCCATCGTCGAGTGTGGTCACACGGGCGGAGTCATAGAGGTATCCGACGATTCGCTCTATCGGAGAGCCGGACCCGCAGTCATAGGAACACGAGAACTGATCGGCATAGGGGTGGCCGGGGCGGTATGTTCTTACGAGCGCAGTCGCAGGAATGGCTGGGTCGGGATGCGTAACGTCCGCGCGTAACGGCCGTCCATCCACCGTGTAGGTGTAGGACTCCGCTACGCCGTTGAGATGGGAGGAGCTTCTGACGTGGCCGAGTTCATTGTGATCGATGGCAATCCACGGCGTGAGTCCGTCGCTAAACTCGATGAACCTGAGTTCCTTTGTGTCCTCATCGTATCGATGCGTCGCAGTGCCGATGCTGTCGGGCTTTGTGACCGTGAAAATGTCTCCGTCACCCGTGTATGTTCGTTCTTCGACCACCACACCATTACGCAGGACGTCCTTCACCTCACCAGTCTTGCCGTTACGCACGACGGACATCTTGACCTTTTCACCGCCCTTCTGGACCTCCATTTCTGTCGGCAGGCCGTCAGTGTGGCCGTAGTCGACTACGAAGCCGTCGCTGTTCTCGAAATGGGCGACGCGCCCGTCCTTCTCGGTTTCGAACTTCACGTAGCGCCCCCCGCCGCGCCGGACGGTCGCCTTCCGGTGCGAGGGGCCGTCGTCGTCGTCGTAGTCGATCGAATATGACCGGGCAGGGTCCGAGCACTGCGCGTTCTTCAGCCTATCCAAGCTGTCGTAGCGATAGGTGGTTGTGATGCCCGAGGCGCTTTCGACAGTCTCCACCCTGTCGGAGTCCGTATAGGTGTATTTCCTCCAATCGATCTCATTACCGGCACTGTCCTTCAATGCGGAGCGGGCCAGTCGTCGTTTCTCGTAGCTATGCACCACCTGGCGGCCGCCCGGCAGATCCAGGGTCAGGGTGTAGGCGCCGGGAGCGGTGTACGCCGAACGAGTGGCCGTGTATTCCAAGTCGCCAACCGTCACCTTGGCCGTGCGGCCGTCATCGGCCAAGGCGCTCGTGATGAAGTTATCCCCTTTCGGCGTCTTGCAGACGTCGAGCAGTTCCTTTCCGGAAGCCTCGCGTTTGTAGTCGAAAAGACGTCCTTTGACGCCGAACTCCTTCGGGTAGCCCTTGTCCCAATTGACGACTTGCTTCGGCCCAAAAGTGGAGCCATTCTCGGTGTCGGACCCTTCATAGCGTCCCGTAGTCGCATTCCACTTGGGCTTGAATGTGTTGCGACCGTCGCCGTTCGGCGTGAACGATTCCTGCTGCCCCAGCAGATTCTGCGTGGCTTGATGACCTCGCCCGCGATCGCCGATGTCCACAGTCACCTTTTCGCCATCGTCCGTACCCTCCCGGCTTACCGCTACGCTGGAAGCAACCATGGACCCATCGACGGCCTTGACCGTGCCGTCTTTGTTGCAGGTCACACAAACGGTTTCGTTTCCTGGCGATGTGCACTCGGTCTTCATTTCGCCACCGGGCGCAGTGTGGTTCAAGGTAGTAACACCAAGGGGGTCGTGCCATTCGGTCATACGGCCCAACGCATCTCGTGGCGACCGGTAGGTGCGCGTATCACTGCCTTTGCTGGTGGTCCATTTGGTCACATTGGCCAACGGATCGTATTCGAATGTTTGCCTCCTACCGGTCATCCTGTCTTCGACGCTCTTGGGCGCGCCCGTTGCGTAGTAGTCGTAGATCAGCGTTCCCATATCGGGTTGAGTCACGCGGCGGGGGCCGTGCAATCCGTAGAGGTCAAACGCGGCGGTGTCGCCGTTGTTGTATTTCTCGTGCAAAGGACGGCCGAACGCATCACCACTGGTCACGGTTCGACTGTAGACGGTCACGCCCATTTCCGTGGTCTTCTCGCTCACGGCATATCCAAAGGGATTGATCTCTGTAGTGGTTTCTATGTCCCGAAGCCTGTCGCGTGCGGTGACTTTCACATTGCTGCCTGACATACTCCGGACTTCTTGGTGCTCATCGCCATCCTCTACGGTTTCCGGCGTCTTCAACACTAGGACGGTCTCGGATGACTCCTCGCTTCCCCCTTCTTCTTCGAGGCGGCTATACTCCAGGTTACCCTCCGCATCCCATTGCCCGTCACCTGCGGCGCACTTCTGTGTCTCGTAGAGAACGAACTTGCAGTCGGGATCTGTCCCCTCGGGATAGTACTTGTGGAGCTGTCGCGACACGACCTTGCCGTCGAACTTCTCCGTGACGATGCGGGGCAGCTCGGCGATTCGGTAGTCGAGCTTCTCGCGTCCGCCACCGACACCTGAGTATGCGAACTCCACCATCCGGGTCTTGCCGCCGCTGCCTGGCACGGACACGGACTTTGGCCAGCCAGTACTGTCGTAGTTCCATGTCTCGACCACTCCCTCCGGCGAGGAGGTGACCTTGTGCACTCTGGCGCACTTGAGGAAACCGTTGCCATAGCGTTCGTCGTCGTTGTCGATCATGTACTCATACGAAGTCGTCGCAGTGTCTCCGTTGACAGTAGTAGCCACGGAGGACAGACGGGCAAGCGTGTCATAGGTGTACCGTGAACTTATCGCCCTTCGGGCGGACTTTTCCCCCGATCCCTCCCTTGCTCTTC
>CAZKRK010000461.1:0-5932 GCA_964555035.1 uncultured Victivallales bacterium | reverse complement strand
GAACCGCGAAGGGCCGGGCAACTTGGGTTGTGGGCCCCGGCCCGCCTTGTAGAGAGTAGGGGGTGCAATTCCCGCCTACCACCACTGCAGCACTTCTTCTTCCTCCGGGTCGTGTTCGCGCATCAGGTCGCGAATGCGGCGCTCGATGATGCGGTCGCGGGCCTGGCGTTTCCTGTCCAGGACGCGGGCGATCTCTTCGATTTCACGCTTCATCTCGTGGATCTCCATTTCGCCCATGCGGATCATGATTTCGAAGGCTTCGTTGAGCGTCTTGTGCAGTTCCCTTTGCAGATGCTCGCGTTTCTCCGGGTTACGTGCGTGCGCGATTTCGGCGGCCAGACCGTGGCTGCGGTCTTCCAGTTTGTGTTTGTGCAGGAAGAGCTCCGCGGCGTCCGGATTGTGGCGGCGAAGCTCATGGAACTCCATTACCTTATGCCGGATATCTTCGATCTGATGGCGGAAATCCTCGGGTTCCCGTTCCCTCAACTCGTGCAGCCTGCGCGCCATAAAGGGAAGATGTTCGCGCACGAAAGCGAAGACCTTTTCGGGATGCATGCGCTCGGGTTCATGCCGGCCCCAGCGCTCTCTCTCCTCATGCTCCCTGCGTTCGTGCATTTCGCGCTCGTGACGTCCGCGCTCGTGACGTTCGCGCTCCTCTTCCTCCTCGTCTTCCTCCCAATCCTCGTCATCTTCCTCTTCGTCACCCTCGAGCTCGCGTTCCAGGTGCTGGATCTCCTTTTCGCGACGGACGAGTTCGCGTTCGAGCTCTTCCATGACGTGCTCGAGTTCTTCGACGTGTCGCTCCTCGCCGCCCTCCTCTTCGAGGCGATCCAGTTTCTTCTCGCACTCATCGAGTTTGTGCTCGATCTGCCGGATCTCGCGTTCGCGTTGCTCGAGGCGTTCCTCCAGTTCACGCTCGCCCGCGAGGGCGACCGGTACGCTCGCCGCTACGAGCAGCAAGCAGATGACTGTCCACATGGCACGCT
Source organism: uncultured Victivallales bacterium (assembly GCA_964555035.1). Taxonomy (GTDB): domain Bacteria; phylum Verrucomicrobiota; class Kiritimatiellia; order UBA8416; family CAYOBW01; genus CAZKRK01. Next base: position 4,946 of record CAZKRK010000461.1, on the reverse strand, counting down.
TCATCCCGTACTCCTTCCTGGCGCATGGCGCCGTTGTTGTTGATGGTCTCATCCGTTGGCAAATCCGGGTTGCGTCTCTTTATCGCCCGCAGCCGGCGGCGCGCCTGCCGCAAGCGCACATCCAATGACGTGACTTCAGAATCGGCCGACGATGTGCTGGTGACGCCAAATCGGCGTTTCGTCCCGACAAGGTGGCGGCGGGTGGTGAGCAGTATGGGGGTAATGGGCGCGGCTTCTTCCGGTTCGAGCGGCTTGACTTGCGCGACAGGCGCCGGTTCGTCGTCCGTCGTGAGCATCAGCCGGTGCAGCAGGGCCGCGGCTGCAACCAGGATGGCGGCCGCCGCGGCGACCTTGAGGAGGCGGGGCCATCTGACCGGGAATTTCCTGCCTTTCCTGCTTTCTCCGGCTCTTCGGTTGGCCATGGCCTCTGCCACCAGGTCGCGCGACGGCGAGGGGGAGGGGAGGGTGGCGATGGCGGCCCTCAGCTGGGGATCGTCCAGGTCGGGATTCTCCTGTACAAGTAGTCTGTCGTCCGCCGATTTCATGGCGCTATCGGATATCCTTCAGTGTCTCGCGCAGTCGCCGCAACGCGTTGCGCATTCGGCCGAGGGCCGTACCCAGGGGGCAGCCGGTCAGCGCGGCGATTTCTCTGAATGTCAGTTCTTCCTTCATCCGCAGCAGCACAACTTCGCGTTCAGCGGCGGGGAGGTCGCCCAGTGCTATTTCCAGTCGTCTGTTTGTATCACTCGCATCGGCGGCCTCATCCGGCCGCGGCAGCGGGTCCACGAGCTGTTCGGGCAACGTCGCGTCGTCTGCCTGTTCGTCGAGGCTCGACAGTCGTTTCGAGTGCCTCAAGATCCTCAACGCTTCCCGATGCGCTATCTTGAAGAGCCATGCCTTGAAACGCCCCTGTTCCCGGTAGCGGGGCAGCGCGCGTATGGCGATCGCGAATGTGGTCTGTGCGGCCTCTTCCGCGTCGTGCGTGTGTCTCAGCATGCGCAGCAGATAGCCATACACCGAATCCTGATGGCGACGAAGCAGCGTTCCCAGGGCATCCTCGTCACCGTCCCTGGCTGCTCGTACCAAGTCGGCATCCGTGATCATTGCGTCTCTTCAATGGCTATAAGGCACGAGAGGGGGAGATTATTGTCGGAACATCGCGTTCGCCAAGCACTCGACCTACGGCGCTGCGCGTTGAGGCGCAATCAGCAGGGAGACGGTCCGGTTCTTCACACGCGAGTCGTAGATGTTGTTGGAATAGGGTGGATTGGATTCTCCCCACGAAGTCGTCTTCACGTTTGCCGCGGGAAGTCCACACTGTGTTGTCAAGGATTGCGCGGCGGCCTTGGCGCGGGCGAGTCCCAGTTCGCGGTTGTCAGCGTAGCGGGCGTTGGGCGGCATTGGATCGTTGTCGGTGTGTCCCACGACCGTTATCTCCAGCTCGGATGCAACCGGTTCAAGCTGTGCCGCGACGTCTGCGAGGTCCCCGTTTGCCCAATCGTGCATGACGGTGCGGAAGCGGAAGATGGGTCTGCGGAAGACGATATGTATACCGGCGTCCGCCGGACGCGTTTCGATTGCGTCGCCGGTGATCGCCAGCGCCACAGGAGTTGCTTGGTCCGCCGGCGGTTCGGCGGACGCGGATGTCGCGGCAGAAGCTCCGGCCGCGTCCTCAGGCGGTGTGGTGGCGGATTCGTCCGTATCCACCGCAACGGAAGCTACCTGGTTCGTCTGCCCGAGCGGTCCGGTGGGGGGCTGTGTGTCCCGGTTGTCGACCGAAGCGTCGTCGGACGTTCCAGTGGTCCGATCTTCGGGCGGAGGAAGGGGCAGTGGTTGCGGGTTGCGCGGAGGCGTGAGGTCTCCGGCGAGCCGCGGCCTGGCGTCTTCCGGCTGCTCTGTCTCCGGTGGCGCTTGCCTGTTGTCGGTCGCCGCGGGTTCGCGGCCATCCCGTGCCGGTTCGGGCCTGGGGGCTTGCCGGTAGCGCACGTATGCTTCGCCCGCCAGGAACAGCAGCAGAACAGCTCCTGTCACGACGTAGACCCACTTGATATGGCCGCGGGAAGGACGGCGTGTGTCGTCTTCGTCAAGGTGGGCAAAGCTGGTTGCGGCGACCGCGGATCTGGCGGATGGCCGCCAGTTTGCGGCGGTGCGTACGCTGTCGGCGTCTTCGGGGCTGACCCGCATCACCATGACCGGCACGGATTTGAGTTTGCAGCGGTTGGCGGCGGCGAGGCGTTTGCGTCCGTCGATGAGCGTGTAACCCTGGGGGGATTTTCGGACGAGAAGAGGTTGCAGGATTCCGTAGTCGCGTACCGAGTCTATCAGCAGCGGCGGGATTTCCGCGTCGGTCACTTTTGCGGCGCCCGGGGGTACCAGGATGTCGGCCACGTCCATCTGGCGAAAACCGGTTTCGCTGCCTTGGACGGGGGTTTCGGCCGATTGCGCTTCCGCAAACAGCGAGTCGAGGTTGCGTCCTAGAGCGTTGTTCTTGTCATTCATCGGTTGCTCCGTGGGGTGTGGGGTGGGGGTGTCGGGCGTTGGGTGTCGGGTGGTTTGCGGTTATGGTGACGGTGTCGCTGTCGGTGACGGTTTTGTACGCGGGCGGCGCCGGTGGAGTTTCGGCCGGGATATGGAAGGCCGGTGTCTCGGTTTCGTGTTCCGCGAGGGCCGCGCCCAGTCCGCGGCCGAGTCCGTGGTGGGGGGCTGAGGGGGCATCGCCGCGGCGTTCGAGGAATTCGCGTGCGAGGTGTCGATAGGCCACGGCGCCGGTGCAGAACTGGTTGTGCAGGATGATCGGTTTGCCGAAGCTCGGGGCTTCGGCCAGGCGTACGTTGCGCGGGATGAGCGTTTCGTAGACTTTATCGCCGAAGTGGGTGATGACCTCCTGCACGACCTGTTGGGAGAGGTTGGTGCGCATGTCGAACATCGTCATCACTATGCCTTCCACCTCCAGGGCGGGGTTGGTGCCGCTTTTGCGGAGCTGATCGATTACCTGGAACATCACGGTGAGTCCTTCGAGGGCGTAGTATTCGCACTGGATGGGCAGGATCAGGGAGTCCGCGGTCGTGAGGACGTTCATCGTCAGGATGCTGAGGGACGGGGAGCAATCGAGGAAGATGTAGTCGTAGCAGTTCCGGCTGACGAGGGGGGCCAGCGTGTCTTTGAGGCGGTGGAGGTAGCGGTCGCCGCGCGATATGTCGATTTCCGCGCCGGCCAGGTCGATTTCCGAAGGGATCAGGTCGAGGCCGCTCACGCCGGTGGAGACGATTGTGTCCGCGGCGGGGATTTCGCCGATCAGCGTGCGGTAGACGCTACGACCCGGCTGTTTGGCTATTCCCAGCCCGCTGGTCGCGTTGGCCTGGGGGTCGAGGTCGACCAGCAGCACCTTCTTGCGTTTCTCGGCCAGGCACGCGGCCAGGTTGATGGCCGTGGTCGTCTTGCCCACGCCACCCTTCTGGTTCACGATGCCTATGACGGCTCTTGCCACAGCGATATCCCTCCTACTCTACGCTACGGGGAGCGTGAACCAGAACGTGCTGCCGTGGCCGAGCTCGCTGTCGACCCCGATGGCGCCGCCGTGTGCCTCGACGGCAAGTTTGCAGAAGCTCAGCCCCAGGCCGGTGGAGTGGGATGAGGCGGTTTCACTGTTCTTGGTTCTGACCTGACCGTACTTCTCGAAGATCATGGATTGCAGTTCCTTGGCGATACCGGGGCCTTCGTCGGCGACGGAGACCCTGGCCGTGCCGTTGTCGCTGTCCGTAGCGATCCCGATGGTGATGCTGCCGTCGGTTGGGGAATGCCGCATAGCGTTGTAGAGCATATTCAGCAGCACGCGTCGGATCAGCTCAGGGTCGCAAGCGACCGTCAGGCTCTCTTGTGCGCACTCGACGGACACGGGAGTGTAGTCGACGGCAACGCCGAGCGACGCAACGGCTTCCCCGGCCAGCGCGACCATGTCGACCTGTTCGGGGCTGACGGGCATCTTGCCTTCTTCCATGCGGCTGACGTCCAGCACCGAGCTTGTCAGCTCGAGCAGTTCGTCCGTCGACCCGCGGAGGTTCTGAAGCTGTGAGGTCACCAGTTCCGGCGCCATTGGCGGTTCGCGCTTTTTCAGGAGCAGGTTCAGGCCCCATTGGATGGCGCTGAGAGCTGAGCGGATGTCATGCACGATCATGTGGGCGAGCGTATCGCGCATTTCCTCCAGGTGTTGCAGCTTTTCGTAGGACTCGCACACGAGATCGCGGAGGCGTTTCATACGGACGGCGTTTCGAATGCGCAGAGAGAGGTCCTCGAGGTCGATCGGCTTCTGGAGAAAATCGCTGGCACCGGCCGCGATGCCGGCGATGCGGTCCTGGCGTTCCGCCAGGGAGGTCACAATCAGGACCGGTATGTGGGCGCCCAGCGGAGAGTCCTTGATCTGGCGGCAGGCGCTGATGCCGTTCATTCGCGGCATCATGACGTCCAGGATGATCACGTCGGGAGGAGACTTCTCGATAGTGCCGAGGACCTGTGAGGCGTCCTGGAGGCAGGTTACGGTGTGTCCGCGCGACTCCAGCGTCTTCCGAATCAGCATCAGGGTCATGGCTTCGTCGTCTACGGCCAGGACGTGTCCCACGCTGTCTTCCATGTCCGGCAGGTCATGCTGATAGCTCGGTCCAGTGTCCGTTTTCATTATTGATCGTCTCCTGTTGGCGCAGCAACACGCATCCGCATCAATCTGCTTCATACAGTATCAGCATTTTTGATCGAGGTTCGCAACCCTTTACGCCCGGCTTTTTCGCGGCGCGTGCACCCCCCTCCTCGCGTTTCGGCCTGTCGGTGCGGCTGATTGGCACGCTATTTGCTTGTCAATTAGTCGTCCCGGAGGGTGCCGTGCGTTGCCATTTGTCGTACGTATCAGTTGACACGCATCTAATTACCGTGTAGGCTGTTCCGTTAATCACTAG
>CAZKRK010000460.1:0-5940 GCA_964555035.1 uncultured Victivallales bacterium | reverse complement strand
GCGTGCCGTGGATCGAGCGAATCCGATCGCCTTCGGTGAGGATCTGCAGCGGCTTTCTGCCCGTGGGCATCGTTTCGCGCAGGGCCTGACGCGCTGTGGCGGGGCTCAGCCGGTTGAGCGTGTCCTTGTTGACACTGGCCAATCGACATAACTGGCCGAAGCTCCAATCGTTGAACGCATACGATCCCTCGTGTTCCAGGCTCGCCAAGATGGTTCCATTCGCTTCGATGGCGAGCTTCTCCGGTGGGTGCCACCGGTCAACCGACCGTTCTCGTTGCCCGTTGGTGAACTCCAGTAGCGCGTCGAGCGACGAGAACACCTCGTCCGCCGACCGCTTGAACAACTCCCTGTGTGCAGCTTTGAGATTTACCATAATTCTCCTCCCATCTTTCTGTCAAAGAGCAGCCAGGAGATATTAGGCGTGTCAACACCCAGGCGCAACGGCAACGTTCCTCGATATCTACCAGGCATTTCCGCTCGCAGTTTGCACGGATCTAAGCTCGATGTTCGTCATGCCACGGAAACATCGGCCTCTTCATCCATCCGGAGATGGACGATTCTCGGCTGCGGAGAGCCGAAGTGGCGCCTTCTCGGAGGGACAACGCGTCGCGGAGCTGCGCCCGCGACACCCCGCCCTGCGACACGCTGACGCCTCGGCCCTCGGCGATCGACGCGGCTACGGGCGGGGTGTCGCGGCCTCGTTCCTCCTCCGCGACGCGTGTCCGCACGCCTCCCCCGCACCGTTGCCGCGCGTAGGGCCGGTGGGTCAAGTGAGCGGGGGAAACGAGCGCCGGAGCGCTCGCCGCGTCTGGCGAGTCGCCAGACGGCCACCGGCCGTCGCCACCCAAGAACGCGCGTCCGGCTGCGTTCGCGGCGCACTCGCGCCCGCGGCCGGACGCGCCGTCGCCTCAGAGTCGCGTCTGAAGGCGCCACACCGCCGCGCAAACGCTTCACTGGCTACTAGCCCCTGTGCCGACACCAGAAACGCCTCACGGGGCCAAGAAATGGCCGATCCACGCCCGTACGAAGTAGCCCCAAGCAGCGACCGGACTGTGAACAACTCCATGAACAAGAATGGACTACCAATTGATCCACAGCGACTCCGTCCGACGCTGCTTGCGTTTGCCTTGACCTGCGTTATTGGGCATTTCAAAATCAAGTCGTCGCCAATCGTGCAGCCACCGGTCATAGTCGCCGCAGCGATACCCACTGATCGCCGACGGGCCACTATGGGCTCTGAGCGCAGCAACCAGCCAGAAATGCTGGATTCGCGTCATTTCAAATGGACCGTAAGCTTTCTTGGCAGTTCGTGTTTCGCGCATGTAGGGAGGATCGGCATAGATCAGACGATCAATACGATGCCGGCTCTCCCACACCGTCCACCAGCAGGCATCCTGGACGACCTCCACACCCTGCGCCCGCTCGATAATCTGTGGAAGCGACTTCTCTCGAAATGTGTTCCAGGCGTTTTCGTCTCCGGGCCGGCCACCGCGCGTGCGATTGGACCACGCAAAGGACTTGCCCAGACCGCCACGCGAGAACCGGCTGCGAATAACGAACTGCACGCACTCGTCGACAGAAGTCTTCGGTGTTTCGCGATTGGCCTCTTCGAATGTCTCCTCATTGTAGGACACATCTGACAGGCGCTCTGCAAAGAGCGCCGAGAGACGCTCGTGCGCAAGAACTCTCCAGAGCTGTACGACGTCGGGATTCACGTCACCGAGAATCTCGCGCTCAAACCGTGGCATGGCCAGGAATACCGAAGCTCCAAACGCACACGGCTCCAAGTACTCCTTTGGATTACCAGGGGCCGAAAGCAGGATCGGAACAATCTGGCGGGCGAGGTAGAATTTTCCGCCATGAGCCTTTACCGGAGGCCGAATGCGTTTAACCCTGTCTCGAATCCGACTCGCAATTGACACGACCGCTGACGGTACGTCAGTCTGTTGGTAGGGCGAATCATAGTCTCGTCGGCAATCATGCTCCGCACTGTCTTGTTCGTCGCACTGAGCGTGGGAAACGAAATCGAACGTTCGTTGACGCATGCCGCCAAGTCTACCACACTCCCCAAAAGATCACGCCCGGTATCCAGACTGCGATAGTTTCACGAGATTCCGGCGCTGTGGAAACCGCCGCCAAACGAATCGCGTGTTCGCCAAGCGGCAGCCAAGCTATCGCACACTTTCAGGCGTGAGACCGTAACCGTCGAGAATAGCACTCACGGCTTCGACGAAATCGGCGCAGGAGCGCTCGGGCATCGTGTTTTCCCCGGTGAGTTCCCCGCTCTGGCGGTCTGCGTACAGCGCATGCACGATGTCCGTCAGCGCGTCGCAGATCGAAAGCCGAACCTCGGCACGTAGCGCTGCGGAAATCGCCTCCCTCGCCGTGCTGTGCTCGAGGGCGCGCGAAAGTGATTCTTTGCTCATGTCGCGATTGACATCGCATTTCAGGTAAAACGTCGCCATAGTCTGAATCCCGAGAGAAACCAAAACGACTCGCGCCAACGATAGCGAAGCCGCCCGGAGTCGTCCAGCAAGGCGGCATTCACTCGAGTAGATGCCCTGTTTCCGCGGCCATGGTTGGCCTGTCATGAGCTGAGCTGACGGTGCACGATCACGATCTTCCATGCGTCAATCGGGCCAAGCGATCCGACCAGAGCAAGGATATCCTGGAGAATATCCACTCGCCATACCGCCCCATCACCGCACGACCGCCGGACGCACCACCGACTCCCACTCCTCGCGCGCGAGCGACTCGGGCTGACGCCCTCGGAACTCTCCACCGTGCATCGCTTGCGACCACGCAAGTCGCACGTCGACACCCGCTTGAGCCAGAAGCCACAGCGATTCCTTGGCCCCCTCATCGCCCGTCTCTTCGCAGTCGAACATCAGCGTCACCTTCCCCCCGCACAGACGTTTGCTCCAGTGCGCGATCTTCTCTACCTGCTCGACCGTGATCTTGTTCGAGCAGATCCCCACCGCCGGTACGCCCAGCGCATCCAGGGCGATCACGTCATTGAAGCCCTCCACCACGATCACCCCATGCTCCTTGATCGCCTCCCGGTAACCGGGCTCTCGGAGCCGCGCTGCGTGCTGTCCAAAGAGCTCCAGACCGCGTCGGAAACCTTTGGGAAACCTGTGCTTGACCGGTGGCTTCCTGTCGCCCCGATGCTCGGGCGGGATCGCCAGAAACTCCGCTTCCTGCTCCTCGAACGCTGGATCTCGTCCGATCCAGCCAAGCAGCTTGTTGTCGTCGGACAGGAAACCGTACACGATACGCCCGCGCATGCTCCACCCTCGCTTATCACCACCGCCGTCATTCGGCAGGTACCCCATACGCCACTTCTCCATCAACTCAGGAGTAAGATAGGGCCGGGCACGCACGTAGCGGGCGGCCTTGGGATTCATCTCGGCCGGTTCGACGCGGAACTTCTCGTCGATGTCCAGTAGCTGCCTGGCGGCTTCGTTCTGGGATTCGGCCAGCGGCACGTTGCGCACCGCCTGCTGTGCGTCCTCGGCGCGCGTGTCTTTCGCGGCCGGTGGCGCCGATGCGCCCGGCACCGCCGGCGCGTCTCCGGCGAGAACACGTTTCACGTCGTTGAATTCGGCTCCCTTGAGCTTGCCACCGCTGGGCAGCCGCGCCTTGAGCCAGCCGTGCATGAGCGTCAGCAGATTGCCACGAACTTGGCACTGGTAGGCGTGGCAGTAGAACACCTTCTGCGGATGCTCGGTGTTGACCGAGATCTCCCTGCGGCCGGCGTGATCGCCTCCGCAGCCGAACGGGCAGTCAATCCGCACTTCTTTGCCGGATCCTTTCGCTTCCAGTTGGACGTCGCACTTGCGCGCCGCTTCTTCCAGCGTCGTTTCTGCCTGCAGCCGGTCGACGTCGATGTAGCCCTGCTTCTCCATGACAAGGAGTTGAAGAAATCACCGCAGGCATGCTACCGTGTTTGCTCGGTGCATGGCAAATCGACCCTCTTCACGCATCGGGTACGGCAGCTCTTCGCGGCCCTGGAACGCGGACCGCGCACCGCCATGCAGCTTCTCAAAGAGAGCCATGCCTTTGACGAGCCCTACACGAACGTGAACTTCCTCCGCCGCAACCTGCAAAAGTACGCCCAGGCGAGGTGGATTCGCTCCTGGCGTTACGCCACCACGGACCGCGGGGCCCTCAATTACTACAAACTCACGCGTGAGGGTTTCCGGATACTGCATCAGGACGATGGAACCCGGGAGCCCTCGGCAAGCTACTTCGCGGAGATTCCCGTGTCGCGACAGGATCATGCGCGCAGCCTGGCCGACGTAGTGGTCCACACGATCGCGAGCGGTCACGAGCGAGGCATCCGGCTCGTGAGATTCTCCCCCGAGAATCAGTTGGTGCTCACACTCGGCCCCGAGGAGCTCAAGCCCGATTTCCAGATGACCCTCCTGGCTCCTACGGGCGAGCAATTTCGCTTTCTCGTGGAACTCGATAACAGCACCGAACCGCTCGATGCCAGCGATCCGAAACGGGAGACGATCCGCAGGAAGATTTCGTTCTACGAACGCTTCCAGGATCATTGGCTTTCGCGATGGAAGCGTAGCGGCGGTCAAGGCTTCCCACCGAGGTTTCGCGTGCTCTTCTTTACGCGCAGTACCAGACGCGTACGCGATATGATGGTCCTCGCAGGCGGTCACGCCCGCTGGAAGAACCGCCGCCTCTGCTATGCCACAACCGTGCAGGAATTCCTGGCGGAAGCAGACGCCGTGCGCACACCCATCTTCCTCGACCATACCGGGCATTGGCAGTGTCTTGTAGCCGTGCATCCGGGTTCCCAGCCTCCACGAGCGCCCGTCCGCTTGCCGGCGGCGGTAGAAGGCCCGGGATTCGTCTGCTAGTCTTCTTACCCCGCCAAGCACTGCCGTCGGATGTGGATCGGCCAGTCAACCCGATTCCCCTCTCCCGCATGCGCGGGACAGGGACCGTCATCCGCGGAAACGAGGTGTCGTGGGCCCGCCCCGACCAAATCACGCACGTTCGGGAGGGGCGGGAAACAACCAGTGGGAAAACTCTCGTATTCCCCGGAGACAGCCCGGACCGTTTAGCGCCATAGGAGCCATCGCCACGCTCCGAAGCTGGATCAGGCACTGCAAAGTGCTGTGCAATATCGCTGGGCATCAACCACCGGCGCGGCCGGTAACTGAGCTATGATCACCGGCGGCCGTCGAGCGGCCACTCTGGGCGGGCACATCCCTTTGGTCGACCATTTTCTCGTACAGGTACTCCGGAGCGAGATCAGCGTCGTTCTCCCACCGAATCGTGCGGAGAACCGGTGAAACCTCGAAGCGTTGGAAGACGGCAGGATCCTTGAGCGGTTCGAACATCGGCCCCCAAAGCGCGTCGGCCAGATCGACCGTTCCCTCCTCGCCGTTGTTGAAAGACACGTGGACGCGATGTCTACCACCGTGTTCGGCAGCGTTAACCTCGAGCATCATCGATCACTCCACTGGCGGTATCCGATTCAGAGGTTGATGCTGCTCGGCGAGCTGACAATTATCGAGAAGCGGCTCGCGGTACAGTGCGTAACACTCCAGCAAGGAGTTCGGGGATTGCCGATTCGCGAACGTGGGTCAAGCGACCTCCAGTTCAGTTCCCAATTCCGTGATCGGTTTCCCTGTAGCTTCAGCGTAGAGCACATCAGGGCAGAAATCGACTCCGTTAGGCCAGACCAGCGTACCCGCCTCGGCATCAACGGTGACTTGTGAGAAGAAGTCCACGTTCTCCAGCGGCATGAAAACTCCGCCGCGTCCCAGAATCCTACCTCGAAAATCAAGTTGCGCAACAACACCGTCCGAAAACTCGAGTTCTAGTTCGTAGCCCTTTACGTGCCGGACCTGCGCGACTCGTGGAAACATGTCTTGCCTCCTAGTCCAGAGGATCGATTCTGTGCGATGACTGATC
>CAZKRK010000459.1:0-5948 GCA_964555035.1 uncultured Victivallales bacterium | reverse complement strand
TGACGCTGAAGAGCCAGTTCTATCTCCAGCCGGGCGAGCGGGTGAGCTGCGTCGGGTGCCACGAGCCGATGGGCGCATCGGCGGATGTGCGCATTGTGGCGAAGATGAGCCGGATGGAACCGATGGAGCTCGAACCGCCGGCCGGTCCCCAGTACGAGGGCGGCATGAGCTTCGCGAGGACCGTTCAGCCGGTGTTGGACCGCTACTGCATCTCCTGTCACGGCCTGGAGAAGACGGAGAAGAACGTCAACCTGATGCATGTGAAGGGCCGCCGCGGCTATCCCGAGTCGCTCGAGGCGATCGTCAGCAGGGGGGATCACCGCGTCGGCGACAAGGGGTATATGAACGGCAGGTACAAGGGCACGAGTGTAACCTACAACATCAGCCACCCGCGGAAGTTCTTTGCCTATTCGAACAAGGTCGCGCACATGCTGGCCAACGGCGAGAAGAAGCATCCCAAGTTGATTGATATGGATCGCGAGAGCTACATGCGCATCGTCGAGTGGCTGGATCTGAACGGGCAGTGCTACGGCGACCTGTTTCCCAACCGGCCTGAAGAGCGCTCGTTCAACGACAAGGGGGTGGAGGCATTGCGGGCCTACGTCAAAGAGCTGTTTGGCGACAAGCTTGCCGCCCAGCCAGAGGTCGCGCTGGTAAATCTCGTTCAGCCGGACGAGAGCCGCATTCTGATGATGCCGCTGCCCGTCAACCAGGGCGGCTGGGGACAACTGAAGGGTTTCAAGAACAAGGACGACCCCGCCTACGGGAGGATGGCCGAACTGGTCGAGGGTTGCATCAACCGGCGGTCGAACGAGAACACCAACGGTTGGAAGCCGACCTGGGAGATGGGGGCAGCCGAACGATGGGTGGTCGACGCCAGGACGAAATACCTGTCCCGTTGGGCACTAACGGAAGGGAAAGAGCATGAGCAAGAACATTGACAGACTGATCCTGACGGGCTTTGCGGCCCTGGTTGTGTTGGCCCCGGCCGCATCTGCGCAGGAGGCACAGCCCGATGTCGGCGCGATTGTTGCCAGGCACCTGGAGGCCATTGGCGGGCGCGAGGCCAACCTCAAACTGAAAACGCGCCGCTCTGAAGGGACCCTCACCATCACGGCCATCGGCCGACCGTGGGAGTTCGTTTCCATTCAGAAGGCGCCCGACAAGAAGCACACCCGGACCGAGATCCCGGGCATGGGCGAGATCACGGAGGGATGTGACGGCAAGGTGGCCTGGAGGAAGGACCCCCGCAGGCAGGCTCGGCAGCTAAGAGGCTGGCAACTCGGACAGAAGCTGTGGGATGCCCGTTTCCACGGCATGCTCGAGGCGGTCACTGAGAACGAGCTCGAGTACGCGGGCGAGGAGGAGCACAAGGGTAAAGCGTGCCACGTCCTCAAGGGCACCGGTGGTGGGGATGACAAACCGGTAACCGCGGGGGAATACAGCGTCTACATCGACGCGGAGACCTACATGCTCAGCTTGTTCAAGGTTTCCCTGGGAGACGCCGCGGCCATCGACGGTATCTCCGTGTCAATGGACGACTATCGGGCCGTCGACGGGGTTCGGATTCCGTTCTCGGCCTCCGTTCTGCTCGGAGCGATGCCGCTTCTTTCGATAAAGATCGAAACCATTACTCACGGCATACCGGTAGATGACGCCCTCTTCGCCATGGCGCCCAACGTGAGAAAAGCGGGCACTCCTGCGCGGGGCGAGGAAAGCGTGCTTACTGACGGCGGGATCCAGGTGGCCGTTGAGCTGGTCGTCGACAACTTCGACGCCGACAAGAACGGAACCGTCGACGATGCGGAAGTCGAAAGAGGATTCCTTGCCACGCAGAGGCAGGTCGAGGCTTGCGGCGCCACCCTTCTGAAGGTGTTCGACAAAGACAAGGATGGCGCGTTCAGCCAGGAGGAGACTCAGGCCATCCGTGATTTCGCGGCGGGGCTTGCCGCGACGCTACTGTGCGACGGGGATCGAGACTGGGTGGTCGACGAATCGGAGCTCGACCGGGCGTGGGACACGGTGGTCGAGAAGGTCGAACAGAGCAGGTAACACGGTGCAGCCGCGTGTGCGTCACGCGGTCATTCCGAACAGCCACCCCACCAGGGTCGACATCACCACGGTCAGGGCGCAAAACGCCAGAGTCTTGCGCCCGCCGATCACCTTGTAGATCACCAGGATGCTCGGGAGGGACAGGGCCGGGCCGGCCAACAGCAGGGACAGCGCCGGCCCCTTCCCCATCCCCAACCGCGTAAGCATCTCCACGATCGGGATCTCCGTCAGGGTCGCGAAGTACCAGATCATTCCGACGAACGACGCCACGAAATTCGCCGCCAACCCGTTCCCGCCTACCAGTCCTCCGACTGCCTTCTCGGGAATCAGCCCCCCGATGAACCCCGTGACGAACACGCCGGCGAAGAGAAGCGGAACGATCGTCAGGCCGAAATCCCACGACGCCTGCAGCCACTCCCCAATCTCCTCCCGCGTAAACCAGCGCCACAGCATGACCAGCAGCACGACGCCCATCGCACCGGCGAGATACCACTTCATGCCGTGAACGGTCATGACGAAGCCCGGCTCGGACTCCATGGACCGGACCTCCGCAAAGCTGAGGCGACGGATCTCGGAGCCAAGATGGCCGTCGTTGTCGAACTCCTGGATATCCATGGTGTCGCGACGCGCGTAGCGAACGTTTGCCTCGATCACGGTCCCGTCGTTCATCGTGATCGTCACGTCGTTGGTGTTGTACCAGTCGCTGAACACCAGGAAGAGAATCATGGTAAGGAAGTAGAGCGCCGTTTTCCACAGCGCGCGCGTCGGCGCCGGCGTCTCGGGCATGTGCATGGCGGTCGCATTGCGGCGGGTCTCGCCGCGTCGAAACAGGAGATGCATGAGGATACCGATGACGCAGGCAAAGACGATCGCCCCCACGGCACGGCTGACACCGAGATCCAGACCGAGAACGCGAGCCGAGAGAAAGACGGCCAAGACGTTGATCGCCGGGCCGGAGTAGAGGAACGCGCTGGCCGGACCGAGCCCGGCGCCCATGCTGTAGATACCGGCAAACATCGGCAACACGCTGCACGAGCAGACGGCCAGGACAACGCCCGCCACGGACGCGACGCCGTACGCCAGGACGGGCGGCGACGACGGTCCGAGGTACTTCATAACGGACGCCTTTGACAGAAACGTCGAAATCGCTCCCGCGATGAACATGGCGGGAACAACACACGCGAGGGTGTGGTGCAACGCGTACCATTGGAGCAGGCGGAACGCCTCCATCACGGCATTGGAGACCTTCGGGTTGTCGAACGGCAGGAAGTAGGCAAACAGGAAAACACCAACAAGTATCGCGAACTTCTTCCACTGCTTCATTTCAACATCTCCTTGCCGCCATGACGACTTGGCGTTATGGCCAACTACTGGGCAAAAAAAGGGACGAGGTCACTTCGTGACCGTGCAGCATACGCCGTCCGCGTCACGAGCCTCGATTACCGACTCAACACACTTGAAGAAACTCTGAACGCACGGCGAGAGGAGCCTGTAGTAGACCTGCAACCCCCGCTTCTCGTCGGCGACGAGTCCGGCCCGCTTCATCACGGCCAGGTGCTTCGAAACCGTCGAGATATCGGCCCCGATCTGCGCCTGCAGCTCGCACACGCACTTCTCTCCGGCGGCAAGCTCCTCGACAATGAGCAGGCGCGACGGATGCGCCAGCGCCTTGAGAATGTCGGCGCGCCCCTGCAGGCGTTCGTGGCGAGCCAGATCCATGTAGACTCCTCTGTACTCTTTGCTGAAACTATTTGGCAATATGACCAAATAGCGCGCGCGTGGCAAGCAGAAGATTCAGAAATGTAGGGGAGTGAGCAGGAAGGCTGGAGCGACGGCTTTGACCCGTTGCGGCGTCTGCTTCACCCCCCAGTAGTTGTGAGTATCCCCCTCGAGCTCGAGCGGACGGACGGCTGTGTCGCCCTGCCCGCAACGCAGGAAGACCTCACGGCCCTTGGCAAGCGCAATCTCGATCACGCCACCGCCGAGATCTTTCACGGGTAGTGACTTCCCGTCGACCGTCATCGCCCCGGGCGTTCGGTCCATGACCGGCCGGTCCCGTCGTGTGGCGCACGCGAGCTTGTGGATCTGAATCCAGTAGAACCCCTCGATCTTGGCGTCGGGAACGGTGACGAAGCTCTTGGGGTAGTACGCATGCCACCACGCGCGGTGAGAGGCCCGCAACTCACCTGTTTTGGCAGACCGCTCTCCCGCATGGCACGTTTGATTGCCTTCTGGGGGACGTTTTCGCTGGCATGATGCCGCATGTGCCTGCCCGAACGCGGATCGGTACTGATGCGGGCCGCCGCAAACACGTACTGCCACCCCCAGTCTTTCAATGAACCGCCCAGCTTGCGGCGAAGGGACTCCTTCACGTACACCTCGCCGAATCCCGCCGCGAGGTCCTTCTCGTACTGCAGCTTCCGCTCAGCCAGGTGCGCCTTGAGCTCGTCGGCATACGCATCCGGCAGAGGGACGCGCCGCCACTTGCCGCCTTTGCCCCGCACGCTAACGTAGCCGTTCCCCCAGTCGATATCCTGCACGCGCAATCGCACGCATTCGCTCAGGCGCATTCCCGTACCGTACATCATACGTGCCATCAACCCGGAGGCGCCAGTCATCACCCCAAGCAGCATGTCCACCTCGTCCGGGGTCAGCACCACGGGCAGCTTCCGTCGTGCCTTAGGACGCTGGTAGTTTCCCAGATCGCCCAAATCGATCTGCATCACTTCGCGATACAGAAACACCAGGGCATTCAAAGCCTGGGCCTGAGTGGCGGGGGCCACACGCTCCACCAGGGCGAGATGCTCAAGGTACGCCGTGACCTTCACCGGCTCCCGCGGAATCGCTCCTCCGCAGAAGGTGGCAAAACGCTCCGACCACTCCGAATAAGTCTGTTCCGTACGAATCGACATGTTCCGCACACGAGTCAGGTCGCGCAGCCGGCCCAGCACGGCAAGCGTTTCGGGATCACTGACGGTTTGACGAACCGCCTGACGTCTGCGTACCGTCTCGGCCGATCCCGTGGCCCGCGCAATCGTCGGATGCTCAGGCGGCAAGTCGTCAAACGCATCGCGCTTCCCCCACCAATCGTAGTCTGCGGCCCAGACGCAATCGGTCATGTCACAGAACAATACTCGCAGTGCCGAAACGGCCTGCTTCATCTGCCAGGACACAGCCCTGTCGCTTCTGCCCAATTCATCCAGATATCGATCAACTTGGCCGGCATCCACATCCCTCAACCGCTTTCCGTCCAGGCTGTAGGCGAAACGCTGCGCATGGCGTATATGCCACTCGGCGGACCGACCCGCAATCCCCCGCCGAACCACCGATTGCGCGTATTTCTCCCAGAATTCACGTTCCGGTGGCGTCATTTCGTTTTGAGGCTTGACCGGCTTCATCAGGATGAATACTGTGCCACCGCACGGCGGGAAGAAGCAAAAGAAAAATGTGCTTTCTCCCTCGACCTCAGATAGCATTAGATGGATGCGATCCATCCAATAAACTGTTGGGCTGCCAAGTGATGAATGCGGATTCAGTGATAGATGCCATTGTGAACAGGGCTGAGGTGAAGGCCGAATCCGGTGTGAGTCTCGCGGACCAGTTGCGTCGCTCTCACGACTCGGAATACGGAACGTGGGACGGTTTCTTGGTCGGCAAGCTGGAGAAGGAAATCACGGCAGTCCTGGACCACCTGTCGGACGAAGACCTCAGATGTGCTTGGAACGACCTCGCGGAGATGGATGGTTGCGACCTCCTGGAGGAGGGCGAGTTCCTCTGCGGACCGTATTCAGATCAGTTCCTCAACCCGGTTCTGGATGCGATCACACAGAGAGGAAAGCCCAACGGGATAGGACCTCCCCTCACGGGGAGGCCCTCCCACCCCACCGCTCGTACGG
>CAZKRK010000458.1:0-5959 GCA_964555035.1 uncultured Victivallales bacterium | reverse complement strand
GAACTCTGAACCCTGAACCCTCCTGTCCGAAAAGACCTTTTCGGACAGGCTCTAGATAGATTAAGAGTCGATGGGCATACTTAATCTATCTACCTATTCTTTCTGCTTAATCGCTCCTTCTACGCGCCGCGAAATCCGCGCGACCCTTTTCGGACACCCTGTAGCTGCCTACAGGCCGTCAATGAACATCGGAATGGCGAAAACCATTGATTCCAGGCCGCCGATCACGATCGCTGAGATAGGGAGACCCTTAGGTTCGGCACGGAAGAGTGCCACAATCCCCAGGACGACTCCGAGGGGTGGCCCGCCAACAAAGCAGATTCCTGCCAGGAATCCGAATGGGGACCCTCAGCCGCCGCCTGTAACCAGTGTGAGTGCGACCGCAATCCAGGGACTCAATGCGGCGAAAAGGGCTAACTTCCCGAGTGACATGCGATCCTCCGTCGTTAACGTATCGCCCTTGGGGCGAAGTTCTCTCCTGCTCTCACGCCCCACTCTTGCCCTGCCCTCTACGAGGGATTGGAGACTGCGAGTAGGATTGCTCTGCAATCCGAGAGACGGTTGAGACATTGGCATGGCCGAGGGAGCAAAGCAAGCAGATACCGCCTCCGTGGCCGGACTGGGGGCGTCTCACTTCTGCCGGGATAGCGATCGCTTCCATTGATACAGCCCCTCGCCCCGGTTTGTTCCACGTGGAACATATTCCGGGTTTTCCTCCTTCTTTAGTTGTTGTGTTTTTGCGATACTGGCGTCGTGAAGAGCTACGATGTCATAGTCGTCGGGGGAGGCCATGCCGGCTGCGAGGCTGCGCTCGCAGCGGCGCGCATGGGAGTTGACACCTGCCTCGTCACCATGGATCGCCTTCAGCTTGCCTGCATGCCATGCAACCCAGCTGTCGGCGGGATTGCGAAGTCCCACCTCGTTTTCGAGCTCGACGCCCTCGGCGGGGAAATCGCGCGCAATGCCGACTATGCCGGGGTGCAATTCCGCACCCTCAACACCAAGAAGGGTCCGGCCGTACAGGCCACCCGCGTCCAATGCGACAAGACCGCCTACGCACGCCGCATGCTGAAGGTCGTTGAGCGCACTGACCGCCTCGAGCTTCTCGAGGCTACGGTCGAGTCCATCTTGGTCCACGCTGGCTCTCTCCGCGGGGTAGCCCTTTGTGACGGCACGCGCATTCAGGGCAAGAGGGTCGTCATAACCGCCGGAACGTTCCTGCGCGGCACGATTCACGTCGGCCACGACATGCGTCCCGGCGGCCGTGATGATGCCCCCCCTGCAGCTGAGCTCAGTTGCTCCCTGCAGGAACTGGGCTTCTCCCTGCGCCGCTTGAAGACGGGCACACCGCCGCGGCTGCTTGCCGCCTCGCTTGACTACTCGCGCATGCAGGCCCAGGAAGGGGAGCGGCCGCCCCCTTTCTTCTCATGGGCGGCCCGTAGACACTCGGAGACGTTCCACGTGGAACACCCCCCCGTGGAAGCGCCCCCAGAAGGGGCGCCGCACGATTACTGTCCTTTGAATCTGCACGGGCCCGCTTCCGGCCGGCAACCCCAGCCTGCCCAGGCCCTGCCCGAGCTCCTTCCCGATGACGAGCTCCCCGGCCGCCGTCAGCTTCCCTGCTACATGACTCACACCACGCCCCACACTCACGCAATCATACGCGACAACCTCGAGCGCAGCGCCCTCTATGGCGGCGCGATTTCGGGCACCGGCGTGCGCTACTGTCCTTCCATCGAGGACAAGGTGGTGAAGTTCCACGACAAGCAGTCGCATCACGTGTTCATCGAACCAGAGGGCTGGCACGGCGATCTCGTGTATCCCAACGGCATCTCCAACAGCCTCCCCCGGGAAGTGCAACTCGAACTGGTTCACTCAATCCCCGGCCTGGAAAAGGCACTGTTTGCCAAATGGGCCTACGCGATCGAATATGACGCCATCGACCCCACGCAGCTTTACCATTCTCTCGAGTCGAAACCCCTGCCCGGGCTCTACTGCGCCGGCCAGGTCAACGGGACAACCGGCTACGAAGAGGCCGCCGCACAGGGCTTCATGGCCGGGGTCAACGCCGCCAGACAGACGAGAGGGGAGCCACCCCTCGTCCTCGAGCGCGACGAAGCCTACATTGCCGTTCTGATCGATGACCTCGTCACCAAGGGAACGGACGAACCCTACCGAATGTTCACGTCACGCGCCGAACACCGCCTGCTCCTCAGGCAGGACAATGCAAATCTGCGCATGCTTCCGCACGCCAAGACCTTGGGCATAGTCTCCGACGTATTTCTACAGCATACGCAACTCATTGCTTCCCAAGTTGCTACGGAGCTCGCACGTCTGCAAGCGACGCGCTGGGAGGGCATTTCCCTCGAGGAGCTTCTGCGTCGCCCCGGGGTCACCTATGCCGATCTGCCCAGCTGCAAAGCGCAATCGGAAAAACCGCACTCCGAGGGCGTTCGGAACGGCTCTGGAGAGCCGTTCTCCGGGACTGCGCTTCCGACAAGTCGCCAAGGCCCGCCGTCCGCCGACGGGGCCGATACCCACCTTGACCTCAGACCGGAATCGGTCCGCCAGGTCGAAATCCAGGTCAAATACGGCGGGTACATCGCGCGAGAGCGACGCGCGGTCGAGCGTGCCCGTTCTCAGGGCGCCGTCCCTATCCCGCCTGAGGTGGACTACTGGAGCATTACGGCCCTGCGCTATGAAACCCGCGAGAAACTGAGCCGCATCCGTCCCCGCAATCTCCAACAGGCTTCGCGCATACCCGGAGTTACTCCCGCCGACGTTGCGATCCTCTCGGTCATGTTGAAGCGGTAGAGCGGCGATTGACAGCGATGTGACTCTCACCACAGGAGCTCGCGGACGCGGGGACGAGAGCAGGGCGCGTGGCCCCTGGACAATTCGAGGGTGCGTGGAGAATGCAACTCCGCGCCGATCCGCGTTGCGTCTCGGGCTGCGTGGCTCACTACGAGCAGGGAGCGCGTGCGTTGGGTTCGTAGTCAGGCTCGCAGCACCGGGGGCGTATGCCCACGGTGCGGAGTGCCGTGCGCGACCACGCCACTCCGCGCCGATCCGCGTTGCGTCTCGGGCTGCGTGGCTCACTACGAGCAGGGAGCGCGTGCGTTGGGTTCGTAGTCAGGCTCGCAGCACCGGGGGCGTATGCCCACGGTGCGGAGTGCCGTGGACCGGTCGGAGCGCAACGGAAGTGATGCAAAGGCAGAAAGATGGGTTGGCAGAAAGATGGGGATATTGAAAAAGTGATTTTTCTGCCAGATTCACCCTAGAAACGGCAGTTGCCGGTAGTCGGTCATCGGTGGCAGGGCACCGGGCGCGCGCGAAAGGGTGCGGCGAGTGAACACCGGAATGCCACACCGATTACTGATCACGGACTGCCGGCAACTGCTCCTTTCAGGTTCACCTCTCCCCTTGGGGGAGAGGTCCCCGCGGCGCAGCGGAGGCGGGTGAGGCGCTGGCCGTTGGCGCCCTCGGGATTGCAGGCGGGGTTAAAGCTTCCGGCCAGAGTGTTCGGAAGTCGTACACGTTGTGCCCGCTTCCCGAACACAAAGCCTCGAGTCCGGCAGCCACGAGTAGTGAAGATTCCCTTTACTTCTCTCAAACTTGGTATCAGTATGCTATCCGCTTGCTATGGTTGTCGTGATTGTGTGGAAACTTCCCGTTTTCGCCGCAACAAGCGGTCACTCGGAGCAACACACCATCCTTTGGCACAGCAAGTGCTATTTCATCCAGCTGTGATGAAAACGACCAAGGAGAAGACCATGAACAGCAACGCTGCTAACGCAATACTGAAGTGCCTCTCCCTCATGGCCGCGGCAGGCCTGCTCGCAGGTTGCGCGACGACTCAATCCATGACCACCGTCACTGCCAACACCGATGACACGCAGAACTGGCTCGCCGAAGCGGTGAACGTGGACGACTCCTGGAAGAGCGCCTGCAAGGAATATAGCTTCGTCGATTTCTAGATATCGATGTCGATCTCGATATCCTCTTCCTGGTTCACCAGCTCCGGAGCTTCGTCGATCTTGATCTCCTGGTAGGTCGGCAGGAAACGGTAGTACACCTGCAGCATCAATGCACACAGGGTCGTATTGTAGGGGTAGCCGTACTTTTCGCTGTCGCCGATATCTACCCAATAGCCGATGTCTTTGCCGTCAACCCCCGCGCCCTTGACTACGGTCTGGTTCTTGCAGAGCTCGGTCGCAAACTGGCGGTTCCACTGCTTCCAATCGTTGCCCCCCGCGTGGAAGAACGCCTGAGTCTCATAGTACCAGTAGTAGTACGGTCTCTTACCCTGTTTCTCCCAGCGGCAGGTCACATTCTGACGCATCCATCCCAGACCGGCCTGGGTGGTTGAGTCGCGACCTTGCCCCAAGAGCTGCATACAGAGCACACCTGCGCCCGTCAGACGTCCGGCGCCCGGGCTTGTGTACCCGAAACCACCGTACTCTTTCGCATTGGCCCGCATGCCCTTGATGCCGCAAGCCAGGCCTTTCTTCAGCCCCGGGTTGTGGATTCCGGACATCTTGGCCGCTTTCAGCGCCTGCGCGCACCAGGCGGAGTATGACGTGTCGTTGCGCCCCGAGCCATCGCAGTTGTAGTTCCAACCCCCATTCGGATTGCAGCCGTTGCAGATGACCGCAATCGCCTTTTCGGCAACCCCCTTGAGGATCGGGACCTTGGTCATGCCGTACGCTTCGCACACGGCGTAGGCGGCGATCGGATGACTGTAGTTATGGCCGTCCTTGTGGTCGAACGTGCCGGCCTTGTTCTGGTTGTCGACCAGCCAGCGAATCGCCTTCTCGACGGTCTCACCGAATTCCTCCGACGCCGGCGTGTCGCCGTGCGCCAGGAACGTGAGCAATCCCAAGCCCGTGTACGCCGCCCAGGAGCCGGCAGACGAGCTCTTGCCGCCTCCCGCCCCGCCTTTCCAGCAACCCTCGGACGACTGGTACTTCTTGAGCCAACGCAGGGCCCGCAACACGGCCAGCTCGGTACCGGGAGGCGCACCGTGCCGACCCAGCAGCGAACCACGCTGCCCGGGATTGCGGCTGCCGTAGATGCCGCGCATGATGATCGGGCTCTTCACGATCGCCACCGCGTCGAACTCAACCGGCTGCGGGCTGAAATCCGTTGGCGGCGCCGGCAGATCCTGCGTCACCACCTCGGCGTTGAACTCCATCTCGGTAATATCGGGCGGCTCCGGCGGCTCTTCCTGGATCTCCTCGATGTCGTCAAGCTCCTCGATCTCCTCGGGGTCCACGATCTCGACCTCAACCGTGCGGTCCATCTGCGCCTGACCCGGGATCAGCATCAGGATCAGCAGGGCCAGCATCGGAACGATCACCGCCGCGGCAGGGGCCGACAGCCGAATCATCTGCAGACGCGCCCACTTGTGCTCGCCGCTGTCGATCGGCTCCTTGAGACCAGCGAACACCCGTTCCCACTTCTCGCGGAAAGTCAGCTCGTCAAACAGTTCCATCAGGTCATGGAAATGGGCGTGCAGGTCGTCCACTTCCTCCGGGACCTCTTCGAATATCTCTTCTACGAATTCTTCGCTCATGGGCCTACTCCTCAATGAAAAACGGGCACAACACACCCGCACCGGATTCGCTCCTCGAACGTATAACGTACGTCAATCGCGACGTCTTAGGGTTCTCCGGAAGTTTTTTTGCGATAGCGGGCGCTCGCGACTGAGAGCAACACCAGACATCTTGATGTGGGATGTGAGCGGTGGGGGCGAGCCGAAACGCGTTGTGACGGGGAGTTATGCGTACTGCCGGGGAACGATCGAAGTGGGAACGGTGTCACGTCCTGATTTCCGTTTGACACCTTTTGGTCGTTGTTTGAGATGGTCTTCATAGTGCAGGGGGCATGGGTAGAGACACCGCGGGTCTGCCCCTCACCCGCCTCCGCTGCGCCGCGGCGACCTCTCCCCCGAGGGGAG
>CAZKRK010000457.1:0-5981 GCA_964555035.1 uncultured Victivallales bacterium | reverse complement strand
AACCGCGAAGGGCCGGGCAACTTGGGTTGTGGGCCCCGGCCCGCCTTGTATTGTTCCCCATCACTACCTCCAGACCGATATCGTTGTCGGTGACAACGTTTCCCTCAATGCGGTTATCGCCGCTTGAGACGTAGATGCCACTGCCCGTGCCGGAGTATCCATTGTCCCAACAGGTGTTGTCAGCGAGAATATCAACCCACCCGCGAACGCGATCGACGATGCTCATGCTCCGGTAGGGGCGGTACTGCCCTTCCCCGTCGAGCGGCGCGAAGGGAAATCCTGCCTCGCGGGCCGCACTCACAACGCGTGGGTTAAGGCCGGGCGCCACGCCAAAGTCAGCGCCTGCGTCCTTCACCGCCGTAGCCTGCCCGGGCGTGAGGATCGTGCCGACGCCGGCCAGCATCTCCGGCACTTCGGAGCAGATCGCCCGCACGGCGTCCATGGCGACGGGCGTACGCAATGTCAGCTCCATTGCGTCTATCCCGCCCGCCAGCAACGCCCCGGCCACGGGAACGGCATGTTCGGCTCTCCCGGGCTCGACGTAGGTCGTCGCCAGGAAGTGCGTCGCGGCAGCCAGGTTCAGCATCGTGCCCCACACGTGGGGAACCACGTTGACGCCGCGGGACGAGGCAATCGCGCGGATCTTGAGAGCCTCGGTCGGGCCGCCGCAATAGGCCAGGTCCGGCTGGGCGATGTGCACCCCGCCGTGCGACAGCAGTTCCCGGAACCCCCAGCGGGTCTGCTCGCACTCGCCTGTCGCGATCGGCGTGTTCAGCTTGTCCGCCAGGTCGCGAAATCGATCGCCACACTGCGGGGAAAGCGGTTCCTCGAACCAGGCATACGCGTGCGCGTCCAGCACGCGTCCGACTTCGAGCGCCTCGGGCACGTCATAGGCATGGTTGGAGTCGGCCATCAGCCGCACATTCGGAAAGGCCCGGCGCATGGCCGCGATCAATTCCTTATCGAAAGCCGTGTTCTTGCCGATCTTGATCTTCAACGCCTTGAACCCCTGGTCGACGTACTGGCCGGCCTCGGCCAGGATGGTCTCAAGCAGCCGCGGCTCGGGTTCCTTTCTGAAGTACATGCCCGTGGCGTAGCACGGCACCGAATTGCGCACGCGGCCGCCCATCAGTTCCGAAGCGGATACCCCCAGCAACTTGCCCTTGAGATCGAGCAGCGCCATGTCCAGGCCGGACATCGCGCCCATCATGATCCCTTTGCGTGCAAAGTCCAGGGAGGCCCGCCAACAGTGTTGCCAGGCGGCTTCGTTGCACAGCGCATCCCACCCCACCAGCAGCGGCGCATAGAACGAGGCGATGGCGCACTGCGTGACCTCCGCCGGGCCGTAGCACTCTCCCCAGCCCACGGCGCCGGAATCGTCGACGACCTCGACCAGGAGGGCACTGCGCGTCTCGTAGTGCCACTGCGAGAAACCGAACGGCTCCTCGAGCGCGTGTTGAAGACGATATGTCCGGATGCATTCAATCATACTTACACCGCCTTTGGTGTTGAGGCGTACGCCATGGCCACGGTCGCGACGATCATCACCGGCAGCATCAGCTCGTTCATCCGTCCGACTCCTCCTCGGGGTTTGTCTCGCCATGCAATCTCCCACAGACGGGTCCCGGAACGGAATGGCGGATATTGCAATAGGCATGGCGGATTCTACGCCGGGTCAGAACATCTCGATCCGACGTGCGGGTTGATTCCGCCTGCGATACTCGCTGGGCACCGGGAAAGGCTTGTCCGTAGTGCAACATTCGCCACCTGGACGGCAAGATGGATGCTGTTGTTCATACTCGAAAGCAAAGGTGTCATCGGAAATTCGGCAATTCCGCGTCCCTGGTTGCCGTTAAGGTCTCAAGCATCTTTCGACGGAACGCGCCCACGGTTTTGGCGTGGGCGGGATCGTGTATCAGGTTGCGTCGACACCCGGGGTCCCTTTCCGTGTCATAAAGCTCTTCGGGGACGCGCTGTTTGTAGAAACGCAGGCGGTCCTGGTAGCCCTTTCGCTCCTTGTGGGAGTCCAGGAACTGTATGATTTCGTCGCCGTTGCCCATGGTCCGGGGAAGCGTGTTTCTGCCATTGGCCCAGGCGTTCCAGACGTAGACGTATCGGCGGTCGGTCAAGCTGCGCATGGGGCGGTACTGCTCGAAGCGGTCGGCCAGATCGGGAGCCCAGGTGTCCGTCACTTCATGGTTGGCCGGGACGAGGTTCATGAAATCGAAACTGCTGAATGCCTCTTGCCGGTTCCAGGAAGCGTTGCGGCCGGTTGCGAGCGACCAGAACGAGAAACCGTTCATGGCGGGGTGCGGTTTCAGGCCGGCCCGCTCCAGGATGGTCGGTGCAATGTCGACCGTCGACAGAACATGCTCGTCATCGACGCGGCCGGCCGTCAGTTTCTTCGGATCGCGCAGGATGCAGGGCGTGCGCGTGCCGTAGGGATAGAGCGACCACTTGGCGAAGGCCCACCCCATGCCGTGATCAGACAGAAACACCACCATGGTATCTTCGGCTGCCCCCGAATCATCCAGCGCCTTCAAGATGCCGCCGACGTTCATGTCGAGGCGATTCACCGACCCGTAGTAGTGCTTGATCGATTCCCGCAGCGCAGGGGCATCGGGGAAGCAGGGCGGCATCGGGACCGTTTCTGCTGCATGGGTGCGATCCGGGTCGGGATAGGGCTTGTCGTTGGGATAGGGGCTGAATTCGTCCCCCTGCATCTGCTCCTCGATCCACCTTTTTGTCTCGTGCGGATGCCCGGCCCAGTAGCGGTGGGGATCGGTGGGGTTGGCGTTGATGAAAAAGGGCTTTCCCGCCGCGCGGGCCTTTTGGATCGTTTCTTTCATGAAGCCGTAGAACATTTTGGGATCGCGGCCCGCATGGGTCTGACGATGGTTACGGGTGTAGTCCCACCTGCAGTTACGCGTGGCTGACTTGTCGAGCAGGGCCGTGAAGTAGCCAGCGTCGCGCAAAAGCGTGGTAAGGCTGGGCGGTTCGAAGCCGGGATGGCTCTTGTTCCAGAAGCCCGGCGGCTGCCGACCGTGGCCCAGGTTGCCGTTGCATTGAGGATAGAGCCCGGAGAGGAGAGAGGCCCGTGAGGGACCGCATATCGTGGACGTGTTGTAACACCGCGTGAACAGGACGCCTTCCGCAGCCAGGCGGTCCAAGTTGGGGGTAATGCCCGGCAAGGGATTGCCCATGCATCCCAACGAATCGTAGTTCATGTCATCGGCCGTGATAAGGAGGATGTTGGGGCGCCGAGGCAGATTGGGTCCGTTCCCGCCTTCTCCTCGAACGGCTAGCGCAGCCAGAGTGATGCCTGCAAGTGCAGGCGCAACGAGAAGCCGGGTTGTTTCTGCGAACGATCGTATTGGAGTAGAACGATTCACTGGACCTCTCCCGGTAATGCCGCTGCCGATTGAATCGGTATGCCAGATGTTACAGCCCCTGCCGTTCAAAGACGATGACAATTCGCAACATCCCTGACCCAGTCTATGATACTCTCGTTGAGACCGCGCGGCAGGAACACAGGAGCCTTCAGGAGCAAGTGCGCTATGTACTCACAAACGAGGCGCGACTCCGGTCACGCTCGGTTTGCGAAGAAGCGGCAGAATACCGGACTCGGCTTTCGGGAGGATCAACGGAGCGCACCGTCGTTGAAGATGTGCGGGAGGATCGGCGACATACTGCCATTGATCGCAGATGGAAATCTCGGGGTGTCGTTTGATGACTTCCAGGGCTCAGGGATTGAGATACTCCTTCATCACGCCGGCTTTGCGACCAGGGGCCTTGTTGCCGGCGCCCAACGCCCCGGCCTTTTCATAGCCGTCTGGAACCGGACAGGTGGTCACCCAGATCAGCTTTGCCCCCGTCGGTTTGAGCTGCCGGACGACGCTCTCCAGATTCTCCTGGTATTGCTCTTTCGTGTTTCCGGAATCCCAGTGGCCGAAGTTGAACGAGATCACGTCCCAGTGGCGTCCTTCGACAGCTTGACTTCGATCAGTCCGTCTTCATTGCGCAGGTAAAAGTGCCTGCCTTCCTGGTCGAGAGGCGTGACGAGACCATAGACCGTCTGCAAGCCGTTGCGGGCCGTCTTGACGGTCTTGTACCTGCCGTCCGCGTCCGCGGTTGCGGTTCCGGTCAGCAGTGCGGAAACGGCCAGGCATGCAGCGGTGATGGGGGCGCGCAGTTTCTTCATGTCTTACTTTCCGTTCGCTCGTCGTAGGTCCGAATTGCATTCGGACCCGATCCCGGCCGGGGAAGGTCCGATTACAAATCGGACCTACGTCTCCCGTAACGATAGTCCACGACGACATCGTTGATGAGCGCCTTCGCCCCCTCCCGCTTCGGTGTCCCGCCCGAGGGGACAACCACGAGCAGCACAGCGCTGTCCGCGGGAACCCGAAATGACGCCTTGCCCATGACGTCCTTCAGTAGGAACCGGTTACTTACCGCGTCATAGAGGTCTTTCGGCTCAGCGCCGACGTCGATCTCGACCTCGCGTCGCTCCGGGTGCGGGTTGAAGTAGAGGTAGGTGGGATATGCGGGCGCATGGAAGTAGTCCGTGGCCAGGCAGTTCAGTTGCAGGATGCCTTCGACGTTGGTCGTACGGATGATGCCGCCGAAGATGCCGACGAAAGACGAACCGTAGAGGCCAAAGTTGGTTTTCGCCCATCCGTTCGCCTTGGCATCGCCCGTCGCGTATGGGCTCTTGTTGACCGTCGAGACGATCCAGACGTCGTCCACCGCGAGCGAGTCCAGTTTGCCGTCGGTGTTCCGGTTCGCGTCCGTGACCTTCACGAAGAGAGTGCCGCCCTCAACATTGAGCTTGCCGCCCTTGCCCTCGGTTTCTGTCGAATCAAACCGGCACAGCGGAATGAACGGGCCATCGGGGGCTGATGCGTAGGAGACGGCGAACGGCTCATCGCCGCCGACCTTGGCCACCATGGTGAAACGATGGCTGTCGGCTTCCGGGAGTTCAACTCGCCAGGTATGCTCCAGGCGATCGCGCCCGCCTTCTCTCGCCTCTTCAAGGGTCAGGTAGCGCTTGTCGGTGAACCGGGTGTGCTCAAGCACGCCGCTTTTCACCTTGCCGTAGCGCGTACGATGGTCGCTGTGCAAACGCACGGTAGTGGATTGTGTGCGGCGGATTCCCTCGTAGGCCAGACACGCGTTCGGGTCATGTTTGGCCGCCCACGCGTGGTCCGTCTGGTGGTCATGCGGGAGTCCGTTGGCGTAGAACAGCCGCATGCTGTTCGCGGCATTGAGCATCCATTTCCCGACGGCCCGCGCGAAGCGAGGATCGTAGCGCACCATGGGCACGAGCGAGCCGGCCTTGTTGAAGGTGTTCATGGGAAAGGCATAGCTGCCATTCGTGTGTCCACCGAGACTGCACGCAATCCCCGAAAAGTCGTGTGCGCCCCAGCGACCCGCAGTCTCGCCCCAACCCCTGGGGTTGCTGCCGTCGAAACACCAGTTTGCCAGCTTCTCGACATCGTACCGCGTGCCCTGTTCCGCGTTCATGCGCGACGCGACGTAGGGTCCGTGCGGAAGGAGGATCTCGTAGTACGGGTTCTTCGCCAGGTGCTGCAGGTAGTCCATGCCCCATTTGGCTGCCGAGAGGTACTTCGTCTCTCCCGTCTTCACGTAGGCCATGTACTCCAACCAGGCCATGGCCGCCGCGCTGCCGCCCTCTTTCCAGAGGCCGTTGTCATGCGGTCTGCCCGTCACGAAGTTGTAGGCGGTATGGTCGAAGTCCGGAACAGTCCATGGGTCGAGTCTGCCGCCCATGCCGACGCAGGCGTCAATCCAGCGGTCAGCGACGGTCGTGAACTGGCCGGCCATGGTCTCCGTCTCCGGGTACGCGGAGTAGATGCGATAGAAGAGGACATTCGGAAACAGCTCGTACCAGAACGAGTATCCACTGCGATCGTTGGGGTTGTTGAGATAGACGTTGATGCCCTGCTTGTCGTTGAGGA
>CAZKRK010000456.1:0-6001 GCA_964555035.1 uncultured Victivallales bacterium | reverse complement strand
TGTACGGCACGCGCGCCTTCTGCTTCTTCCAGATCCATTTCGCTTCAAGTCTCATACTGAACCTTCAAACCCTTATCCTGCCTCATTAGAGGAGTGAGTGTAGCCGCGAATGGCGCTTGGATAAGCACCTGCTACGATCACGGCTCGCGAGGACGCTCGCCCTCCATTTCACTGCAACAACGTGTGTTACGCCGATGGAGGGCGAGCGTCCCCCCACTCCTCCCCCCCCCCCGGGCGGGGGGCCGGGGGGGGGCGGCCCCCCCCCCCCCCCCCCCCCCCCCCGGCGCTTATCTAAGTGCGATTCGAGTGTAACCGCCATTCCCGCCACGCCACCGCCAAGAGGCCTGTTCGGGGGCGGGGCCGTCAATGCATGAAGGACATACGCGAGATCGACTTCCTTGCAGTCCGCGACGCCCCCCCCTCACCGAATCACGAACAGCGTCCCGGCCGACGGCAGCGGGCCTTCGGTGACGGTTACGATACCGCCGCCCGCGACGAAGTGCGTGTTGTCCACGAACGAGGCACCACTGCCGGTCGAGCCCCATGTGCCCATGTAGCGTTGCTGGCCGTCCACGTAGAGCTGGCGAACCGTCTCGTTGGCGCCGGACGCCACCTGGACCTGCCCGCTGGTGATGCTCAGTGTGGCCGTGTCCGTGATGGCGTCAATCGCACCGCTGCCCTGGAGCTCCAGCTTCCCGGCAGTCACGGTCACGTTCGTGCTCGTGCCGAGTGTGGCGCCGGAGAAAAGGGCCAGCGTGCCGGCGTTGACCGTTGTATCGCCCGAATACGTGTTCGCGCCGGCCAGGATCTGCGTGCCCGATCCCGTCTTGACCAGGCTCAACGCGCCTCCGGCAGAGCCGTCCTCAATCACGCCGGAGAACTCGGGGCTGGAGGTGTTGTCGGCGCCGACCGTGAGGACAGCGGGTGTTCCGCTCTCATTGCGAAGCGTCCCAAGTCCCGATGCCGTAGACATCAGTGAGCCAACCGTGTGACTCACCCCGGCGGCCTCCAGAATAGCGTTGGCGTTGGCGAACACGACCCGTCCCGTGTAACCCGAGGTGTCACCCGCCAGGCGCACCGTGCCCTGGCCCAGTGTGAGCCGGTTTGTGCCGCTGAGCAACCCGGTCAGTTCGGCGATGTGAGCGGCGTGTTGCAGAGAGACGCTGCTGTCTGCCGAGACGGAGACATCGCCGGACCAGGTATAGGTACGGACGGCGTCAGTGCCGGAGCTGGTCAGCGCGCCGCCGTTGAGGTCGATCGCCCCGTCGGTTGTGCTGTTTCCCGGAGCCCACCGTCCGACGGAAGCTCCCGAGTTGACTGTAAAGAGCGTCGTGCCGTTGATGGGGTTGCCTTCGAAGATGACCGCCCCCTGGTTCACGATGACATTGCTGACCGATGCACCGCTGAGATTCCAGTTGGCCTGCAGGGCACCACCGCCGTTCTTGGTAATGGTGATGTCCGAAGCGCCGGTTGTATATACCGCCCCGTCGACATCCATCCGCGCGGAGTTGCGAATGGTGCTGTCGCCGGTGAAGTCGAGTTCACCGGAGAAGTGCACCGTTCCCGATGCCGTGGCCTTGACGATGGCCCCGTTTCCGCCCACACCGGTGCCCTGGATCTTGATGCTGCCGGCACCGTAGTTTGCGAGGTTGGCGCCTGTCGCGAGATCCAACGTGCCGCCGGCTTCCACCGTGAGGGCCGTGGCCTGTGACGTGGCCCCCAGCACCTGGTCAAAGCCGTCGTCGCCACTGGGGTTGCCGGCCGTAAAGGTCGCGCCCGATCTCACGGTAATGCCACCGGTGAACGTGTTGACCGCGCTGAGGGTGAGTGTGCCGGTGCCGTCGTGGTCGATAGGGGTGGCACCCTCGATGACACTGCTGATGGTGACGTTGCCGCCCCCCGTCACGTCGATCCCGCCGCCCGGTGCGGCCAGCGTCTCCGCGGCAGCGGCAGCGATCGTGTAATCGTTCCCGGTCGTGTTGGCAAAGGTCGCCGACCACGCGGCCACGTTGCCCCCGTCGATTGCCACGGTTCCCGCGCCGGTATCGCCGAAGGTGACAAGGTCGCCATCGGAGAAAAGGCCGTCCCCGGAAGTCCAGTTGGCTGAGATCGTATCCCACCGGCCATTGGCATCGCCGTTGTCCCAGGCAATGGTCTCGCCGACAAGGGCTTCGATGTCCAGGTGGAACACGCGATCGCGGTCAGCGTTGGGATAGGTCAGCGTTGCGTTGCCCACGCCATTGGCGCCGGACCGGTAGGCAATGCCGCCCGTATAGGGGTTCCCCGACGCGACAATCCAGGGAGGAAAGCCCCAACCGGATCCCCCCATATCGACGCCGTAGACCGTGTTCGGATCCAGGTGAACGGGGGTGCTGAAGCTGAACGTGACGAAGTTGGAGCCGCTCGCATCGTTGCCGAATTGGCCCGTCACCGCGGCGCTCTCGTAAGCGCGCACGGTGGCGTCGACCGAAGTGTCCCCCTGGCTGGACACCTGGACAACGCGGACATCCTTGGTCCAGGTCCGACTGGTCGTGTCGGCGTCGACCTGCATCGTGTACGAGTTCAGATCATAGCCGAGCAGGTTGTCGCCGGTGGTAAACGTCGTTCCCTGAGCCGGCTGGTTTCCCCATACGGCGTCGGCGCCGCCCGGCGCCGTACGGCCGGCCTGCTGCAGCATGGCAATGTCTGCTCCGTCGACTGCCGGCATGGTCAGTCCGACCGCCAGGCCGGCGCCGTAAAGGAGTTCAAAATAGTTCACGCTTTGGTTCGAGTGAAGCGCCCCGGTGTCCAGGTTGATCGTTAAGGTCTTGGTCTGGCCCGAACCCACAACGACGCCGCCCCCCGACAGATAGGCGGTGGCAGTCGATCCGACGGTCACCGTCGCCGTCGTACCGGGTGCCGCGCCCGCTTCCTGGATACCGAAGATAAGCCCACTGCTGCCACTCGTGATATGGACTTTAAGGCCGACGACGTTGACACTCTCCGTGCCGGTGTTGTTCACCGTGAAAGAAACCGGTGCATTTCCGTCGCCATTCCCCACCGTGGTGCCCTGCGCTGCACCGGTGCCGAACGATGTGTAGTCGTCCACGGTCGGGCGAGGGTTGGGCACGGCATCGCCGTCAAAGAAGGTCGCGCGGTGCAGGAACATGACCTGTTCGCCGCTGTTTCCGCCAAAGCCGATACCGTCGTAGTTCGTAGCAACACCATTGGAAGAATGCCATGGGAGTACACTCCCGCCGCCTTCCTGGGCGTTGAAAAAACCGAGGCCCGAGTTCTTGTCGGTCGAAAGGTCGTTGAACGACAACCCCGAAACCGTGACTCCCGCGACCGCATTGCTCGCCGCCAGCCGTTCCGCGGCAGTGGCGCCGGTGTTGAAATCCCACGCCGCCAGCGTGTCGGCTTTCACGATCCCTGCTGCAAGAATGACGGTACTCATCAATAGGACGATCTTCTTCATGGTGGTTCCTTTTCTGTTAGTGGCCTATCCGGGCGGGGCTGCGCTGAAAAACAAGAAATGCTCAATGCTCAATGTTCAAGTTCACTTGGGAATTGAACATTGAACATTGAGCATTGAACATTCCTCTTGGGTTGCGGGCAACGCCCGCCTTGGTCAGCCCGATGCACATCCCAATCCACACAATCGCCGAAATTATACGTGAAACGGGAAGCGCCAGGCCTTCACATGCCCCCTGCGATTAGCACAAAACACCGGGTTTCATTTTACATCCCAGATCGGCGTGCTAGACTGTACTCATGGTTTTGACTGGCGGAAAGACGAGGAAGGTAGAGCGCGGTCTGGAGGGCAAGACCGTTCTGCTCGGCACCGAGTTCTTTGAACCCGGGGAGCTGCCGTTGTGCGTGTTCCGTATGAGACCGCATGGGACCAGCCGCAGGGTGCATACTCACGACTTCCACGAATTGATGATTATAGCACAGGGCAAGGCCACCCACCTGCTGAACGATAGGGAGTATCCCCTGCTCCCCGGGGATGTCTACTTCATCCGGCCGGGCGACAAACACGGCTTTGTGGTCAGGGACCCGGACGTTCTTCAGGAGATCAACGTGGTGTTCCGCCTCGATCAACTCGACCTGAACCTGCGCGACGTCACGGCCATCCCCGGCTTCCAGGCCATGTTCGTCCTGGAACCGGCTTTGCGCAAGCAGACGGACTTCTCCGCTCGTCTCCGGCTGAACCCGGAGGAGCTCAAGAAGGTCCTCGATATGGTAGATGACATGGAGTACGAGCTCGCGAAGGAGGAACCGGGCTACCGGTTGCGGAGCATCACGCTGTTGCTCGAGCTGCTGGTCTTTCTCTCGCGCAGCTACACCAAATCGGAGATCCTCGACACCCGTAAGATCCAGCGCATGGGCGAAGCCGTCTCGTTCATCGAGCACAACCTGTCGGAGCCCATGACCGTCGCCCAGCTCGCCGAAAGGGCCCATTGCACCACGAACCAGCTCCGCGAGGTATTCCAGAAAGCCTACGGCGTCTCCCCTCTCGAATACCTCACTCGCGTCCGCATCAACCGCGCCATGGAGTTGCTCCGGGACAGCGACTGGAGCATCACCCGCATTGCCTTTGACTGCGGCTTCAACGACAGCAACTACTTCACCCGCACCTTCCGCAAACAAACCGGCATGACGCCGACGGGGTATAGGAAAGAGAACAGAGTCTGAAGCCGCCCAAGTGTCTGCCGGCATCCCCTCCCCAGCCGTTCATCATCTTCCTGAGTTCAACAAAATCGTGGGTGTGAACGTTCTTGCTGTACGAGTGCAGCGGCATGCGAAACACGCACAGCGGCGGCCCGTCCGGATCGAAATAGTCCTTCCCCATAATGTGTTCCATGCGCTCGAGTATGGTCGAAGAAGAACATGCCGACAATTCCCCAAACACGGGGAGCGGTTTGAGCAATGCTACCGCAGAACGAGGTATGACGTATCGGGTGTCGTGTGTTTGCGGTCCGAATGCACGATCCTCGACCAAAACGGGGGTAGATCCTGGATATCTTCCTTGTTGACAGGGCGGAGGGTGGCGTGCAAGCCTCCGGTGCATATACAGCAGGATGTGTGATATGCATGGTGACGAGAACAGAGGTTTGGATACGACGATAAGGGCGGTACTGGAACCCTATACGGACGTAGAAGCCGGCTACCTGTTCGGTTCGGCATGCACGGGGCGGCATGGTCCATTGAGTGATATCGATGTTGCCGTGCTGCTTCACGCCCCTTCCCGGCGAACGTCTATTGAAGGCGAGGTCCAGGATGATCTGTGTCGTGCCCTGCGAACAGATCGTGTTGACCTGGTCTCTCTTGTGAATGCGCCTCCGTCCTTGGCCTATCACGTGATACGCGACGGCCGCTGCATCTACTGCCGCAACGCAAAGGCGCGGGAGTGCTTTGAGACGGACACGGTCATGCGATACCTCGATTTCAAGCCTCTTCGAGAGCAAGCTTTTCGCGACTCGCGGGATCGCATATTGGAGAAGGCCTGATGGTTGCTGATGCAGAAATCGTCAGGGAGCGGGCCGCTCGTATACAACGCTACCTGCGGGACCTGCGGTCAATGTCCGACATTTCGTTGAACGCCTTCCGGCACAATCGAGAGCGACAGTATGCTGTGCTGCATGCACTACAACTCGCGATAGAGGCCTCAATTGAAATCGGCACGCACATCTGCTCGGCGGATGCGTTGGGTATTCCCGGCAGCTATGCAGAAACATTCGATCTCCTGGAGCAGGGCGGCGTCATCGAGCAGTCCCTGGCTGGAAAGCTCAGGGCGATGGCCCGCTTTCGTAATCGAATGGTCCATTTCTACTGGGAAGTCGATCTGGATGAGATCTATCGCATCATCAAGGAACATTTGGGCGATATCGACGAGTATCTCGCTGCTGTAGAGCGATACCTCGATCCGCCTTTGCCCTCATCAACACACGAGTAGCTCCCTCGAACCTGCGACGGACAGAGTCCCATATCCACCGGCACGAACTCCGGGCCTTCGCGC
>CAZKRK010000455.1:0-6027 GCA_964555035.1 uncultured Victivallales bacterium | reverse complement strand
CAGGTTGAATTGGCGGGCGTTTCGCGAACGTAGACCCTTTTCGGATGGGGTCTAAATAGCGCAGCAGTCTCGCAATGGGTGAACGTGAGTGGTTGATCGACTCAAACAGTTCGATTGACGATTAGCGATTGACGATTTGTGATTTGTGAAGTACCGCCTACCGTACCGGGATTGTCAGGCTTCGGCGAGGGGTGTACCGATCGGCGCTACTTGCGCATGCGCCACTTGATGTATTGGGCCATTCCGAGACCGCACAGGAACAGGACAGTACCCGAAGCGCCGCCAAACATCGGCACGTAGTATGAGTTGGTCTTGTCGTACATCCAGAACAGAGACCCCGTAATCAGTGCAAGGCCCAGAACGCAGAGGACGGCTGCCGTTCCCATCAATGCCTGGTGTGTATCACGGTCGTCCAACATGCCCTGGCCATTCGTATCCACTTCTCACGATCAGACAGTAGTATATATAAACTGCAGGTCTCAGAGCAATACGGATTTTGACTTATTTTTATATCAGGGAAATGCTGATAGAGATCGCCCGTGGTGAGGGGTTGGCCTTTGGCGTCCTCGGGATGGCAGGCAGGAGTTGGAGTTCCCGGCTAACCCACCAAGGGTTGGAGCTTCTGCTCCAACGCTGCTTTGCTGAGGGCGCCCATCATCTGCTCCTGGACGGTGCCGTCCTTGAAAACGAGGAGCGTGGGAATTGAGCGAATCCCGAACTGGGCTGCCAGATTCCGATTGGTATCGACGTTTACCTTGGCAATCTTAAGTTTGCCGGTCAGTTCGTCGGCAAGCTGGTCTAGCGCAGGCGCAATTGCTTTGCAGGGGCCGCACCACTCCGCCCAGAAATCCACCAGGACGGGCAGATCCGAATCGAGGACTTCCGACTGCCAGTTGTCGTCGCCGATCGTGACAATGTTGTCGCTTGCCATTGGTGTTGTCTCCGGTACGTGCTACGGCAGGATCTTGCCGGGCCAACTGATATTCGGACCTGTAGGCCAGTAGGAAGTCTGCGTCAGGCAGGCGTTGTAGCCGAAAGTCTGGGCCATGAACATGAACATGGTTACGCATACGACGAGGATCGCGGCGAGGGCCAGGATGGGGAAGACCGGGTTGGGCACGTCTTCCACGATCATCGGCGCGGCGAGCTGCTCAGCGGGTTCTTCCTCTTCTTCATCGGCCCGTTTGATAGAGAGCCCCCTGACGCCGGCCTGTTCCGTGGGGCGTTTGACGCGGATCGTCTTGCGTCGCGTGGGGGAGATACCGCCTTCTTCTTCCGCGGCCGCCTCTTCGTCGATGCGGGAAGTTTTGCTCAGGACGGTTTTTGCTTCGGACGGTCCGGTGTGCGGCTTGGGCGCTGTTGCCGGCTTGGGCCGCTGCGCGAGCTTGATGGTAGCCGCTTCGCTCGGGCGCTTCAACCGGATCGTCTTTGGGCGTTCGGGTGCCGCTTCCGGCGAAGTTGCGGCGGCGGGCGTTGCGGCCGGTGCCGGGGCGGCCTTGGGAGCTGCCTCGGTGTCGGGTCTGAAAACCGAATCCAGAGAAATGCGGGAAGTTTTGCGCTTCTCGTCAAGGGAGGCAGTCTCGGACTTCGGCGCCGGAGCCTTGGCGATGGGCGGGGCTACCTGAGTCTTCTTCGTAATGGGTTTGATCCGGATAGTCTTCGGCGCCTGTGTCCGCTTGCCGATCCCCTGGCCGGGAATCGCGGCGGCTTCGTCCAGCGGGATCCGTGAAGTCTCTTTCTTCTTGCCGGTCGGATCGGCCGCGGGCTGCTGCTCAGAAGGGGGTTTGACGCGAATTGCAGTCTTCGTAGGGCTGTCGGGCTTGATGACAAGCTTCGGTTTCTCGGTCTCGGACTCGAGGTCGCTCGGCATCTTAATGTGGATGGTTTCGCTCTTGGGGTCCGCCTTGGCCGGTTCTTTGGAAATGCCGTTTTTCGACAAGTCGAGTTTCGGCGGGATCTCCGGCTCGGTGGGTTCATCCATGGGCATTTCAATAGTGGTATCTTCGTCCATTTGCCCGCTCCATATTTCTAGATCAAACTACCGCACTATACTTTGCTCCGGCGTGGCCGGTCAACATCGAAAAGCAGGAACAGCTTCGTGAGGGGCGCATTGGAACACGGAATCCCAGTTTTTGAAGACCGGCTCCAGGCCTTTTGCTTTCAGCATGGCGCAGAACCCCTCGACTCCGCGCGTATCTTCGACGTCGAACTGGCCCCCCGTAGTGTCGGCGCTATCGCTGTAACCTCCGACGGTTGTGCGACTTGCAACACTCATTCTAGAGATGCTGAGACCGGCCATTCCGTCACGAAACGCGGCGGATTCACGCGTAGACAGGACGAGGGGCGTGTCCGGCATGCAGATTCGGAAGGCGAAGACAATCTGGGCCAGAAGACGATCGCTGACCTGGTAGCGGGGTTCGAAGTCCCCCAGCTGGTGACGAATCCTGGGAAAGGAGACGAGGATCCCGGAACGCCAGTAGTTCCGCCTGAGGTAATTCACGTGCCGATACAGGCAGATCATCTCGGAAAGCGGGTCCGCAAGCCCAAGCAGGGCGCCGACGCCGACTGAGCGGATGCCTGCCTCCAGGACCCGGCCGGGGGCATCGATTCTGGCGCGGTAGTCCCGCTTGTCGCCCCAGCGGTGCAGCCGAGCGTACAACGATGGGTCGTAGGTTTCCTGGTACAGCGTAACACTCGCGCAACCGGCGTCATGCAAGTGGCGATACTCGTCCGTGCTCATGGCGAATGTTTCGACCGCCACGTTGTGGAAGTGACGCGAAGCCGTTGCCACTGCCGCGTGTATGTAGTCGAAATCGGCCTGCGGGCAGCGTTCGCCCGTGAGAAGCAGGATGTCCTCGACGCCTCTTTCGCGCAGCGCCCGCATTTCGGCCAGAGTCTCTTCCGGCGTCAGCTTGCGGCGCGGCTGGCCGCGGTCTGAGGCAAAGCCGCAGTAGGCGCAGCCGCTGCCGCAGAAGTTGGAGAGATACAGTGGGACGTAGAGGGAAATCGTCCGGCCGAAGTAGCGTCGAGTCAGTGCCTGCGCGCGTTGTGCCATTTCCTCGAGCAGCGGTTCGGCCGCGGACGACAAGAGCACGGCAAACTCACGCATGCCCGGAGCCCGGGTCGAGAGCGCGTTGTGGACGTCCGTCTGCGTGGCGCCGTGAGATGTCTCCAACCAGCGTGCAGGGGTACACCAGTCGGGCTGTAGTCGATCCGTCATGACTCGGTGCCGCCAAGAAAGGACGTCAGGGGGCTTGTCGGCACGGCAGACTCACTGGTTGCCATGAGACCCGCCCGCCGTGCCTTGCGTCCCGCGGTGACCGCTTCGGAGAAAGCCGCGGCCATTGCAACAGGATCGTCGGCGGCCGCGATGGCGCTGTTGACAAGGACGGCGCCGCAACCCAACTCCATGCAGGCCGCTGCTTCGGACGGCGCGCGCAGGCCGGCGTCCACTATCACGGGAACGTTGCTGTCGCGTACGATCAGTTCGAGCATTTCGACCGTCCGCAAGCCGTGTCCGCTGCCGATGGCTGACCCCAGCGGCATGACCGCGGCGCAACCGACGTCCTCGAGCCGCTTGGCCAGCACCGGATCCGCCGGCATGTACGGCAGAACGGTGAACCCTTCGCCTACCAGC
The DNA here is from genome assembly GCA_964555035.1 of uncultured Victivallales bacterium. GTDB lineage: Bacteria > Verrucomicrobiota > Kiritimatiellia > UBA8416 > CAYOBW01 > CAZKRK01. The sequence goes on along the minus strand of CAZKRK010000455.1, from coordinate 2,390 downwards.
CGGCGCGCCGCCTCGTACGTTTCGATGGGGTCCGGCATGAGATGGTGAGGATTGGGGTGAATCTCGACTTTGACAAAGGGACTTCCGCACAGCTCCCTCGCCAGGACAGCGGCGCGAACGGCTTCGTCCGCCGTTCGCGCGCCGGACGTGTTCGGCATGAGCGTGACGCCTTCCAGTTGCGCGAGGGGCTCTGAGAGATCGTCTTCGTGACCGCCCGGGTTGAAACGGCGCAACGCGACGGTTACCAACTCCGCGCCCGAAGCCCGGACGGCCGCCACCATAACGTCCGGGCCCGAGAACTTGCCGGTTCCCAGTAGGAGCCTGGAGGCAAACTCCGTGCCACCCAGCCGCAGCGTGTCAACGTTGGCATTTCCTTCAGTCACAAGACAACTCAACCTCCGCCTGCAAAAGCCAAGACCTCGACCGTGTCCCCGTCATGAAGCGCGACTTCCTGCCGCTTCTCGCGGCGCACAACGTGATTGTTTACCATCAGTGCCACGCGGTCCCCACTGGCTTTCAACTCGCTGAGCAGGGAGTCAATCGACCCATCCCCGCGATGAGTATGCGCTTTGCCGTTGACCGTTAGCTCCATCGTGAACTACTCCGACTACTCTCATTCGGAGCCATAATAGGAAACACCTGCCGCTAACACAACGCAGGAAAGACCGAAGCTGTTCGAAAAGCTCCTGGAGACGGCGGACGATCGCAGTCTCCAGGTTGAATTGCCGGGCATTTGTAGAACGTAGAGCCCGTTTGGACGGGGCTAAATCACAAAACTCATGGAACAGGCGTCTCGCATTTCCGTTGCCCGGGAGGCGAGCTCGCCAATCGTGACGGCCCCGAAAACCTCCTCAAGCGCCTGGTTCGCCGCCTGCCATACATCGCGGGCGACGCAGTACGTTGCACGCTTGCAGTCGTCTCTCTTGCATGGGGCAATAGTGAGTGGACCCTCAGTTGTCGCCAGAACGTCGGCTACCGTGACGTCTGCCGGCTCTTTCGCAAGCGAAAACCCGCCCTTGGCTCCCCGATGGCTCTGAACAAGTCCGCCCGCCTTCAGCCGCATGAGAATCTGCTCGACGTAGTCGGCGGAGATACCTTCGCCGTCGGCGATTTCCTGCTTTCGGGCCGGTTTCGACCTGTCACTCATTGCCAGCGCAATCATTATCCGGGTCGCGTAACGTCCTTTGGTCGAGAGCCTCATCATCTTGACTTGTCCTCCCCTGTCGGGTAGCTTCCACTGCGCACGGCCTTTTCGCGGCTCCGGCAGGAGCGGTTCACGGACAAAGCCGCCACGGAACCATCCTGCCATACCCGAGTTTCTTGATCTGTTTGTCAGTGTTTGTACCGTCTGCGCGCGTGCACGGCAACACAATTCGGCCGCCAACTCCAACTCCCGCTATTCCCATTGTGCAAGGCCGGATGCGTAGTGTATGCTATGGTCGTATTTGTGTGTAACCGGAAGCGGCGCGAGCAATGAAGGCCTCGATAGAAGTGGCAAAGGTGTATGGTATCCCCATTCGGCTCCATGTATCCCTGCTGATTGTGGTGATAGTCCTGGTCAAGGGCGGCATGGATTGGAAGGTGGCCATCCCGTTTGAGATTGCGTTCGCCACAACCATCGTGCTGCATGAGCTGGCCCATTCGATTGTCGCCATCCGCAAGGGTTGCCACGTGCGTCAGATCACGCTGCTTTGCCTTGGCGGCGTGGCCCAGATGGAAGAGATTCCGACGAAACCGAAGGACGAGTTCGTAATGGCGGTGGCCGGTCCGGTCGTGTCTCTCCTGATCGGCGGGGTGCTGGCATCTTTCCGCTTCCTTTGGCCGTTTCTGCCCCGAGTATTATGGTATCATGCCATGTTGCTGGGCTGGATCAACATTGTCCTGGCGGTCTTCAACCTCTTGCCGGCGTTCCCGATGGACGGCGGTCGTGTGTTGCGGGCCCTCCTGAGTACGCGCATGGGGAGACTCCGAGCCACGCTGATCGCTTCCCGCATGGGACAAATCGTCGCTGTGCTTATGATCGTGCTGGCCCTCTGGATCAAGCACTGGCTCATGGCAGCCATCTTTGTCTTCATCTTCGTCGCCGCCGGCAACGAGTACAAGGCGGAGCGCTACAAAGTCATGGCCCGTGCCGCCGGCTTTGGCCGGTGGTCGCCCCCGGAGGGACTCGATTCCGAAGGTGACGACGAGGACCAGGTAGTCGTCGGACCGCCGCCCTACCAGTCCGGTCCGGGAGTGCGCACCAACATTCGCCCCAACCGGCGCGGTCCTTTCGACCGGCTCTTTCGCTGGTAGAACCGGGGCAAAGGCAGCAATTCTCATTATGGCCACGCCCCCTGCGACACAAGGTCGCAGGGGGCGTGGCCATAATGAGAATTGCTGGGGCAAAG
>CAZKRK010000454.1:0-6027 GCA_964555035.1 uncultured Victivallales bacterium | reverse complement strand
CAGCGCCGGTTTTTCTTGTTTTTTTCGACAGCTTTGGGAGGGTGAGTCACTAATGGGCTGATTGGAATCGGCGGGGCGAGATTGGCGACCCATGATCGTTGATCCTGTATTCGGCAGTTGAACCGCCGATTCCTACGCAAACGTCTGCAAACATTGACGATGGCGACGTCACACGACGCACCCATTTGGTGAAAAGCCGGATGAGGCAGAAGTTGCCCGCAGATGACGCAGATGAACGCAGATTCGGGACTTTATCTGCGTCAATCTGCGTCATCTGCGGGCAACTGCTCTTTTTGGGTTGATTCTTGAACTCGCGGATCGGCAATCATCAATCGGTCGATACATCAACCGCACGATATGGTCTCAGCGTGACCGGCCCAAGCAACCCCGACGGCTTCAGGTTCCACTTGGACGCGTCGAATCTCTTGTAGAGATGACTGACGAAGTTGATGTCGTGGAACTTCTTCCAGTCCGCGCCCCGTATATCCAGGTCGCGGATGCGGTTGGCGGAGAGGTTGGTGACTTCGATGACGAGCTCGTTTGCTCCCGGCCCGACCAGGTCGCCGATATCGACCCGGAAGGGATGGGCGACGACGATGCCGGCCGGCTTTCCGTTGACCCACACGCGCGCGCTCTCGCGCACGTCGCCCAGCTCGAGGAACCAACCGCCGGCGTCCGCGTCCGGCACGTCCACCTTCACGGTGTAGCGCGCGGCGCCGGCGAAGCGCTGCGCCTCCCCGCCGCCAAGCTTTGTCCAGCAGCTCAAGGCGTCCGTGGTGGCGGCCTTGGGTATCGCCGGCCCGCCTTCGACAAACTCGACCCGCCACGGTCCCTCGACCTTGACGGGATCCCCCGCCGGTTGGATGACACGCCAGGCCGGTCCGTCGACTGTCTTGTCGGCAAACGCGCGAAGAACCCGCGTTTCGCCCGGCGCCATCTGCAGCCTGACTTCGGAGCGACCGAAGCCCGCGCGTAGCGGCGCTACGCCCGTACGGGCCGTCATCGGATCCATCAACAGGGCGGATCGGTAAGACGACGCCAGACCAACCCACGCATCGACCGGTTTGGCCGAATGGTTGGCGATAAAGTACGACACGGTCGAACCGCTCTTCCTGCGAATGAACTGCAGGCTGTGATGGACCATGGGTTCGCGGGCGACTCCCGCTGTGTCGAGGAGCTTGCCGAGTTCGGAGGAGACGGCGACTCGTCCTCTTCCAATGCGTGCCGCGCCGTCGGGGTCAAAGGAGAGACTGCCAAGGACCTGGCCAAGACGCTTCTTCCGTTCCGCGTGCTCATGCCGGCCCGGGACGTCCTCAGGGAGCTTCTTCCAGACCAGGATTGTCGCGCCCGACTCCGCGAGCTCGATGAGCTTGCGCACAGTGTCGACCGGCATCGTCGTCGCCGCGGGGACAAGCACGGTCCGGTAGCTGCCCGAGTCTGCGACGCGCAGCGATTCCCCTTCGCGCCGGGCGCGTAGGAGCTGCCGGTCGGAGACGAAATCGAACGTGTACCCGTTGTCGATCATCCAGCGGCCGGCCTCGCCGCAGGGTATCGAATCGATCCATTCGGGGTGGTGGACGGAGAATCGTTTTTCGCCCCTGCCGCCGGCCATCCAGAGGTCGTAGACGGGCCAGTAGAGCAGCACGTCGTTGTGCGCCTTTCCTTCCTGGAGCACGCTCTGGCAGCGCGTGATGTAGGCGTTGAGCGCCGGCACGTCGCGGAAGATCGAGTTGCGCGCGTTGCCCTGGGTCGAGGCGTAGAACAGCCAGCCCGGCCACGTGGTCTTCTCCGGCGCGAAGCAGAGGCCGTGATAGTAGATGCAGTTGATGCCGTTCAGCAGCAGCTTGTCGGACTCGGCCTTGATGTGCGCCAGCGCCGTGTGGAAGTGGTTGCGCAGCCAGGTGAAGCTCTCCGAGATGACCAGCTCGCGGCCGGCCACGTGGGCGGCGGACGAGGAGAAGCGGTTGACGAGGTCGCTCTGCCGGTCGGCCCGGATCAACTCGGGGGCGCGCCGGAAACCGGGGATGTCGAACTTGGATGCGCCGAAGACTTCCGTTTCCGGGATCTCGGCCGCGGCGTACATGTCGAGCAGGTTGGCGGGCGCGCCATGCGCCTGCATGCGCAGCCCGCTGCCGCGCTCTTTGCCCCAGCGAACGAACTGCTCCACGCACTCGATCAGCACATCGGAAAGCGTCTCGCGGTAGTCGCAGACGACCCGCCGGGACTCGTCGGCATCTCCGCGTCCGGCCAGGGCGTCGGCGTGGTCTTCAAGGGCGTAGCCGCGCAGACGGCGGAATGCGCCGAGCAGCTCGGGACACCAGTTGCCGGGGTTCTCGAACGAGTCGTAGTAGAACGCGCGCGGGGGACGGCCCTTTCCTTCGGCGAACCTCCGGGCCATCCAATCGAGGTGAAAGGCCATCGCGGCCTGCGAATAGGGATTGACGGTCATCCCTTTCCCTCCGGGACCGGCGCGCTTGACCTTGTCCCCGCGGGGCTTGGCGACGATCTTGCCGTTCGCAACGGCGAAGCTCTGCTCGGCGTACTGCCGGGTTACGTGCGGTCCGCCCATGCGCCAGCCGGAGCTGGCGGTCAGATCGATGTTCATACCGAGGCGTTCCGCTTCGGCCACGGCGTGGTTGAACATCTCGAACCATTTCGGCGTGAAGATATCGATCGAGCGGGCTTCTTCCCCCTTCACCCCGTAGATCCCGATCACACCCATGTTGCCCCAACCGGCTTTGCGGTAGGTTTCCAGGTTCCAGGTCAAGTCTTCCTTCGTCACGGCACTGCCCGGCCACCACCAGTATGCGCCGACGCGGGCTTCGGGTCGCACGCGCGGCCAACCCGCCGGGCCGCCGTCGCCTTCCGGCGGCAGGAACTCCTCCGGATGGGTCCACGCGGGGGTTGTCTCCACGTAGTCGTCCGGGGTCTCGGGAATGTCACAGGCGAGCACGCGCAAATCGCCGATTGCCGAAACGGAAGTGAGGCAGAAGAGGGCAGCGATTGAGATGGAATAACGATGTGACATCGGAATCTCCTTGCTTGGTTTGCCCAAAATGGCGGGCCAGTGCCTACGCGCTTCCCTGCTCTAGCGGGGAGAACAGGAAAAAGGGAGAGTAGAGTCTCGCCAGGTCCGCGTCGAGAATCAAGTCCTGGCCGCGAAGGGAGCCCTTGACGGACAGAGCAGACGACCTGTCATCCCGAGCGCAGCGGAGCGGAGTCGAGGGATCTCGGGGATTGGGAAAGCGCCGGGGGTGATCACAGTACTCGAGATCCCTCGACTCCGCTCCGCTGCGCTCGGGATGACAGGTCGTCTGAGGGAGAGGGGACCAGACCGCGATGCCGACGGGTGGAGCTCGACCATCGATGCCTGGTAGCGGCTTCGCCGTTCGACGCTTTCCGCTTGCATATCCTGTCCCGGATTGCCACCGTTTCAGAAGCCTCGTATTCATAGGTGTTGCTTGAACGACGTTTCTGATAGACTGACGCGTGATGGAAAACCCGTACGTCCAGCTTCATAGAGAATTCAACGCTGCTTGCGCGCGCCGTTCGACGATGGCCGGATGAGGCGGCATCCAGCAGCCGCGAAGCCGTCCCTCTACTATTGGAGGACGCACCGCGCCGTGATGTGGTGTCGGCCTTGGCAATAGAACAAGACGACACGATGCAAGAAGACCAGCGACGGATTGACGCCATGTGGACGCAACTCGGCACATACGCCAAGAGTTTCGCCGGGCTACGCGCCGGTTGGCGCGAATCCGGCACACCTCTGGCGGAACAACACCGTGAACTGGTGACTCTGGCAAAGAAACTCATAGAGGCTAAGTCATGACTGATGAAGCTGTTGCGGCCGTCGGACGACGGCTGTTGAAGCCTTACCGTATCCCCGAGGAGTCCCCCTACCTCAGCGAGGACCAACGAGAGCTCAGCCAACTGGACCTGAAAGGACGTTCCGAGTGGATGGCGGAGTGGCTCTTGCTTGCGGCAAGAGCCCCGAGAACAGCAAGCGCATCGCAATCTCGGGAGTACTGACGCCACATATGGCAAGGCGCAGTCACTCATCCCAAAGTCCCATTCAGGCTGGAACATCGCATCCGCCCGACTTCTTCATTCACTCGGGTAGTATTGGAGCTACTCCACCAGAACGCTCACGACACTTCCGATCTTCACCGGACCGAGCAGGCCGGCGGGTTGCAGGGGGGCGTTCGTCTCGACGGTCTGCGCCCCGAGGAATGTCTTGCGCTTGTCCGGCGGCAGCTTTGCATCGCCGACCAGGCGATTGTGCCAGACGTTGATGACTTCGATTTCGAGTTCGTTCTTGCCGGGGCGCGCGGCGTCGGTGATGTCGATCTCCCACGGCGGCAGCCACAGCGTGCCGATGAATGCCCCGCCGATGCCCACGCGCGCCATCGCTTCCAGGTCGCGCGTAAGCCCTTCCCTGGAAGTGTTGTCGCTGATCCAGTACCAGTAGCAGGATGGCTTTGTATCCTCCGGCGGCTGCCGAAACCCCTGCTCCAGGGACGGCGCGGCGACGGTGTACGGGGCAGTGGCGATGCAAGCGAAGAACTTCTGTTCGCCTGTTCCTTCTGTTCGATATTCGTGGGAATTCGATCGATGATCTGTGATTTGCGGACCTTGCTTCACAGAATCACAAATCATCAATCGCAAATCGTCAATCAGTACCACCCGTACTCATACGCCGCATCGTACAACGCCACCACGTTCTCGCCCGGCACGCCGGCCTGGATATTGTGGACGTTGTTGAAGACGTAGCCGCCGCCGGGTTTCCACATCTCCAGGTGGCGCCGGACGTCTTCGCGGATCTTGTCGGGGGACGCGTTCGGCAGGACGTGTTGCGAGTCGATCGCGCCGCCCCAGAAGACGAGGTCGCGTCCGAAGCGTTCCTTGAGCGCGGACGGCTCCATGCCGTCGGCGCTGATCTGGACGGGATTGAGGACATGAATGCCGTTGTCGAGCAGGTCGGGGATGTACTCCACGCAGCAGCCGCAGGTGTGGTACCAGATCTTCGTATCCGTGCGCGAACGGATGTACTGCACGAGCTGTTTGTGGCGCGGCTTGACCACGCCGCGATAGAAGGCCGGGTCGAAGAGAGGGCCGTGCTGCCCGGCGAGATCGTCGCCGATCATGATCACGTCCACGACGTCGCCGACCTCGTCCAGAAAAACGCGGAACCAGTCCATCCAGAATTTCAGGGTCTGGTCGATCAGCGCCTCGCAGAATTCCGGCTGTGCGATCATGTCGCAGAACCACTGTTCCAGTCCGCGCATGTACCAGCAGATTTCGTAGACCACGCCGGAGATGCCGCTCACGACGGCATAGGGGGTGTTGGTCTTCAGCTCCAGCGCGCGTTGGCGCAGCCCCTCGAAGCGTCCGAGGTCGTCGCCTTTCGGGAAGGGGTAGTCGGCGATGTCTCCGATCGACGCCTCGGCCAGCGGGTGGTGGGTGATGTCCATGTAGTAGGGGGTGTCTTCGGGCATCGACCAGGTCACCCCGAACTCGTCGGTCAGATCGTGCCACAGTCGCCCGTCGCGTTCGTTCCGGACGATGCCGCCGGTCCAACCGCCCGCGGCGCCGGCAGCCACGTAGCGCGTATCGACGCGGAGGCGCTCGAGCACGGCTTCGCTGGGCTTGGCGAGCTGCTGGACGGCGTCCATGATCTCGAGTTCCTCGTCGAGACCGAGGTGATCGATGAGGGCCTGGTAGGCGAATTTGTGGATGCCGGTCTGGTTCCCGCCGAGATCGATCGGTATGCGGTCCGGCTGTTCGTGGTTCAGTGCCTTGAGCAGGCGTTCGCGTGAGGTCATGGTTTCCGTCGGCATGCTGTTCCCCGCGTTTGGTATTAGGAGATACGGCAGTGAGTCTACACTGTCGGGTCGCCGGTGTGAATACGCAAAATGGTCTGGGCGCATGCGCGATTGGGTGCTGGGTTTCGCGCCTGTTGCTCACTCTCTGCTCGCCCTTGCCCTTCCGCTACGCTCCAGGGCTTGCGGGCGCACTACGAACATG
>CAZKRK010000453.1:0-6043 GCA_964555035.1 uncultured Victivallales bacterium | reverse complement strand
CCCCCTGCGACCTTGTGTCGCAGGGGGCGTGGCCATAATGAGAATTGCTGGGGGACCGGAGCCGGCAATTGCTTTCGCCCCTCCCCGCGTGCTATCCTGTCCAATTGAGTGTCAGTCCATGGAGTACGGAGGAACAAGATATGAAATGCCCGCAGCAACAGAAGATGGTTGGTTCTTGTGGAGGGACTGCCGCAACAATGACGATTCTCGGCACGTTGTGCCTGGCGTCGGGTTGGGCACAGGCGGCGGACGCAATCGAATACAAGACGTTGCGCCTGTCCGACAAGTTCCATTGCGAAGGGGCGCACTTTGGCGATTTCGATCGCGATGGGAAAATGGATGCCGTGATCGGCCCCTACTGGTTCAAAGGACCCGATTTCCAGGAAAAGCACCAGGTCAAGCTGCCCAAGACGTTCGATCCCAAAGGGTACTCCGACAACTTCCTGACCTACACCGGAGACTTTAATGGCGACGGCTGGACCGACATCTTCTATCTGCCGTGGCCGGGTAAGGACGGTTTCTGGCACGAGAATCCGGCCGGAAAAAAGGGCGACTGGCCCTCCCACCTGGCCCTCAAGGGCATCGACAACGAATCGCCCATGATGGGTGACATCACCGGCGACGGACAACCCGATCTACTCTGCTGTCACGGCGGCAGAATCGGCTACGCCGAATATGATCCCGAGAAGCCTGATGCCCCGTGGGTGTTCCGTGGGGTCAGTGCCAAGGGCAAGTACCAGCGCTACACGCATGGCATTGGCTACGGGGATGTGAACGGGGACGGTCGTGCCGACCTGATCGAGAAAGGCGGCTGGTGGGAACAGCCGGCCAAAATCGAACCGGGCAAGCCCTGGATCAAGCACGCCGCCAACTTCGGACCGGCGCCGTGTCAGATGCATGTGTATGACGTCAACGCAGACGGTCTGAACGATATCGTCAGTGTCTGGCACTGCCACCAGTACGGCCTGTACTGGTACCAGCAGGAGAAGGGGGCAGACGGCGCGATCGGTTGGAAGCAGCACCTCATTTTCCCGTCCACGCCGACCATGGCAGAGGACGAGTTTCGTGTGAGCCAACTGCACGCGATGGAACTCAAGGACTTCAACGGTGACGGCATCCAGGACATCCTGATCGGCAAGCGGTTCTGGTCGCATGGACCGAAGGGAGACAAAGAACCGGATGCCCCGGCCCTGGTGTTCTGGCTGGAGCTACAGCGGACGAACAAAGGTGTCACGTTCACGCCGCATGTCATCCACGACGACTCCGGCGTCGGCACCCAGGTCTCCGCGACGGACCTCAACGCCGACGGCGCGCCGGATGTCATCGTGGGGAACAAGAAGGGGATGTTCATCCACCTGAGCCAGGGACGGTAGTCCCCGGTCGGATTCACGCCCCTGACTGTTCCAGCAGCGCCTTCAGCTCATCCCAGTGGTCTTCGTAGACCCCGCGGTTAGTCGCATCATGCGCGCAGGCCACAGCCGCGGCGCGGCCGACCACTACCCCTACCATCCCGAGCGTGTTCATCACGCGAATCGTGCCGAGGGCCTCGTGCGTGACGGACAGATCACGCCCCGCCATGAAGAGGTTCTCGATGTTGCGGGAATAAAAGCAACGGTACGGAAAGAGGTAGCCGTTCTCCATGTCGTAGGTCCCCCGCAGTGGGCCAAGCACGCAGGCCTTCGGCGAATCGGCCCACTTGCCCCGTGAATCGTCGACGCGACCATCGAAATGGGCGCGCGAAATGAACGGGTTGTCGGGCGTCTCCCGCGCAAAGAGCGGCAGGGGATAGTGCAGATCGATCCCCCAGGTCGCCGGCACACAGGCATCGGGAAAATCGCGTTTGCTGTAAACGTCGCCCTCGCTCACTACCACGTCGCCGAGCAACTGCAGCGTTTCACGCGGGCCGCCGATGTAGGCCATCCAGAACAACTCCGCGGTGGCATGGGCGCGGCCGGATAGATCAAGGGATGCGTAGGCGCCGTGGTTCTTGATGGCATTGAAAGCGCCGAATGCCGCGCGCATGTTGTGATCTCGAATCGCTTCCAGGTCGTTCAAAGGATGCCTGTTGAACCCGCTCTCCCAGTGCCAGTCGCCTTTGCCCCCTTCGCGTGCAGGGGCCGGCAATAAGGGGTGGTCAATCATCGGTCTGGCCACCTCTCCGTCTTCATTCAACCAACCGCCGTCGGTGGGATACGGAAAAGCCCTTTCGGCGAGCTGAAGGGCCCATGGCGTCTCGGGGAACGAAACGTCATCGTCGGTATGGCGCCAGCGCCAGATATTGGTCATGCCCATGCGGTCACCGGGCTCCATGCGATACTCCGCGCCCGCCCGAAGGCCGACGGTGCCGTGCCCGGTTGCGTCCACAAAGTAACGTCCGACGAGACGACGACGCAGGTGCCCCTTCGTGTTGAGAGCCCATGCCGCAACGATGCGCCCACCCTCGGTTTCGACATCGTACACATGGTGATCCAGGAAGAGCTCCAAATCGGGTTCCGCATCGACAACCCGGCGGCGGCAATCTTCGGCTGCCTGGAAACACTCCGTGGACTCAATATCGCCCAAGAGCTCCGGAGAGACCTCCTTGACGATGTCGCCCAGGTTCGGATAGCGCCCCGCGGGAAACTTGCCGGTTGGTCCCACGTGCACTTCGGGCGAGCCGTTTCCGCCCAGGACCGAACGGTCCTGCACCAGGGCCACCTTCAGCCCGGCCCGGGCCGCCGCGACAGCGGCGGAGGTCCCGGCAATGCCCCCACCCACGACTACGAGGTCATAGGAGGCTTCGGCCAAGTCCTCAACCCGGCCACAACGGCGCCGCCAGCCGTTCATCGGTTCGGAACTGTTGTCGGGGACGGCGTCCTCATCCTGCGTGAGGAAGATCGCGTCGCAACGCCCGTCAAAACCGGTCAGATCGATCAGCGAAAGCAAGACCTCGGCACTGTCGAGTTCGACCGCCCCGCCCGATTCCCAGCTCCATTCCCCGCCACCCGCGCCGAAGACATGCGACAGCTCTTCGCCGTTGACCGCGAGCTTGAACCGCCCCGGCGCCTCCCACGGCCCGGGGACCCAATTCTTCGTCCGCACCCAGACGAACCACCGCCCGGCGTCCGGCAGCGTGACCGTCGTCTGTGCCGGCGCCACGCGTTTGCCCAATCCATGCGCCAAGAGGTAGGGCGACCCCATGATGTGAATGAACTGCGTATCCACCTTCCAGCCACCCGGATCCTGGAAGGACTCCGCCTCAATCGACACACCATCCGGTCCCGTCTGCTTTGTACCCTTCATCTCATCTCCTAATCTCCCGTTCTGACGCGGATTCCGACCTTTCAAGCATGGCCAGAGATCGACGATCCTCGTTTCATACTATTCATGATTGATGATTCTCGATTTCTGATTATTGATTTCTGAAGTGGGAACAAGAACCGTGTTGCCGGACTCGTGGAACAGTCGTTCAAAGGCATGCAGTGTCCGAATCCCGGCAAATGCCTACGCCGCGACTCCACTTCGGCGATCGGAAATCGCTAATCGAGAATCATCAATCAACCACAACATGTTGGGGGTACTGGAGCGAAGGACATACCCCCTTAGCGCGCTATGCCTGTCACCACGAAACAACAGGTGTGATTGAGCCTATAGGGTGAGTACGTCCCACGCCCCATCCATCGGATTTTGACAGTCTTCCCCATTCACTTCCCCACGGGCGTCAGCGTGAAGTCCCTGATGGTCAGGCCCCGGATATTGTCGCCACCGCGCGAGAACGTCAGCACGTTCTCTCCCTTGGTCAGGGCGAGCTCGACCGGTTCGGTCTTGTCCCACATGCCGACCGTCAAGGGCAGCGCGATGTCGACCGGCTTCTCGGCGCCATTGACCGCGACCAGGAGAAGCTGGTCCCAACTGGGCACCACCACCCGCGCTGAGAGCTTGTACTTTCCGGCCTTGGGTGCATCCAGGGCGTACTCGAACTCCTCGGGGTTGCCGGTCCGACTGTAATGCAGCTGCTTGCCGCCGAGGTTGCTGGGCATGAAGACGATCTTGCCCGTGCTCTTGGTCGGCTTGCTGCAGGCGGCCGCGGGAATCGTGATCGCCCCGCCCTTGTCGACAACGATCTTCCGGTCCGCCTCGGTCACGGTTGCGGCTTCAACGGCATACTTCACCTTGGATTCATTCGCCTCGCCAAGCTCTTCGCCAACAGCGGCCAGGGCCACGGCCTTGGCTTCTTCAATGATCGCCTGCTGGCGGTAGAGCGACACACCATTCCAAAAGGCCGGATCTCCGGAGAGGAATCCGAAGGTCCGTTTTTCGCCCATGACGTCGCCGACCCACCGGGCGCGCTTGACCTGCAGGTACGCCTTCCTGTTCTCACGCGCCTGCGTAATCGCGAGGAAATCGAGATCCTTGTTGCGTCCCATGACCCAACCCGCCCCCCAGCCTCCGCCAAGGCAGATCACCCAGCCGTCGGGCGTCCAATGCGTCAAGGCGGCATGACCGCGCTGCGGACGAGCGGTGGTCGGGATACCGAAGGCGCGCAGGATGAAACGCCCGAAAAAGGCGCGCCGCCCGCAAACCCCGCCGTTCATGAGGATATTCTGGAAGAACTGCAGCTCCGGCTTGTCGTACTTGTTGTACTGCGACCCGTAACGGATGTCGGTCCTGACGGCCGCTACATAGCGCCACCGATAGTCGGAGGTAGAGACATGGTCGGGCCGGTAATTGCGGAGCATCTTGCGACCCCAGGCGGCAATCTCGTCCGGCTCTTCGCCGTTGACAACCATGCGGAGATCCCAGGCGGCCAGATCCTTGAAGGCCGGATCCAGCTCGCCGGCAAGGAAGGCCTTCTCGTAGTTCAGGTAGCGTTTCACCGGGTCCACGGCCTCCGGCGCATCGGTCAAGACGGTGGCGTTGCGCTGCTTGTGGGGTACCGCATGTTCCAGGCCGATCCCCAGCGCCAGTCGCTGCAGAACACCGCTCGCGGCCTTCTTGCTCGCTTCCTGGATGTCGGCATAGATCTTCATCGCCTGACCATACTTGCCATCCCTGGCGCCGTCCGCCACGGCCATCCGCCTCATCAGGTCGGCATCCGCCAGCAGCCAGTCGACCAGCCTCTCCTGCTCGTTCCCCTGCTGGGCGTACTCGGCCAGGCCACGCGGTGTGGCCTCGGTCAGGACCACGAATTTCGCCAGTTTGCCATCCAGTTTGTCGCTCGTCAGGAGAGTATCCAGACCGAGTTCCTTGAGAACGTTCAGCGTGTTGGCTTTTGCGTTTGCCAGCTTCTCCTTGGCTGCCTCGACGTTCTTGATCAACGCAGGCTCTTCGGCCAACGCCTCATCCAACGCTGCCTGGCGTTCCTCGAGTGCCCGGAGCCCGTCTTCCTTGTTCTTCTGCCACTTGGCCAGTTCTCCCCGCGCCGCCTCGCGTTCGGCGTCCGTGATTGCCGCCTTCAGCTTCGCCTGCGCCGCGGCAATGCCCTTCTCGGCGCCGCCGATCCACTTGCCCTTTGCATGGGCCACCAGGCCCCTCCCTCTGGCGACCCTGCCCAGGTCTTTCTCCGCAACACCGAGCGCCGCCTTCGCAGCCTTCTCAGCCTCACGGGCCTTCAGATAGGTGGCTTTCTTCTGCTCATCCACCGCCGGCACGGCTTTGACAATCTCTGCCTTCACTGCCTCGAGCTGCCCGGCATACCGCACCTCAAGCCTCTGTCCCGTCCCGGTCAGCGCCACCCGCGGGGCTTCCTTCCCGGCCGCCGAGACGCTCAATGTCCCAACCGCCATCGTCATCAGCACAACACAGATACCCGTCACTGTCTTCGCTCTCATTGCTTCGTCTACTCCTCTGTTGTCACCTGCATTCTCCGCCACCACTCCCACGTCAACCGTTACCGGCCGGCGCGCATAGCGCTTCGCCGCAACTGTCACGTCCCGATTTCGGTTTGACACCTTTTGGTTGTTGCTTGAGATGGCCTTCACAGTACAAAGACCATGGGCGGAAACACCACGGGCCTGCCCCTCACCCGCCTCCGCTACGCTGCGGCGACCTCTCCCCCGAGGGG
>CAZKRK010000452.1:0-6076 GCA_964555035.1 uncultured Victivallales bacterium | reverse complement strand
GCCGGCGGGGGCCACTCTGCAAGGGTGGCAAATCGCAGATGCGCCCACGCGGCGTTTTCCCTTGTCATTGCCGCTGCCCTGACAGATCCTTGCGGGGAACACATAGTAACGGGGGAACAGGCAATGAGAGTAAAGGTAATCGCCGCATTCGTCGTGGGAACCGTCTGTCTGGCCGGCATCTGTCCGGGCGGGTCTTTCTTCCTCCAAGACAAGGCAACCGGCAAAAACCACGGGCCGTTTCGGCTGCAAGCCGGGGAGACGATCAAGCTGGGCACGAACAGCTACCTCGTTCTCGAGGCATTGGTGCGGCCCCCGGCTATGCGGGACAAGCTGAACAAAACGGTCATCCCGGAAATCGCTTTTCGCAACGCCGCCGTGAAGGATGTGATTGAGTTCCTTCGCCAGGCAAGCGAGGACTTCAGTCCCTACAGCGATCCCAGGTTCAAGGGCGTGAACATCATCTTCAACGTGCCCGAAGACTCCCAGCTCGCCAAGCGCGGCATCACCTTCCGTGCCCGCGACATTTCGCTGGCGGACGCCCTCGGCGTCGTCATGAAGACCGCGCGCCTTGAATCGAAAGTCGACGGCAACCTGCTGATTGTCGAACCGCGCGTCGGGCCGTGAAGTGTTGGGAATTGGCTGATTGGTCAATTGGTTAATTCGCAATTGGTTGATTGGAAAGGCGTGCGCTCAACGTAGGCACTGCCGACGCAACCAACCAGCCGATTCCCAATCAACCAATTGACCAATCAACCAATCAACTACTCCTCCGCCAGCAGCCTGTTGATGGCGGCGGCGGCATGGCGGCCCTCACCCATCGCAAGAATGACGGTGGCGGCGCCCAGCACGATGTCCCCTCCGGCATAGACGCGGTCAATGGATGTCTTGCCGTCGTCGTCGACAACGATGTTGCCCCAGCGGTTGGTCTCCAGCTCGGGCGTCGTCTGCTTGATGAGCGGGTTGGAGTCGTTGCCGATGGCAACGATGACGGTGTCCACCTCCATCACGAACTCGCTGCCCTCGATCGCTACCGGGCGTCGCCGGCCGGAATCGTCCGGTTCGCCCAGCTCGTAGCGCAAACACTCCATTCCGGTTACGCGACCGTCCTCGTCGCCGAGGATCCGCTTCGCGTTCTCCAGAATGTGAAAGATGACGCCCTCTTCCTTGGCATGGTGGACCTCTTCGACTCGCGCGGGCATTTCCTTTTCCGTGCGGCGGTAGACCAGGTGCACTTCTTCAGCCCCCAGCCTGACAGCCGTGCGCGCGGCGTCCATGGCCACGTTGCCTCCCCCGAGGACAGCCAGTCGCCGCGCACTGACAATGGGCGTGTCGGCACGCTCGCGGTCGTAGGCGCGCATGAGGTTGGCGCGCGTCAGAAACTCGTTGGCCGAGAACACGCCGATCAGGTTCTCGCCATCGATCCGCATGAACTTCGGCAGACCGGCGCCCGAGCCGATAAAGACTGCGTCGTATCCGTCCTTCGCCATCAGGTCGGTGAGCTTGCGCGTGCGCCCGACCAGAAAGTTCGTGCGGATCTCAACGCCCATGGCTTTCAGCCCTTCGATTTCCTCCTGCACGATCTGCTTTGGGAGGCGGAATTCGGGGATGCCGTACATCAGAACTCCGCCCGGCTTGTGGAAGGCCTCGAACACGGTCACGGCATGGCCCTCGCGTCGCACGTCACCGGCCACCGTAATACCGGCCGGCCCCGAACCGATTACCGCGACCTTCTTGCCCGTGTCCGGCTTGGGGGTCGGCGTTTCGGCTCCCCGCGCGCGTTCCCAGTCCGCCGCAAAGCGTTCCAGGCGCCCGATGGAAACCGATTTTTCGACGTCTTTGAGCGACTTGCCTACGGTACACGTCAACTGGCACTGAGTTTCCTGGGGACAGACCCTCCCGCAGACGGCCGGCAAAAGGCTGTCCTGCTTGACGATGTCGATGGCTTTGCCGAAGTCACCCTCGTCTATGGCCGTGACGAAACCGGGAATGTCGATGCGTACGGGGCAGCCGTCGACGCAGGGCGCCGTCTTGCACCGCAGGCAACGCATCGCCTCGAGCCTGGCCTGCTCGGGTGAGTATCCGAGGGCGACCTCGTTGACGTTGCCGCAACGGGCCCGCGGCTCCTGGGACGGCATTTCCTGCGGCGGGATCTGCAGCCGGTCCTTAGGCTTCAACGGTTCCGTGCGCGCTTCCAGCTCGGCAAGCACTGCCTGCGCGTTCTCCTGAAGCGCCTGTGGTGTCGGGTGTTTCATGACGATTCACCTCCCCGCTGCCCTGCGGTCGCCTCGTCGACCGCAAGCTCGAGATGACACTTCGCGTGGTCCCGATCCTCTTTCTTCTTGTAGGCGCCCAGTCGTTTCATCATGTTGTCGAAGTCGACCTGGTGTCCGTCGAACTCGGGGCCGTCGACGCACACAAACCTGGTCTGTCCCCCAACCGTCACACGGCAGCCGCCGCACATCCCCGTACCGTCGACCATGATCGTGTTCAGCGACACAACCGTTGGAATAGAGAAGGGGCGCGTAGTCTCGGCGCAGAACTTCATCATGATCGGGGGACCGATGGCGACCACCTGGTCGGGGGGAGGCTCCTGCTTGCACAGCTCGCCAAGGGGCTCGGTCACGAGCGCCTTGCGCCCGTACGATCCGTCGTCGGTGCAGACGATGACCTCGTCCGCAATGGCGCGCATGCGATCCTCGAAAATGACCAGTTCGCGAGTGCGCGCGCCCATGACGATCGTGAGCTTGTTGCCGGCGGCCTTCATCGCCTGGGCGATGGGATGCAACGGCGCGACACCAATGCCCCCGCCGACCCCGACAACGTGCCCTAGCTTCTCGATATGCGTAGGCGTACCGAGCGGACCGACAAGGTTGGCTATCCTGTCGCCCACTGCCATGGCCCCCAGCTCGTGCGTCGTCTTGCCCACGGTCTGAAAGACGAGCGTGATCGTGCCCCTATCCGGATCGGCGTCGGCAATCGTCAACGGCACCCGTTCGCCGAAATCGGTGTTCAACTGCAGTATCACAAACTGGCCGGCCTTGCGTTCTTCCGCGATCAGAGGCGCTTCGACCCCCATCTGGAAGACCTCGTCGGCCAATTGCTCCTTACTGACAATGCGGTTCACTCTGATCCTCCCCTGTCGTTACGCACGGAAAGAAAAGGTGACAGGTTTACACGAGTATGGCGGCACGGTCAATGGTCGAGGTGTATTCCAGAACCGCGGGTGCGCCAAGCTGTTGACATGCGGCTGGGCACGTCGCACTATTTCACCTCTCACGCGCCCACAGCCCACAGGAGTCACCACCATGAATGCTGCACATTTAGACCGTCGCGAATTTCTCACTGTCGCCGGCATGTCATTGGCCGCATGTGCGTGCGCACGCGCGGCCGGGGCCACGGATGCGGATCCTCCAAACATCCTCTGGATTACGTGCGAGGACATGAGCCCCAACCTCGGATGCTATGGGGACACGTACGCCACCACCCCCAACGTCGACCGGTTCGCCAGGGAGTCCGTGCGCTACACGAACGCCTTTGCAACCGCCCCGGTTTGCTCGCCCGTGCGCTCGTGCCTGATCACGGGGATCTACGCAACCTCCAGCGGCACACCCAATCTGCGCTCGGCCTTTCCCATGCCGAACAACGTCACCGGTTTCCCGGCCTTCCTGCGCAAGGCCGGCTATTACTGCACCAACAACGTCAAGACCGATTACAACACAAGCAGCGCCGGGCGGATCGTCAAGGACTCGTGGAACGAGTGCAGCGGCGAGGCACACTGGCGCGGCAGGAATAAGGGGCAACCGTTCTTCGCGATTTTCAACGACATGGTGACGCACCAGTCGCGTTCGATGGTCTGGTCGTACGCTGATTTCCGGGAGAAGGTGCAGAGCCGGCTCGACGAGTCGGAGCGGCATGACCCGGCCAAAGCGCCCCTCCCGCCGTACTACCCGGACACGCCGATCACGCGGCGGACGGTTGCCCGCGCCTACGACTGCATAAGCGTGATGGACAAGAACACGGGACGAATCCTGCAACAGCTCGAAGAGGACGGACTGGCGCAAGATACGATCGTGTTCTTCTATTCCGACCATGGTTCGGGCCTGCCGCGACACAAACGGCTCGTCCTGGACTCGGGCCTGCACGTTCCGCTGATGATCCGTTTCCCGAAGAAGTACCGCCACCTGGCCCCCGCCAAGCCCGGCGAAGCGATCGACCGCCTGGTCAGTTTCGTGGACTTTGCCCCGACCATGCTCAGCCTGCTGGGGCTGCCTGTCCCCGGCTACATGCAGGGGATGCCGTTTCTCGGGGCAAAAACGACGAAGCCGCGTACGCACATCTACGGCGCCCGCGACCGTGTCGACGAAGCCTACGACCTGGCGCGCTGCGTGCGCGACAAGAACTGGCTCTACGTGCGCAACTACATGCCGCATCTCTCCTACAACCAGCCCAGCTTCTATTCGGACCAGGGGGAGATCCGTGGCGAGATCACGCGGCTGGCGCGCGAAAAGAAACTGACATCGGAGGCGCAGCAGCATTACGCCGGTCCGCGGCGTTCGACAGAAGAACTGTACGACACGGCCAACGACCCGCACCAGGTCAGGAACCTGGCGGGCGACCCGAAACAGCGGGACAGGCTGGAGAGAATGCGCGGCCTGTTGCGTCAATGGATCCTCGATACGCGCGACCTCGGCTTCCTGCCCGAATCGGACATGGCGCGGCGGATGGGTGAGCGCACGCCGAATGAGCTGGCGCGGGATGATGGGGCCTATCCGCTCGAGCGCGCCCTTGAAGCGGCCGAAGGGGTTGGCGGCGGAAACCCGGCGAAGCAGGTCGAGTGGTTGCGCGACCGGGATCCGGCCGTTCGCTACTGGGCCGCCGTGGGGTTGCACGCCACGGCCGACTCGAAGGACGTTGTCTGCGACGCGCTGGCAGGCGCCCTGGGGGATGCGTCGCCGGCCGTGAGGATTGAGGCCGCCTGGGCGCTGGCGGAAAGAGGCCATGCCGGCAAAGCGTTGCCTGTACTGTCCGCTACGCTGGAGGGCGACGACCCCCACGCACGAGTGCGCGCGGCGCGCGCGTTGGAAATGCTTGGAGAAACGGCCCGCCCGGCGCTGCCGGCGATGACGCGCGCCTTGAATGCGGCCCGCAAGGGCAAAGGGGACGGTCCCATGTTCATCCGGTTCGCCCTCGACACGGCCACACAGAACCTGCGTCCTGCTATCCCTTGAACAGCGCAAACACTCCGAACCCTTCGGTCATGAAGTTCTGCCAGAGCTCGGGCTTGATCTTCTTGCTGCTGCGATAGACAAGCAGCCGGTGGCGATCTCCTTCGACAGAGAGCTTCTCATGCTGCTCGAAGAACGACAGGACGCCGGGCGTGAAGATCTCCCGGATAGCGGCCTCGTTTTCTCCTTTCAGGAGATAGCGCTTGGAGAACTCCGGATGCGAGTCGAAGTCGATGTCCTGCATCCCAAACGCACTGCCGATCTTGTGGAACACGCTCTCGGGCGAGAGTCGGAAGACGGGCAGGTTCAGGGTCTCCGTCTCGAACAGGATGGCGGTCTGCGAATAGGTGTGCGAGTTCTTGCCGTGCCCCACGGTGTAGCGATAGTCGAAAATACGCACGTTGATGCCTTGCGCAACTCCGGCCATGATGTTGTAGGTGCGGCGGGAGTGGCCCTTGTTGAAGAGGGGCAGACTCCCCATGGCCTGCAACCCTGTCTTGCTCCCCTTCGGCGTGAACGTGAATCCCATCGAGGCCGCCAGCGCCGCCAGCGTTTCGCGCCGCTTCTTGGCACTGATCACGGAGGCCACGATGCCGGCGATAACCAACACCAAAACAACCACAAACAGAATGGGGCCAAAACTGTCATCCATAGGACTCCTCCATTTCCAGCATGATGGTCTTTTCCCCTGAACGTGCGTCAATGTCAAGGATGGAGAGCGCCGCACGGGCGCATCTTTGCACAATCAGGGAGGAGAGCAAGTGTGTGATCGGGGACGGGATTATGGGTTGAAGTTCCTAGCTCGAGGGTGTCCGAAAAGCCCCTGGAGACGGCGGTCCTCCGCCGTTACG
>CAZKRK010000451.1:0-6113 GCA_964555035.1 uncultured Victivallales bacterium | reverse complement strand
GGTCGTCCGCTGACAGGTCGTCCGCTGACAGGTCGTCCGCTGACAGGTCGTCCGCTGACAGGTCGTCCGCCGCCAAGTCGTCTGCTTCCAGGTCGTCCGCCGCCAAGCCGTCCGTCCGCCAAACCGTCCGCTCCCCGCCGCCTCGCCCCTGCCGCTACTCCACGAACGACGCGCCGACCATGAGTGACTTGCCGTCCATGCGCGTTACGTCGAGCTGTTGGCCGTCCTTGAGGATTATGCCCGTCGACACGCTGCTGCCGTTCTCCTCGCTTTCCCCGCGTCCACGCATCATGAAGTGGAAACGCACGTAGATCCTGTCGTCGTCCAGCAGCGCGACAGAACCGGACACCTCGAGCACGAACGAGCCATCCGCGCCATTGAACGTGACCCCGCTTTCGAATTCGGGAGAGGCCGTGACAATGTAGATGCCCTTGTCGTCTTCTTCGAGCGGGGCGAGCTCGAACGTGAGTTTCACGTTGCGCGCAAGAGCCCCGGGAGCGCAGGCACACCCCCTTTTCTCTCCCGCTCCGTCGCTATTCGCCGCCAACGCCGTCACCGCCACGCAACCCAGAAGCACAAAACACAGCCACAATCTCTTCATCTCGAACCTCCTTCAGCTCGCTACTTGCCCGACTGACTCCGCCGCTTGACGTATTCGTTTGCAGCCGGTTTCCCGCGCACGTAACCCAGCTCCGCCAGGAACTCGTGGGCGTGAGTCATCGTTGCCAGGAACCACTTGTTGCCGTCTCTGCCGTAGTTGAAGAAGCCGTGCCCGGGACCTTCATAGACGTGCAGGACCGACTTGGTGCCGTGCTCCTCCATCTTGGCCTTGAATGATTCCATCGATTCGCGGTTGATGAGCTTCTCCGTCGAACCGAAGAAAACCACCGCCGGCGGCGTATCCTTGTCGATGTTGTGCAGCGGCGAGAACGCCTCCCAGTAGTCCTTGACGCGACTGTGACCGTAGCCCGCTTCGCTGTTGTCGTAGACGGGGTTGAAGAGAACCAGCGCGTTGGGGCGCGAGCTGACGGACTTGTCTTCGTCGTCATGCTCGAACCCCTTGACCGTTCCCGTGGCGGCCGCAACGTGACCGCCGGCCGATCCGCCGCCCGCCGCAATCCGCTTGGGGTCGACGCCAAGCTCCTTTGCGCGTGCGCGCACATAGCGGATGGCCGCCTTGCCGTCCTTGACGCACTCCGAGGGCTGCACGCCGCCATTCTTCTTGGTGCGGTATTCGGCCGAGATGGCCAGCACGCCCAGCTCGGACAAGTAGTTGCTCTGGTGGTAGAACTGGCCCGGGGAGCCTCCGCTCCAGCCGCCGCCGAAGAAGAAAACGATCGCGGGCATGGGCTTCTGCGCATCGGCGGGTGGATCGAACACATGAAGCTTCAGCTTCATGTCGCCGATCGTCTTGTAGGTAATCGTTCGCGAGGGTTTCACGTTGGATGCCCATTTTTGCGCCGAAACGCAGGTGTTCACAACAAGGAGGGAGACTGCCAGACCGGATAGGATGTGTTTAGTACTCATGCTTAATCTATACAGCATCCGGCGCGGTGGGGCAATTGGCCATTTTCGCCGGGAGAGTGGTAGAGGGGAGGAATATCGACCGGAAGGAACAGCCGAACAGCAGGAACGTTGGAGGATCGTCCTGCTGTAAGGCTATCGGTCTATGCGCGAGGCAGGTCGTCGGGAATGCGCTGTTGACGGATCACACTTCGGAAGGTGTGATCCCGCGCCACGACACTCTTGCCTCGTTCGTGACTAACGTCTCACAATCTCCAGGGCACACAGGGACGGCACATCTCCTCTGACGGGTACCAACTCAATCGTCATCGTCCCCTGGGCCTTGATGCCGCGGCACCTCCTGACGACGGCCTTGTCCCGTCCGCCGGCGTCCGCGGCCACGTCGAGGCGTGGTATTGCCGTCTTGCCCTGGAGCTTCACGTCGAATATGCGCCGACCGGCGCTTTCATGCTCGGTGTCGGCAAAGTGGAGCGACACGTCGTACAGGCCGGGTCTGTCGTCGGAGAGCTGCGCGATGAGTGTCAGGGGACCGGTCAGTCCGGAGGTGTACAGCCACGGGCTCTCCGTGTTGCCGACGGCGTGGTAGTCGGAGTTGAAACGGAATCCCTCCGCCGCCGGTTCCACCTGGAGAGGAACCTGCTTGATGATGTAGACTCTCTTTGGGTCGACCGGCCTCGGCCAGGACAACCAGAGGTTGCCCCCCGCGTCCATCTGGTCGCCGGGCGCGTTGAGATTCACGCGCAGGGCCTTCACGGTTTCCGATGACGTCGCTACGTCGGCCGCGGCCGCCTTTTTCTTGCCCTTCTTGCGGACCTTGTTCCGTGCGGCCTTTGCCAACATTTTCTCACGGCGTCCTCCCGCGAGGTACACCGACCAGTTTTCATTCCGTTCAACCGGGATCATGGCCAGAGACGTCTTGTAGTTGTAGGGGCAGATGCAGGTGCTGTATCCCTCGGGGGCCAGCACTACTCCCCCCGCCGGGATCGCGCTGATCCAACAGGAAGGCCGTGACTCGGGCAGCCAGTATGAGCCGCTGTCCCGGCTGATTTCGGCAAAGCCGATGCTTGCAGACCGGTAGATCAGCAGATCCTTCGCGGCAGAAAACGTGCCGCAGAAGTTCTTGCCGGAGACGCTGAATCTCTCGGGTCTGCCGGTCAGCGGATTCGTCTCGAGCAGGCGCTCTTTGCCGGTACGGAGGTCAAACGCCCACGGCAGAAAGAGCGTGTCGTCTACGATGAAAGCGTGCCGCATTGTGCCGCCGCGTCCGGTTTCGCTCACGCCGGGCAGCTTCTCGCGGTTCCACAGCGGTTTGCCGTCGCGGGCAGAGTAGACGCCGACACCCTTGTCCCCGTCGAGCGACAGGACTTCCGCCGGATTGGGATACGTCACAATACACCCCTTGCTCAGCATGAGTGTCTTCCACTCCGGCGGAACACCCTCACGGGTCCAGAGCTCCTTGCCTGTTGCCAGCTCCAGTGCCTTCAGTGTCGAGACGGGGGTCCCCTTCGCCTCCGGCTTCCTGAACAGCGCGTACCTGGCGCCACCGGTCCGGTCGAGCAGATAGACGGCCCGCTCGTCAGCCACGATCGCCGTGGCCGAGACGGAACGTTCGGCATCATACACCCAAAGCTGCCTGCCCGATGCTTTGTCGAACGCGAACACGGTCGGCGACTGCTGAATGCTCTTCACGTGCGGCAGCCCCTTGGGCGACAGTTCCCCCTCGCTGCCCAGCGTGCCCAGGATGCAGTTCCCTGACAGCCCCAGGTATTCCCAGACGATCCGCGTACCTCCCGGCATCAGGGCGGCCATTCGCTCGCGGTGTGCATCGGCAACTTGAAGCGTGTATTCACGCACAGTCTTGCCCGTCTGTGCGTCGAGCTTCAGGCAGGTCAAGCCCTTGACACAGTAGACGCCCTCATCACCGGCGACGATGTTTCCGCCGCGGTGGGTCGGCGGGAAACGCCCGACATTCTCGATGTGCCGGTTCCACATCTCGCGACCGTTGTAGGCGTCTACCGCAAAGACGTCGTGCTGCCCCTGTACGTAGAGGAGCCCGTTGGCGAAGAGCGGCGACGGGGCGCGCCAGTGGCGCGAGACGATGCGGGCGGGGCCGGGACCGCCCCACCAGAGCATGCCCAGCGGCAGACGCGCCAATGAATCGCCGGACGATCCCGTGCGCCCGACGTTGGCATGCGCATGCGTCCATTCCCCCGCGCCGGGGAGTTCTCCGCGGGTTACGACCGTGCCGTGCGGCGACTCCGAGACCTCGCCGGCCGTGATGCCTGCCGCAGTCAGGAACTTCCGCGTTGCGGCCCGCGATTCAGCGCCACCTAACTGCCACGCGACGCCGCCGTAGGGACGGAGGACTCGGTAGAGCTCCGCGGCATCCAGAGTGTCCGATATACTGCCCAGCGGAGCGCCCCATACGACAAGGTTCGCGAAATAGGGGTTGTACGGCAGACGCTCGAGCGAGCCGTGATGGACCGCTGCGCGAACACCGAGCAAACCGGCCGCGTCCAGCATCTTGCGAACGCCGGCGGCTTTCTGCCTGTCCGGTTCAAGACAGTAGACTACCAACTCGCTTTGCGCGACCAGCTCGGACAGCAGCCGCCCGTTCCCCGCGCCCAGCATCAGGGCGTAACCGGCGCGAATGCCGCTGCCCGCAAGGAGCTCGCGCGCCGCCGCTTTCGACCCTGTGTCCGTGGGCGGTTTGACGAGACTATGCCTGATCTGCGCGCCCTTGCCGCCCTTGGCGCCGCCAAAGCAGTACAGTTTTCCCGCGGTAGAGCTGACGATGAACAGCTCGTCTACCGCGCAGATACCCCGCGCTTCACCCTCAATCTCGTGTCGCCACAAGACGTTGCCGGTCTTGAAATCGATCGCGGACACCTTGCCGCGCCCGCCCGCCAGCACTGTATCTCCCGCGCACAAGAGGACGAACACACGCCCGACATCGGCTTCCCATTTTCTGAATGGCAGGGGACTCATCCAGGCCGGCTTGGGAATGAGCTTGCCCGGACCCGAGTGAGTGTAGTCGACGCCGGACTCCGCGATGTTGCGGTCATGTCCGAGGTGCTTCCCGTCTTTCCAGTACTTGCGGTAGCCGGTCAGGATTTCGTCGATGTCGACCTTTATGACCGGGCCCTGGCCGCCGAGGACGAGGCTTTTGCCGCGCGCGGCAACGATGTTCCGGTCGGTCAGGGACCAGGCCACTTCGCCGGTGTCGGCAGCGATGGCGAACAAACCGGATGCCGCGCCACCGGCAGGGTCGCGCCGCTCGTAACGCACGTCTTCTTCCTTGTGCTGGCCGCGGCGCTTGAAGATGACCCAGTCACGCCAGGCCATGACGCGCGACCCGCCCGGCTGGTGAGGCTTGTAGCCGAGACCGTTTTCGTACCAGAGGAACTTGCCCGTCGTTGCGTCGAACGCCGCCGGCGCGCCGCGACCGGTAGGCACGAACAGGCGCCCGCCGTTCAACGCCAGGTAGCCCTGCGGCGCCACGCCCGCGTAGCCGGTGGAGTGCGGCAGCGTGGCGAAGTGGTGGCCGGAAGTGTCGTTGCGCCAGATCACGTTGCCGTCGCCCGCATCCAGGCAGTAGATGAACACTCCGTCCCGCGACCACATCCCGGCCGTGAAGTAGAGCCTGTCTCCGTCGGCCAGCACTCCCGAGCGCGCCGGCCAGTGTGAGATCATCTGCTCGTTGCCGATGAGCTTGCCGTCGGTCGGCCCTCCCCGAAAGCGCCAAACCTCTTTGCCCGACGCCGATTCGAGACAGTAGAGATGACCGTCGTCCGAGACAGCGAAGATGCGAGCTCCTTGCACGACCGGCGCAAAACGCACGGGGCCTTCCGTGTAGAAGGTCCAGGCTTCATTGCCCGTGGCCGCATCGATCGCATAGATCTTGTGGTCGGCCGACGAGCCGAAAAGGACTTTGCCGTCGGCGATCGCCGTCTGTGTGGCATAGTCGAAGTCGATGTACTGGATCTCGCGGTTGGGCTCTCGCCAGGCATGTCGTGGCGGGTGTTTCTCGTGATAGATCCATTGCAGGGCAGGGGAGGGAGGAACGTTGGCAACGACGTATCCCGTGCGGCCGCTGTCTCCCATGTAGGTGGAGCCTGCCGTTCCCGCCACGGCCGTGCCGGCAATCGCAGCTATGACCACGCCCCCCGCAATCATGTGTCGCAGGCGCGGGAGCTTGGAAAGAAAAGGAGTGCCTCTTCTCCTCGACTCGTCACTTGGTACCGAACAAGAAGATCGTTCCGTTCTCATTTCTCATCCCTCTCTCTCAATCAGCCGTACGTAGGTCCGATTTGCAATCGGACCCAAAGCCGCTCGGATACTGTCTGTCACCTCAGCCTCTCACCTCAGCCCCGCTCCAAGATTGCTTGGCGTCTTCGGCTGATTCCGCTCACTCGCTGGCCGCGAAAGCGAGGTATACCGCAACAGGGTGCTCGGTGTCCACGCCGAGTTGTGCGGCCCCGCCGGGACAAATCCCGTCCTTCATACACATTTCTGCCCTTCCGGCTCACTCTCCGCCCGCCCTTGCCCTTTCGCTCCGCTCCAGGGCTTGCGGGCGCACTACAAACATG
>CAZKRK010000450.1:0-6219 GCA_964555035.1 uncultured Victivallales bacterium | reverse complement strand
TGCCGGGTGAATCGAGGGGCGGCAACCCACTGAATACCTCGAGGAGTGTCAACCAACCGGTCTTTCCCCACGGCGTTGTTCGAGGCATCGTGGAGATAATGGGACCATTGCCCCATCTTCTTCGGCCACGCTTTTCGCCGGCGTTGCCACGTGCCGGCGGAAGCGCGCAGGCAAATCCCGTTTGGCGCCAGAACACGTTCCACTTCACTTCGCTTGACCGGACAGGACGCCGGCAACACCAGCAGGTTGACCAGGTTGTCGATATACGGAAGCGATTCACCGTGCAGATGCCGTAGACTGACTCCCGTTCCACCCTTCTGCTGTAGAAGCTTGCGGTCCGAGAGCACCTTCTTCTCATCCAGGACGAGAATCTGTACCGGCGTGGCGTACCGGCGAAGAAGCTCGGCCGCAACCAGCGGATCATCCGGCTCAACGATGACCGCCATCCCCAGCGTCTGCGCTCCCATGCGACTCAGTTCCCCCTTCAGCGACGAGACATCCGTCACCGAACCATCCGCCGACTGGACTAGACGAGGGGCGACAATGACTGCCGCGAACACGGATACGATTAGAAGAAACGCTCTTGGTTCTCTCAACGGGTCGCCTCCAGGTTGATGATTCCGGGCCGCAATGACAACTTGTCCGACCATGGCTCCGCGGGAGCGACGGCTGATGATGCGATTCGCGTTTGCAGCAGGCTGTTCATGACAACGGGCACGAAAACCCGCCGGCCCACGCGGCCAGGGACATTATGCAGATCCATACGACGAAGTCTACACTGTCAAAAGGGTTGACAGCACCCCTTTTTGTCCAGTTCTCCCTCTTGTACCGGCATTGCAGTCGCTTGCACTCTGACTGGCGCCCGTCTACCGCCGAAGAAGGGCATCAGGCATTCGTATTGCCTTTCTGTATTGCACACGCAGTGAACGCAGTCAAGGATG
The DNA here is from genome assembly GCA_964555035.1 of uncultured Victivallales bacterium. Classification (GTDB taxonomy): domain Bacteria; phylum Verrucomicrobiota; class Kiritimatiellia; order UBA8416; family CAYOBW01; genus CAZKRK01. The sequence goes on along the minus strand of CAZKRK010000450.1, from coordinate 5,278 downwards.
CAATATAGTGCATGTTTTTACTTGTTGCTACACTTCAGCTATGCGATACTACTGTGACAATCGGGGTGTTTTCGACCCGCAATCCGAATCACAGATGGAGACAGTATGAAGAAGGCTTTGCACATTGTCGTGGCAGTCGCGGTTTGCCTGGGAGCATGGGTCGCGGAAGCAGATGACCGCAACTGGGACAGCGGAACCTGGGTGCAGTGGACAGACAGCGGAACCTGGGCGGAAGGGGCCGTGCCGACCGCCGCGGATGACGTGTATCTCAACGTGGGCAGCGCAATCACGATCGCCGGCACCGATGCCCAGGCAAGCAGCGTCGCGCTCAACAACGGGTCCGGTTGGGGTACACTGCGGGTTTATAACAACGCCAGTTTGACGGTGACAGGCGCAATTACGGATCCCGGTTTGGGTAACGGAGTGGTGTGGGTCATGAACACAACGCCGGGCGATGCGGCCACACGGCTTGTGGCTTCGTCTCTGGCAGCAACCTCTTTCGAATCCGAGGGCTACCTCGAGACCGACTACGACATCACGCTGGCCACAGCTCAGCAAATGGGCGACACGGCCGACAACCTGTACACCCAGACGGGCGGAACGATCAGTAGCGCCCACGATAGCTATGGCCTCACGTTCATTCAGGCGATTAGCTACTCCGCCACCCCTAATACGGCCCGCTACCTTCTGGACGGCGGAACGATGGCGCACCGCCGCATCGGCGTCGGCAACGGCAACGGCAGCAACACGGGAGCAGAACGCTGGATAGCATACGGCATGCTGACATTCAACAACGGCACACTCCAGAATTGGACCAGCAACGGCTCGACGTATCTTCAGAACGGCAACGGCTTCCTGAACTACACGGGGACCGGCGCCAAGGATATGCAGCTGGCGGTCCACCACCCGCTGACGATCGAGCTCTCCGAGACCGGCACACACACCTTCAACGCACAGGGCGCGAGCGGCAAGATCTTCGTTTCCCCCTCGGTTCAAATCGTGGACAAGTCGGGCGAGGCGGGCACGCTGCACAAGATCGGCGATGGCGACCTGATCTTCACGGGCGGCGCACCGGCAGGCGCCGCCTGGGACGGCTCCGCCTATGCCGTCAATTCATGGAGCGGCCCGACCACGGTCGAAGTGGGACGGGTTGCGGTTGATTTCAACCAGATCGCCGGTTACGCGGGCAGCGGCGCGCTGACCAACGCCTACAGTCCGGAGTCAAAGCTGGTGCTTAACGGCGGCGATTTTGTCCTGACCGGACGCGCCAACGCCGGGGCAACAAGCACCACGTTCGATCTAAAGATCAGCACCGGCTACAATGTGGTGGGCCATGGACTGCGCATCGGTCAGCCGGCCACCCACGCCGACCTTCCGACCGGGACCTACGTCCGCAAGGTAACCAACGCAGACTGGTTCACCCTCAGCCACCAGGCGACTGCCGCGACCGCCGGTGCAACAGTGGACTTCGGCGCGGCCACCTTTACCAGCGCCCAGACGATCAACGACGTCGAGCTGCAGCAGACCGCGACGGTGACGGTCAACCCCGCCGGCGACAGCACACTGCTGACCTTCGGAAACGTGACCGGCGCGGGCGGACTGACCAAGGCAGGGACAGGCACGCTGAAACTCACTGAGCCGCCGGTCTACACCGGCCCCACGGTCGTCAGCGCGGGAACGCTCGAGTTTGGCCACGACGGATCTTTGAATGGCGGCAGCTGCACGAAATAGAACGGCAGTTCAGAATTCGCCCACGTCTTTCGCCATCCTTCGACAAAAGCGGGGAACAGGTTTCGGAACTCCTCGTATCGGGCGGAGTTCCCTTCGCCTTGATACCAGATCACCCCTTTGATCGAATAGGGCTGGAGCGGCTTGATCATGCACTCATACAATCCCGAGGGGCGCTGATACGCCTTCGGACCGAGCGGAGCAAAGGGAACCATGCCATGGGACCAACCGCCCTTGGCTCTCCACTCCTTCAATTTGACCAGGTATTCCTGACAGGCGGCCTCGTACTCGGCCTCGTCCTTGAACTTCCCGTACTCCGCATCATATTTCTCAAATAGGTACTTCAGCTTCGGCTCGCCCTTAATGGACTCCGGGGTCATCCAGTTTTCGTTCCAGGTAGCACCCCGATAGCTTCCGATAATGCCGACGGGAACCCCTAAGCGTTTTTGCAGTTCCGCCGCAAAAAAATAGGCCACCGCCGAAAAATTGGGAACGGTTGTGCTGTCACAGATCCGCCATTTCAGGTGCGTGCGGTTGATTTCGCCGAACTCGGTAACCGGGATGTGAAGAATTCGTATGGAGGGGTTGGGTTCAGCGGGAAGGTGCTGCTTCCAGTCCGTATGCGACCGCAAGGCGAACCCCATGTTGGACTGTCCGCCCGCGAGCCAGACTTCTCCGACCAAAACATCGCCGATTTCCGATTGCTGATTGCCGGTTGAAGAACGAACAATCAACGTCCGGGGCTCGAGAGAGGCGGGCATGGGACCGAGGGTGACTTTCCAACGTTTGGAGGAATTCGCTGTCGCGGTTTTCTTCTGCCCCGCGAACTCAACCGCCACTTTGGCGCCGGGATCGGCCTCGCCCCAGACCGTCACCGGCTCACCGCGCTGCAGCACCATGTTGTCCGTAAAGCAGACCGGCATCCGCAGTTCGGCCTGAACCGAACAGCAGACCATAAAGCAGGCAACCGCTATTAATTGGCCTCTCCATCTGCGCATCGCTATCTCCACTCCTGCAGCCAGTGAACCGCTTTGATACTTTCGGGGGTGATCGGAGCAGAGCTTCTCAGTCGGAGTGTGCGGGCTTCGCCATCGGCGCGCATGTCGAAGAAGGCATCTTCAACAATCACCGCTTCGCCGTCGGCGCAACCTTCGTTGATGTCCTCAAAGTGTACGCAGCGGGCAAAGTTCTCTGTTTTGAGCGTCACATCGACAACGCCTTCTGCAACGCACTCGATTCCTTCAATCGTGAGGTTCGGCTCCGGCCATGGGATATCTTTCCAGAAGTTCGGAAAGAAGACATCGCCGCGCTTTTCACCACAGCAGTCCAGCTCAGCAAACAGGAAGCTATCCGCCGCACCGCTGAATTCCGACGTTTCAATTTCCGCCAGCACGGTGGAGGTGTTGGCTGAAATGGAAACCTCGCGCTTTTTGCTCCATTTGGATTCACCCGTCAGCGTTTCTTCACCGAAGTTCAGCATGCCCTCGTAAGCCTCAAGCGTGTCGTTGCAGGCAACGAGCTGCCAGCCGTTCTCGTCGGCACGGTTTTTCCAGCCGATCTGCAGCGGGCGTGCCGCGCGCTTGGCGGCGTAGTAGGCCGCTTTCGGCAGGCCGTACCAGTCAACCACCGACCAGCTACCGGTCGGCCACGGGTCGGAGAACATCCAGAACATAGACCCGCTGTTGTTCGGTCGCTTCGTACGGTAGCCGAACATCTCGTCCCACATGGCTTCGGCATGCACCATCATGCCCTGCTTGATGAATTCGGCGTGGCCCCCGGGCTCACCAAAGAAGGCCCGGCAGAGCGCGAGCTGCTTCTCGGCAAAGGTACGCGTGTCGTAGTGGTCGTAAGGGTTGGTGGTAATCCGGTAGTTCCACAGGTCGTCGATCGGCCACCAGTGGTTCTCCGGCATGAACTTCTCGAAGGTCCGCCGCCGTGCCGGTCCCTGGATCGCGAACTCGGAGTTGAACGAGGTGTCGATGTGGTTGACGGCGTTGCGGTAGTCAAGGTGCCCCTTGGACTCTTCCGCAAACGTCGTGGCCAGGGCGCTGAGATGCGAGTCGCCCGACTTCGGGTGGTTGCCGCTGTCGACATAGGCAAAGGGCGAACCGCGACGGTATGGCCGAAACGGGTCGAGCGAATGCACGATGCCTGGAATCATCTCGTCGAACAGCGAGTCGCCGTAGTTGACCATCTTGCGGAAATGATCGCCCGACTTCTCATTGCCGCCGCACCAGTAGACGACGGAGGTGTACGTCCGCAGGCGCTTGACCTGGTACCCAATCTCGGCCCGCACGTTTTCGACAAACCAGTCATGATTGTCGGGCACATCGCCGCAGGCAAACATGAAGTCCTGCCACACCATCAGGCCGAGCTCGTCGCACAGGTCGTAGAAGATGTCCTTTTCGTAGATGCCGCCACCCCAGACACGCAGCATGTTGAAATGGGCTTCCCGGGCCAACCCCAGCATGTGCTCGTACTTGGCGTCAGGAATGGCACCGGTGAAGCTGTCGAGCGGAACCCAGTTGGCGCCCTTGCAGAAGCAGTGTTCTCCGTTGACGATGAACGCGAAGCCCATCTTGTCGGCCCCGAGCGGCTTCTCTTCCAGTCGCACCTCACGGACGCCGAACCGACCCGCCTTGTTGTCTATCGCCGCGCCATTCTTGAGCAGACTGATTTGATAGCTGTAAAGCGGCTGGCCGCCCATGCCGTTCGGCCACCAGAGTTGCGGCTCTTCGATGAAAATATTGCGGAAGCTCTTGATGCCGGTGGCATGCCAGATCTCTTCGGCGACCGGCGCCCCGTCCGGAGCAGTCACAGTCAGCTTCAGCTCCAGGCCATCCGTGCCGGCTTCCTGTACCGCCCCATCGAGGGAGACAAAGAATGAGACCGCACCGTCGCAGGATGTATGAATATGCAGGCCGTCGAGACAGATTTCGTCGTAGGTTTCGATCCACACGTCCTCCCAGATGCCCGTGCCGGGGCAGTTGGGCGCCCAATCCCACCCGAAGTGGCACTGCGCCTTGCGCATGAAAATGCGGTGGTCGTTGAAGCAGGAGAAGTAGGGCTCGGCGTCGTGTTGCTTCATCACGATCGAGATCGGCTCGATACAGACGGTCACCGTGTTGGGCTTGCCGACCCTCAGCTTGTCAGAGACGTCGAAACGGTATTCACGGAACATGTTCTCCGTGCGGCCGATCTCCTCGCCGTTAAGGAAGACTCGGGCCACGGTGTCGATTCCCTTGAAGACCAGCTCCGTGACGGTGTCGAGCTGATCGACCGAAAACTCGCGCCGATACCACCACGCCGATTCGGTCGTCCACGAGTTCTTCGCGATGTTGTCGCCATAGTACATCTCGTCGAGCTTGCCGGCGGTCATCAGGTCGACGTGCACATCGCCCGGAACGGTCGCGGGAATCCACTCCCCGGCCGGATTCATCGTTTCGTTGTGCGCAGCACCCTGCAGCTCCCACGCGCCATCTAAACGTATTCGATTCATGGATGCAGCTTTCGGTTGGCTTCCCGCAGGGCGTCGAGCATGTACGCGCGG
>CAZKRK010000449.1:0-6230 GCA_964555035.1 uncultured Victivallales bacterium | reverse complement strand
ACGGAAACAGAAATGAACGAAGTTCCTCCTTTGTTTCACCACGTGCACTCACATTAGCTCGTAACGGCGGAGGACCGCCGTCTCCAGGGGCTTTTCGGATGGGGTCTAAGTAGGGGAGGTCACAGCCTGTGCCGCGCCCGCGTGTAGCGGTCGAGCGTCTCCTTGATTGCGAGCCGCGTCGATCCCCTGGCACGTTTCAGGGCCCGTTTCTGGGTCTTGATCGCGTCGTCAAGGTCGCCTTGTTCGACGTGTCCCCTGGCCAGCGTGTCGAGAATGGCGGCGTCGCGACCGCGGCTGCGCTTGACGGCCAACCGCGCCAGTTTCATCCCGCGCTCGATGTCCCGCGTTTTCAGCCGGTCGTCCGTGAAGATGAACCATGACAGTTCGTTCAGCTGCTCCGCGTCGGCGCGGACCTCGCCGGCCATGAGCCGGTCGGCGATTTCGTAGCCGCGGTCGTGGTCGTGCACCACCGCCAGGAAGACCTCGGCCGCACGCACCAGGAAGTGGGCCTTGCGTTTCGGGTAGCGCCGGATGAGCTTCTCGGTCAAGTCGGCGATGGCGTCCGCATCGGCGTCATGCACGGCCTTGACCCAGAGTGCTACGAGCCGTGCATCGGCGTCGTCCTCGGGATTGGGTTCCGGCGCGTCTTCTTCCGTGTCGGCGGGCACGACAGCGGTACGATCGCCACCGATGAGTTCCGCGCTGACCTCCACGCCGGCGGGCGCTTGCGCCTTGAGCTCTGCCAGTACGCGCCGGACGTCCGGCGCGGGCAGCGCATAAGAAGCTACGCGCAATGCCCTGGCAATGTTGATGCCGACCGCGCGTCCTTCCATGTCCAGCAGCGGTCCGCCGCACTGGTCCGGCAACAGTACGGTGTCGTGCGGCAGGACGCTGGGAAACTCGAAGCGGCGTTCGCTGAAGGGGCCTCCGCCCCAGCGCAGCTCGTGGGAAAAGACCGGCATTGTCCCCAGGGTGGCATTGACGGAGAGGCTCTCGTTGCGGCGGCGCAGCCCCACGGCGATCGTCGTATCCGGCGGTGTGCCGCCGACTTTGCGGATTAGCCGTTCGACGGAGTCCATTTCTTCTTCGTCAACGTTCGTGACGATGTCGCCTGCCTCGATGCCGGCTTCCTGCGCTGCCAGTCCGCGTATGACGCGCACGACGCGTACCGTGTTGCTCTCGCCCGGTTCGAGCTGCACGCCGAGGAAGCCGCGCGGTTTGTCGCGTCTGCGCATTCGCCACGAGCGGGGCGCCGCGCTCACTACGCCCACCGCGACCGGCACGTTGCCGACGCCGGGTGTGACGATCCAGTGACCGGCCGCGGGAGCGTCGCCCTCGTGCCAGGCAACCGGCGTCAGGTTCGTTGCGGCGATCTTCAGCAATGCGAGATCCTGTGCGTCGTTCCTGGCCAGGATCGCGGCCTGCAGGTGGCGACCGTCCGGCAGCCGGCAGGTTGTCCCTTCGCCGTCGAGCCGGCTGGCCTTGGTGAGCAGCAGACCGTCGCCGGCAACGACCGTTCCCAGCGCGACCGGCTCGCCGTCGGACAGGACTGTCGCTACGGAGGGCGTCGCGTTGGATATGACCGGGGCGAATGCCGCAAGGACGTCCGGCGCGTACTTCGTCAGCGTCTCGCCTATCCAGAACATGTGGCCGCGGTCGAGTGTGTTGGGCATCTCGCCCGGCGCCTGGTCCTCTTCCTGGGCGAGGAGCGCCGCGGCAGCGACCAGGAAGGCAACCGCGGGAGCGAAGGTGCGCCGCTTTGCAGTCGAGCGTGCGGGAGTCACTCTTCGACCTCCCCGAGGGTGGCCTTCAAAACAACCGTGGCATCGTCTCTTCGCACGGCAATCTCGACCTCGTCGCCCGGCTCTCTTCTGAGCATGAGGGGCAGGATTTCGGTGTAGGAGGCAACATCCGCCCCGTCGACCGCGGTCACGGTGTCTCCGGTGCGCAGACCGGCCTTATCCGCCGGCGAATCTTCGAAGACGCGGCCGATTTCGGCGCTGCGTACATTGTCGGTCGGGCCTATCCCCAGGTAGGCATGAGCGGGCTGTTCCTCTTCGTCGTGACGGCATCCATGCCAGTCCGTGCCCGCCAGGAACTTATCCCACGCTTCCGTGAATTCGTTTATGGGCACATACAGATTCAAGGCGGGGGGGCCGGAAGCCCTGGTGGCAATGCCGACTACTTCGCCGTCCAGGTTGAACAGCGGTCCGCCCGAATCGCCGCCCATGATGGTGCAGTCGGTGATGATGGCGTGCGGGCGGATCGCCAGCACGCGGCCGACCCTGACCGCGGCGGGTTCGCCGGCCTTGTAGCTGACGGGGTAGCCAAGCGCGACGCACCAGTCGCCGACCTTCAGGCGATCGGAATCCCCCATCGGCGTGTGAGTCCAATCGTCCCTGCCGGTTACTTTGGCGACCCCCGCGTCGACTTTGTCGTTGTTCCCAAGGGTCTTGCCCCGCAGCTCGGTCCCGTCGGCGAGCGTGATGCGTATGGGACGATTCGCCCTGCGTCCCACGTGGGCGACTGTCAGAACGTGCCCTTCCTCGTCAACGATAACGCCCGAACCGCCGCCAACTTTGACGGTGGCGGGAGCGGCACGCTCCAGCAGGGCCAGCACTTTGCCCTGGATGCCCGTGACTTCCGCGAAGGAGAGCGGGCGGTTGGTGGCGACCGCTTCCTCGTCGCCCCACAGCGCGTGCAGCGGCAGCAGAACGACGGCGGCCAGCAGAGCTTTGCGGAGATGGGACGCTCTTTTCTTCACGTTGCAACTCATGACATGTGCGGCGAAACGTGGGCCGGATTTGCAATCCGGCCGAGAGAGTGGCGAGCATGACAGGAGAATAGCCCGCCCGGAGGCTGTCCATTCTCGACGGTATGCTCAACTCTCTATCGGCCGGATTGCAAATCCCCCGCCGGGTGGCTGCCCATTCTCCCCGTTATGCAAAACTCTCTCTCGGCCGTTTTGAAAATCCGGCCCACTGAAGACCGATCCCTCCCCTCACAACTCTTGTTTTCACGCCCCTTTTTGCAGAGCCAGGGAACCAATCAACCAACTAGCCAATTGACCAATGAACCAATTGACCAACTCACCGTGTCGGCCGCTTCTCTCGCAGCTCTCTTCTCAACATCACCACGGCGAATATCACAACCGGGATAATGACCAGGGCCAGCATCCACCAGTGCGACGCATTCTCGGTGTCGCGTCTGCTTCCGGCGGCCTCGCTCTCCGGCGCAGCTCTCCACCCCTGGGAATTCTTCCGTGCCCTCCAGCCGTCTTCCGATCCCGCGGCGCTGTGCCCGTCACCGGCCGCCCCTCCCGAGGACTGCGAGCCGCCGGAGGCTTCCCATCCGTCGGCACGGTTGCCGCCGGACTTGACGGAACGCTGCGCGGTGGAGCCCTGGTCGGCGGCGGTTTCCACCGCCGTCCCTGCCGATCCGACTATGGCGCGGTCAACCGAACCGAACCTCTGGCGAATCGTCCCTCCAAAAAAGAACACCACGACCACCAGCCCGGCGACCACAAGTCCGCCCATAACGGCATACTCGACCATCTCCAGCCCTGCCCGGCTGGAATTCCGCTTCCGATCGCGCATCAGACTATCTCCACCCTGAGTCCGCGAGGGTGCGGCAACTGAGTGAGCGCACTCCCCCGCCTCGGTTACCGATTCTGCGACGATCCCGCCCCAAAGTCAACGAGTTTGCGGAGAAGGGGGCGTGACCGGCAGGGCTGCGCAGTTCTCCGTTCATGGGCTGAGAGGGGCGACCAGAGACCGCCGCAGGTTGTCTCCGGTGGGGGGATGTGCGCACTGGGGGAGGGAGAATGGCAGGCGCGGCGTTGGATCCGCACGTTGCCGACGCCGTGATTGTTGCACATGGGGATGGTGTGGGCAGAGCAAGCCTGTGTGCTGCGTTCGTAGGGCGAAGGCAACGAGTGCGGGGCTTAGGCTTGGAGGGGATTGCGACGAGCTTTGAACCAATCGATGGCCGCGTCGACGCCGTTGATGCTGCAGAAACGATGGAACTCAGGCAGGGTCTTGTCCCGCGTGTTTGCCGGTCGGTGGGCGCCTGTTTCACATAGGAAGATGGCCAGCAATTTGAAGGCCGCCATCACCCGTGCGGCGTTCTTGTTTCGCGTCGGGTTGCGGTCTTCATCATAGGTACGGTCCCGACGGTAGTGACTCTTGTTCTCTATCGTCCAGTGCCCCCGATAGGTGCACAGCCGCATGGCCGCATTGGCGTGGGCATCCTCCAGAGGCTCCAGTGAACAAAGTGCATAGTTGATCTCGCGGGATTCCTTGACGCCCGAGCCCTTCGGAATGACTTCACGTTCGACCGCCAGAACTTGCATCGCACCGTAGAAGCCCACTTCTTCAGGACTCGTCGAGCGACACCACAAGCGGCGGATTTCGATACGGTCACCATGGTGGTCGACGTTTTCAACCATCGGAGGGTGTTTGAGCAGCGGCGCCAACAGCCGTTGGGTGTTGGCAAGGACAGTGGGTTGGTTGTCCTTCACCCGCAGGTTGAAGGCCCCCCTTTTTCCTGCACGATCAATCGGGCAATTTCCTGCTGCGCATTCATCGCATCGCCGGTTATGACAATCCCGTTCAAGTGAGGGAAGCGCTTGATAAGGCGTTTGACCGCGGTAATCTCGTTGCTCTTACCGTCCACCGATTCCTGCGCAAACAGACGGGCGTTTCCATGCGCCACCGCGCTGACCAGATGCAGCGCCCCCTTCTTCTCACCGTTCTCATCGCGCTTGGCCGTGCCCTTCAGCGTCTTGCCGTCGACAGCTATGCAGCTCAACTCCTGCGGATCAAGCGTTTCCATCCATGTGGCCAGGACGTTCTCCACCTCTTCCACGTCCACCTCGTTGAGGAAGTTGCGCATGCAGGATTCCTTCGGCACTTCGTACTTACCCGTGCGCCGGTAGCGTCGGCAACGCAGGCGTCGGCGTTGCCGATCCGAGAGTTTTTCGGCAAAGGAGGCAATCGCCCGGCTGCCCTCATACCCGCAGGCGGTCGCCAAGGCGATGATGCTCAGCATCGTCTCAATCCGGTAGCGCCGTCCCTTTCGGGCGCGGTGGTCGTTCGTTTCGCTGAACAGATCAAACAGTGCCCCCACGCTCTTCTCTCCAAACGGACAGGTTCGCCAGTCGGTCTCATACGCCCGCAGCCGCTGCGGCAGTCTCTTGCTTTTCAGACTGCGAAAACCTCGCTGTTGCAGCACCTTGCCCCATAGTTCCTTGGGCCGGTCATGCTGCTGATAGAAGTCTTTGCGGCTGCGGCCGAATCCACGGCTCTGTCCCAGCCGCTCCCAACCCGCGCACGAATAGCATCCGCCGGAGAATCTCTCCGGGTCCACGAAGGTCTCTACCGCCACAATCGGATTGCCGTAGCGTTCCTGCCAGTCGCAACTCAGTCGCTTCAGGCTCAACGACAATATCCGCGAGGCCAGATTCGGAAACTGCCCGCGATCATGCAGCAGCACAAAGCGCGTGTTCTGAGCTATCAGACTCAGCCGTCGCCCCCGCTGCACATCCGTCCACCCGATCCACTCATCCCGATCCCGCAAATGGTAGGCCGCCTGACCGTAGCTCAACAGCCCCACCCATTTTCCGTTCAACTCCGCCACATAACGCAGCGTGGGCCCCATCAGCGGCCCCTTAAGGTAGTGATGCTTCCTAACGACTTCGCCCCACTTCTTGCACTCCTCAGGCTGAATCAGCCTGACCGACACTTCCGAGAGGGCCTTCGCGTCCGGAAACCCACGCCAGCCTCGCTTTGTCTTCATGCTGAAGAGAAAAACAGAACATGTGCGAGCTGTTCACCATTTTCCGCAAATATATTCAACATCAATATATTACGCATCTAGACTGCACTGCCCTATGTCAACGGACCCGAATTCTTCAGATGAACTGTTCGTTTTTCTGGGGATGGCGCTGCTGGAGAAGGTGCCGCATCGACGGGAAGATCCGACCTTCAAGATGCTTTTGGCGCGGCTGCATAACGCTGGGGTGTCGGGACAGAGGCTGACGGATCGCTTCGGGGCAGCGCGCAGCACACTGCGTCGATGGGGGCGGGCCTTGAAGAGCGGAGATCTGGACCGCATCCGGGATGCCTTTTCCGGCCAGGGCGCCGTGCGAAAAGTTACGCCCGAGATCGAGAGCTACGTGCGTGATCGCTTCCGGGATCTCCATGGGCAAAGCCGGGATTACAACAAGGTGA
>CAZKRK010000448.1:0-6240 GCA_964555035.1 uncultured Victivallales bacterium | reverse complement strand
AGAGAACCTGACCCAAGCCCTTGACGCGTAACGGCAAAAGTGGTAGGATCGTTCGGAAGTAGGGTGTGGGAAGGAAAGTGTGATGAAGTACATGTGGATGACTAGAGCGACCGGTTTTGCCGTGGCAATCCTGTGCTGCCTGGCGTGCACTGCCGGCGCCCGTGGTGTGAAAGAGGGGCAAACTCGCGCCGAGATCGTCGCATCCGTGGGTCCCCCGGAACGCGAGACAAAGACGGCGCGCGGGTCGGTCATGTTCTTCGGGCGAACTCTCGTCGAGATAGAGAACGGCGTTGCCACATACGTAAGCGTGACCCCGGGCGGAGCTGCTCCCGTCAAGCCCAAGCCCGTCAGAGTCCGCTTCAATATCGTCGGCGACACCAAGGCTGAAGAGCAGCACGCTCCCGAGAGCAAAGACAAGGGTGTGGAGAAGAGACCCGAAAAGGACGAGCTCGTGGCAAACCTCGGGGGAGACCGGTCGGATACGGCAACGGCAGGAGCAGGTGAAGCGAAGTTCTCGGGGGCGGGGTGGAGCAGTTTTGCGTTGAAGCAGAACAAACTGGAGCTCGTGGCCCGCCTCAAACGTTCGCTGCTCATGGAGAGCTACATCTCGCTCTTTCGCCCCGACGGGACCTTGAGCAAGCCCTACGAGGAACGCAGAGATCTGTCCGTACATGACGTCCGCGACAAGATCGGCGAGTCCATGAAATGCTACGGCCAGGATCTCGAGGTCCGCGACCCCTCCCTTGCGGACTTGCAGACCCGGAGTTCCCTCAGCCGTCCCGAAGAGCCCTGATTCCGGGGCGCGCGGGACAAACGAACGGCAGTTACCGGTAACTGCTCCCTTCAGGTTGAGAGTTCTTCACTCCCCCACATCCCCGAGGTACACGTGGATCGTGCCGTGGGTGGAGAGCACCCGCGGTGTCAGGTACGACAGCAGACCGCCGTATGTCACCGTAGCGTCCGTAAAGACCAGGATCACCGGCAAGCCCGGGCCGTGTTTCGCGAGAGCTTTGGGTAGTTCTTCCGGTCCTGCCAGAGGGATGTCGGTTGCTTCGGCCCCGATTCCGCCCGTGTCGTCCCACGTCAGCTTGATCTTGACCAGCTTTGCCGTCAGGCGGCTGTTCTTCGCTCCGCAGTCACGAATGTGCAGCTCCCAGGCCTCGCCGGGCCGACGGTTGCGCACGCGGAACTTCTCCTCGGAGGTGAACGCCTGGTAGTATATGCCGTGTTTGCCCGGTGGTTCGACGCGGATGCCTTTCTCCCCCTCCAGCGCGCCGAGGATCCGTGCCAGGTCCGTCACAACCCGTAGCGAGAGCGCGTCCGCCGGCTTGAGCGCTACAAACGGGTCCCGGCCGGAATCGACGCAGTCGCGCAGCTTCTCGATCATCCCCTTTGCATCCAGCCCGCCCTGCTCCGGATTGTCACCTCCCGCGTTGAGGCAGCGCAGGTTGAAGAGGACGTCGCCAAGCTGTTCGCCGCGCGAACCGTCCTTGACGACTGTTTCCAGGGCCAGGTCCATCACCCGTCTCCGGTCGTCCTTGTACTCGGGCTCGAACACTATGCGCAGCGGCGCGCCGCCCGGCAACGCGTAGTCCGGGTTGACGCTCAGCGAATTGTAAACGTCGTTCTGGGGCGCCTTGCGCGGCACATCCAGCACGGTTTGTGGTTCGTTGTAGTTCGACGCCAGTGAGTTGGGCTCGAACTTGTCGGCGGCGTGGATCTGCGTGGTGGGGTCTGTTTCGGACGGGACGAGGGGCGAGCCGGTAAAGACCAGGCCGGTGCGCGGCATGGGTTTGCCGGAGTTCACGTCCTTCATCATGTCTTCCACGCGCATCGTCCCATTGGTCCAGCTTTCGTGTTGAGGCTGGATAGACATGATGACGCGTTCGCCCTTGGGCCAGAACTGCAGGTTGGCGTAATCCACGGACCGGCCCGGTTTCATGCCGATGAACTCCAGCCCCTTCTGAACGTCGCCCGCCTTCGCGAACGAGACTGCCAGCGCTTCGTAGCCGTGCCCGCTGGTCGCGCCGATCAGAAAAAACTCCGCGGTCGTGCCGCCCTCGGTGCCCGTGGCTTCGCCCCAGACCGTCACGCGTTTGGCCCCGCGGTCCGCCAGGAGTCCCGGCAGCACCAGCATATCCGGCGAGGCGCCGTGCGTCTCCAGGTTCTGCCGATAGGCTGCTTCCGCGGCGGCCTTGTTTCGCCGGCGTGCAGCCTTGTCAAATTCATCCTGCCCGCGCGCGGACACGGCAAAAAAGAGCCAGAGCAGAACGGGGAATAACCGTTTCATAAAAGCGATCCTCTTGAGATGCCGTGAACAATATGACAGGTGGCGCGCGTCGGCAAGGAAACGATGGGACCCTCACCGCGGAGGCAACGGCCTTTCGTTCTTGGCCGTGACCGGCGCCCGTTATAAGGTATGCGGCGACGCGTGGGGAGACGAATGATGAATGATGAACAGAAGGAACAGGCGAACAGAAGGAACGTCGAAGGAAATGAGAGAATCCCTTCGACATTTCTTCCGTTCGCCTGTTCCTTCTGTTCGATATTTGACGGTACGGCGAGCATATCGAGGAGAAGCAGATGAAACGACAGTACGTGACGTGGATTGCCCTGGTCATTCTGGCGGGAACGGGCGCCCCGGCTTCGGCGCAGACGCGCAAGGAATACTCGCCGCAGTTCCTGCGCGCGGCAATCGGTTCGATTCGTGATCGCTCACGCGTGGCCGTGGTCGGCGAGTTCGACGCTTCCACAGGTCTGAAGGCGACGACCCAGAGCTGGCTGCGCGGCAAGGGATTCAGCCGCTTCACGGTCAAGGACCCCAAGACGGGTTTCACCTTTGACTCGATGTACTGCCACCACGAATCCGAAGCGTTCCGCGATTTGCTCAACGTAAGTACGCGTCGTGTCTACAGGTTCATCGGCCAGAAAGACGAGGGGGAAGAGCGCGAGGATGCCGTCATCGTCGAGACTGTTCAGATGCTCTCGGAGATCAAGCCGGAGGAGGAGCAGGAGCAAGAGGCGCCGGAAGTCAAGGAAGACCGTCCCCTGAGGGTGACAATCACGGACGAGGAGACGGGAACCAAGACCGTCCTGGTCAACGTAGTCAAGGGCCAGGTCTACAAGCTCGAAGGTCTCAGCCTGGTGATCGAGGACGAGCCGGAAGTGAAGTGACTTGACCCGGCGTCGATGTTCGGTCACAAAGGGTCACAAAGCGGCAATGAGTTACTCACGGGGGACACCATGCTTGACATCAAACGCATACGCGAGAAATCGGACGAAGTGCGCCTGGGTATCGCCAACAAGGGCGGCGATGCGGCCGCGGTCGATGCCGTGCTCGAGCTCGACGCGCAACGCCGGGCGCTGCTGACGGAGGTCGAACAGCTCAAGAGCGAGAGAAACCGCAAGTCCAGGGAGATCGGCGCGCTCAAGAAACAGGGACAGGATACCACCGAAGTCCAGGCAGCGGTCCGCGAAATGGGAGCGCGCATTGGCGGCCTGGACACACGGGTTCACGAGGTGGAAGCGACGCTGCGCGAGACGCTGCTGACCTTGCCGAACGTGCCGTCGCCGACGACTCCCGTGGGTGCGGACGAGTCTGCCAACCGCGTGATCAAGACCGTGGGCGAGCCGCGCGAATTTGACTTCGAGCCCAGAAGCCACGTGGAGCTGGGCGAGCTGTTGGGTATTCTCGATTTTCCGCGTGCCACGCGCATGGCGGGCACCGGTTTTCCGCTCATGGCCGGGTTGGGCGCGCGCCTGCAGCGGGCGCTGATATCTTTCATGCTCGACCTGCACATCGCCGAGCACGGCTACCGCGAAGTGTGGCCGCCCGTGCTCGTCAATTCCCAGGCGATGACCGGCACGGGGCAGCTGCCCAAGATGGCCGACGACATGTACCGCATGGACGGTGACGACCTGTGGCTGATTCCGACGGCAGAGGTACCCGTCACGAACTACTTCATGGACGAGATCATCGAACAGACCTTGCCCGTTTACCTCACGGCCTATTCCGCCTGTTTCCGCCGTGAAGCGGGTGCAGCCGGCAAGGATACGCGCGGCATGATCCGCGTGCACCAGTTCGACAAGGTGGAAATGGTCAAGTTCGTGAAGCCGGAGACGTCCTACGACGAACTGGAGTCCCTTCTCGCCAACGCAGAAGACGTGCTGCAGCGTCTCGGTCTTAGCTATCGCGTGCTCGAACTCTGCTCGGGAGACATCAGCTTCGCCGCGGCCAAGTGCTATGACATCGAGCTCTGGGCGCCGGGTCAGAACGGCTGGCTTGAAGTCTCGTCGTGCAGCAACTTCGAGGACTTCCAGGCGCGCCGCGCCAACATTCGTTTCCGCGGCGAAAGCGGCAAGCCCGACTTCGTTCATACCCTGAACGGTTCCGGGGTGGCGTTGCCGCGCTTGATGGTGGCAATTATCGAAAACGGGCAGCAGGCCGACGGATCGATAGTGCTGCCGCAGGCGATTGTGCCCTACATGGGTGGCGTCGATACGATTCCCGCCCCGGCGAGGGATTGACACGACGCCGTCCGAAAAGCGTTTCGGCTGGCGCCGTCGGCCACCAGCCATTGGCTATTGGCCATTTGGACGGACTCCGGAGGCACTTGAGCAAAAACAGCCGCCCACGCCACCCCAATGACCCGATTGACCAATGACCCAGTTGACCAACCAACCAATTGACCAATTAACCGATCGCCAACGATGCTCCGCGAAGTCCAGAACGCCATTCGCCGTCACGGTCTTGTGAAACGAGGCGACCACGTGCTGGTTGCGGTTTCGGGCGGCGCCGATTCCGTGTGCCTGCTCTCGCTGCTTGCGCGGTCGCGCGCGCGGCTCGGAATCTGTCTGACCGTGGGCCATCTCAACCACTGCCTGCGGGGCGCGGCTGCCGAAGCCGATGCGGCATTGGTAACGCGCTTTGCGGAAAGCCTGGAGCTGCCGGTCGTCGTCGGACGGAGCGACGTGCGACGTATGGCGCGCCGGCGGGCCGTGTCGCTGGAAATGGCGGCGCGGGAGGCGCGCTACGCGTTCCTTGCCGAAACGGCGCGCCGGTGCGGTGCGACGGTCGTGGCGACGGCCCATACCGCCGGCGACCAGGCCGAGACGGTGCTCCTGAAGCTCATGCGCGGCGCCGGCCTCCGCGGCCTGGCGGGAATCCCGAGGAAGACGACCATCAACGGTACAACCGTTGTCCGTCCCCTGCTTGACGTGTCGGGCGCGGCACTGCGCGACTATCTGCGCGGGAGGGGGGTCGAGTGGCGCGAGGACGCGTCGAACGCAGAGGTCCGCTTTCTGCGCAATCGCGTCCGGCACGAGCTGCTGCCGTTGATTGCCGAGCGGTTCAACCCCGGCATCGAGACGGCGCTCTGCCGAACGGCACGGATTTGTGCGGAAGAAGACGCGTGGCTGGACACGCTGGTGCACGGGTTACGCGAGGCGTGTTGCGGAGCCGACGGACGGCTGGATGCGGGCAACCTGCGCGCACAGCCCCTTGCCGCGCGCCGGCGCATCGTCAGGTCCTGGCTGGTTGAGTCGGGAGTCGCGCCCGAGATCGTGGACTTCGAGGTCGTAGACCGCATTCTCAAGTTGAGCGAGAGCGGGGCCGGCAGCGGCGAAGCGCCGCTGAAGGAGGGCGGCGCGGTTGTGCGGGAATACGGCGCCCTTGCGTTGCGGACCGGAGCCTCGCAGCGCGGTGGTCGAGAGGTCAGGACACGAGTGCGCCTCTCGGGTGAGACGGCCGTACCCGAGCTGGGCTTGCGGGTGGCGGTCCACGTGGCGCCCGGCGTCCGTCGTGACGTCTGGCGCAGCATCGGCGAGCTGCCGGCATTCGCGTCGCTGTCGCGAGAGCGCGTCGGTCGCAAGGCGCTCTACGTGCGTTCGTGGATTCCCGGCGACCGCATGCGCCCGATGGGCATGAAGGGGTCGCGCAAACTCCAGGATGTCTTTGTCGACGCCAAGGTCCCGCTCAGCCTGCGCGATGCGGCCCCCGTCTTCGAGTGCGGCGGAGAGATTGTGTGGGTACCCGGCTATCGGGTTGCCCGCGGCTGGGGCGTTTCCGCGCGGGACGAACGTGCCGTTCAGATCGACGTGGCACGGATGGAGTGAATGAGGGGGCGCATCTTACTGGCTTTTTGAGCCGCGGAGGCGCTAACATGCGCGAACGGGGCGCGAAGTAGCTAGAGGGTGTCCGAAAAGCCCCTGGAGACGGCGGTCCTCCGCCGTTACGAGCAA
>CAZKRK010000447.1:0-6251 GCA_964555035.1 uncultured Victivallales bacterium | reverse complement strand
GCCGGTTTTTCTTGTTTTTTTCGACAGCTTTGGGAGGGTGAGTCACTAAAGGGAGAGTGTTCTTCATCTTCGACGAAGCGCCGCTGGTGTCGATCCGATACAGGGGGGACTGGAAACTCATCGCCCGTGATGCGTTCAACGGCAAGCTGCTCTGGAAGAGGAACATTCCTTTGTGGAGCGATCACCTGCGCCATTTCCGTGCTGGGCCGGTTCACATTACGCGACGTCTGGCGGCAGTAGGCGACAAGGTCTACGTGACGCTCGGCCTCGACGCGCCTGTCAGCGTTTTGGATGCGGCCACGGGCAAGACCTTGATGACCCTCAAAGGCTCGGAGCGCACGGAGGAAATCGCCATCGACGGCGGCATTGTCTACCTTGCGGTGGGGACCTCGGAAGTGCATCGCAAGGGCGGCGGGTTCTTTGAAAGAGACGAGCCCAAGCCGACCGAGTACCGCTACATTGCGGCATATGACGCGGCAAACGGCAAACGGCTCTGGCGGAGGGATTTCACGGGAACCGATTTTCTGCTGCCGACGTCCCTGACTGTCAGGAAAGGCAGTGTCTTCTACCAGGACATCAACGGTGTTGGGCGCCTGGATGCGAAGAGCGGTAAAGAGGTATGGGAAGTCAAACGGCCCACCATGGCGCGGCGGATGTCCTTCGCCAGCCCGACGGTAGTGGCCACCGACGACATCCTGCTGGTCGCCGACCGCGTTCCCAAGAGGGGCTCGACGGACCCGCAGTCATGTGCCGCCACGGACAAGATCGAGTGGGGAGTGCACGGCTGGAACGAATCCGGTTACCCAAGAAAGGCAGCCTGCCTGTTGGTGGCCTATTCAGTTGCCGACGGCAAAGAGCTCTGGTCCATGCCCTGCTCCGAAGACTACAACGCGGCCGTTGACGTTTTCGTGGTCGGAGACACCGTGTACGTGGGCGCCGCCTGGCAGGGCTACGACCTGAAAAGCGGCAAGGCGAGAGACAGAATCCGGTCCGTGGGCGACAGAGTGGGCATGGCGCACCACCGTTGCTACCGCAACAAGGCCTCGGTCAACTACATGTTTACCGGGCGGTCCGGGATCGAAGTCGTGGATCTCGAGAAGGGTTGGGTCGTCAACAATAGCTGGATTCGAGGGACATGCCAGTACGGCATCCTGCCGGCCAACGGCATGCTCTACGCCCCGCCCGACGCCTGCGGATGCTTCAACAAAGTCAAGGTCCAAGGGTTCTTCGCCGCCGGGCCCAAACGCGAGCTGACTGCCGCGAGCCCGGAGCTTTGGAAGTCTGAGAGGCTGATCAAAGGGTCTGCTTACGGCGAGCAGACATCGGCGGGGCAACCTGTGGGTCCCTCCGACTGGCCCATGCACCGGCAGAATGCCGCGCGTAGCGGATCGGTCAAGACGACGTTGCCGCCGAAGCTCGGGAAGTCCTGGTCCGCAGTGCTTGGTGGACGTCTGACGCAGCCGGTCAGCGTCGACGGAACGACCTATGTCGCCCAGGTCGACGCACACACCGTGCACGCCCTGAACGCCGACACGGGCAAGCCCAGGTGGCACTATACGGCGGGTGGCCGTATCGACAGCGCGCCGACCTTCTTCAACGGCATGCTCGTTTTCGGCTCGGCGGACGGCCGCGTCACTTGCCTCCGGGCCGCGGACGGAGCCTTGGTATGGGAGTTCCTGGCGGCGCCGACGGAAAAAACGGTCTGCTCGTACGGGCAACTGGAGTCGGCCTGGCCGGTTCACGGTTCGGTCCTGGTTCAGGACGATACTCTCTACGTCACCGCCGGCCGCAACAGCTACCTGGACGGCGGGATCGTTTTCTACAAGATGGACCCGGCGAGCGGCAAGGTGCTGACCAGGAACGTCGTCTCCAACTTCGATCCGGAAACGGGTAAGCAGCTTGGGCCGGAGGGTGGTTTCGACATGGCCGGCGTGAACACCGACATCCTGTCGGGCGACGGCCGGAACATCTTCATGAAGCAGGAACGTTTCGACGCCGATCTCAAGGAGGGGGCCAAGGACCAGCCCCACCTTTTCGGCATTCATGGGTTCCTGGGCGAAGAGTGGTTCGTGCGCTCCTACTGGTTGCTGGGGACCAATGTTCGCGCCGGTTGGGGTGGCTGGGCATCGGGCAACGAAACAACATTCGGCAGAATCTTGTGTTTTGACGAAAGCAACGCATACGGTTACGGCCGCACGGCGGTCAAGGCAGCGGCTACCGGACACCGGGAGGATACCTATCGTCTTTTCGGCTGCAAGAAGGTCATGATGGTCACGGGTGGGCGTGGCCAGAGGAGAAGGCCAAAGAAGGGCAAGCAGGCGGACAAAGCACCACCGGTCAAGAAGCCGGCGAAACCCTCGCCTACCTGGTCACTGAAGGACTCGCTAATCGTTCGCGCCATGGTGTTGACCGACGGCAAGCTGGTTGTCGCCGGCCCCCCGGACCTTAGAAAGAAGAGCGCCGGACTGCTTGCTTACGACAACGAGGCGGCGTCGTTGGCAGCCTTCAAGGGTGAGCGAGGTGTCAGCATGCGAGTAATCTCGACCGGCGACGGCAAGACGCTGTCGGAGTGCGAGCTGGACGCCCCCCCGGTTTTCGACGGAATGTCGGCGGCCAACGGGAGGGTTTTCGTGGCGCTCAAGAACGGCGCTGTTGAGTGCTGGGCAAAGTAGTCGGGCGGCATGGAGAGCGGCATCTGACACTACCGAGAAGAGGTCGAGGACTCTGTTCGGTCCCATCGCCCCGAACCGAACGAAAGGCGGGCCAATATGTGCAAATTCGCGATCTCACTGACAACGGTTCTGCTGGCATACGCCGGCGTCTCGCCTGCGAAGCCGGCGACGGACATCCTGAACGCCGCGGGGATCAAGGGAGGGCTCGTGGTGCATGTCGGGTGCGGCGACGGCACACTGAGTTCTGCCCTCCATGTGAATGACGGCTATATCGTCCACGGCCTCGACGCGGATCTCGACAACGTGTTGAAGGCCCGCAAACACGCGGAGTCGCTCGGGCTGCACGGCAAGGTGACGTTCGAGCACTGGACGGCCGCCACGCTGCCGTACGCGGACGAGCTCGTCAACCTGGTCGTCCTCACGGCAGCGGTTTCCGGGCCGAACCGGGCATCGGAACAGGAAGTCGTGCGCGTACTGGCCCCCGGCGGCGCGGTCGTTGTCCCCAAGCGTTCCTCGCCGGCCAGGGACGGCTTTGGCAATGCACGCAGGTTTGACAACCCCAATCTCAATTCGCCATCGTCCGGGGCCTGGACGGCGTACCGCAAGCCTGTCCCGGATGAGATAGACTCCTGGACCCATTTTCTTCACGATGCGGGGAACAACGCGGTTGCACGGGATTCCCGCGTCGGTCCCCCCACTCGGATCAAGTGGGTTGCGGACCCGCTGTGGTTGCGGACTCACGAAACCCCTTCCGGTGTCCAGTCGTTGGTCACGGATAACGGTCGGATATTCTACATATTCGATGAAGGCCCGATAGGGATTGTGGATGAACGCCTGCCGGACCGCTGGGCGATCCATGCACGCGACGCCTTCAATGGGAAGCTCCTGTGGAAAAAGCCGCTTGAGAAATGGGGATGGCGCGAGTGGGCATTGGACAAGTGGGAGGGGAAGAACTGGCTCGAGGTCCGGGCGGGAAGGGTTGCCGTTCCCGGCGACAATCAGCGTCGTCTCGTGGTTGACGGTGACAGGCTCTACGTAACCCTGAGCTACGATGCGCCACTCTCGGTTCTGGACGCGGCCACGGGAAGACTCATCAAAACCGTGAAAGGCACCGAGAACACGAAGGAGATATTCGTGCACGGTGGAATCGTGTTTGCGAGAACGGGTGGCGAGACGCCGTCGCTCGTGGCCGTGGATTCCCGGAAGTTGTTCGTCAAGTGGCGGAAGGCAGGGCCTGCCAAGTCTGCATTCAGGCACGCGGCGGCAGGAAGGAGACTTTTCGGTGTGCAGGGCAACCAGGTCGTGGCATGGGAGTTGGACACAGGGAAGGAACTGTGGCGCGGCAAAGCCCCCGGGAAAGGGATCAAGACGATGGTGGCGGTGGAGACTGCCGTTGTACTTCTGGGAAACGGGACGGTTTCGGCAATGAGCCCCGCGACGGGCGCCACCATGTGGTCGCGAAAAACCGGGATGCTACGGGGAGCTGAAAGTGTCGACCTGTTTGTGATTGGGGATCTGGTCTATGCGGGGCTGAGTTCCAAGGACGAAAAAGGCAAGAACATCAGCAGTGAGGATGCGCTTGCTTTGGGGATGAACCTCCTCACCGGCAAGATCGAAAAACGGGTCTTTGCTCCCAAGCTGCGAAGCCCGGAACACCATCACCGTTGCTATCGCAACATCGCAACATCGCGCTATATCATCACCTCGTACGAGGGGGCTGAGTTTCTCGATCTTAAGGGGGGAAACCAGCTCCAGCACAACTGGGTCAGAGGTGCGTGCAAATTGGGTATGGTTCCGGCGAACGGTCTCCTCTACGTTCCACCCGACCAGTGTTTCTGTTCGCCCGGCGCGAAGTTCCTGGGGTTTGCCGCGATGGCGTCTGAGCCTGCCGATGGTCAGCCCGCCGTGGACGACAGCGCAAGGCTCACGAAGGGGAGAGCATACGGGACAGCCGCCGAGACGCAGGAGAGTACCGGGGACACCGGTGAAGGATGGCCGACTTTCCGGCACGACGCGGCGAGAAAGGGGGCCACGTCGACGGAGGTCTCGGCGAATCCTGTCGCCGGCTGGAACCGGAAACTCGGCGGCCACCTGACTGCCCCCGTTGCCTGGCAGGGAAGAGTGTATATCGCGTGCAGAGACAACAACACACTCTATGCCCTCGACCTGGATTCCGGGGCGGAGGTGTGGTCCTACACCGCGCGTGGGGCCGTCGATTCGCCGCCGACGATCTTCGCGGGCAAAGTTCTCTTCGGTGCCAGGGATGGTCGTGTCTATTGCTTGAGATCGTCCGACGGGGAAGAGGTATGGACGTTTCTGGCGGCGGTGAATCGACGGAGGATCCTGGCATTCGAGCGGCTGGAATCGATCTGGCCGGTCCACGGCAGCGTCCTGCTGACGCAGGGCAAGGCCTACGTAGCGGCCGGGCGTTCCGGCTATTTTGACGGGGGCATCAGGCTGTATGCCCTGGACCCTGATACGGGAGCGATTGTTCATCAGGGCACTGTGAAGGGGCCTCACTGGGAGCCGGGCGTGAGGGAGAAGGCGTTCTTCAGCCAGGGGGCCAACGTTGATGTTTTGGTAGCAGAGGGCGACCACATTTACATGCGGCAGAAGAAAGTCACTAGAGACCTGAAGACGGTCGATGTCCCGATCCTTTCGTCCAAAGGCGCACAGGACGTCGGGCTGCACGTCTTTTCGACGGCCGGTCTGCTGGATGACTCGTGGTACAACCGAACGTTCTGGATGTACTCGAGTCGCTGGCCGGGATTCCAGCTCGCCTATCAGTCGCCCAAGGCCGGCCAGTTGCTGGTCGTTGACGATGAGAACACGTATGCGGTAAAGGCCTTCTACCAGCGAAACGTGCACAGTGGGTTCTTTTTTCCCGGCAAAGAAGGCTACTTGCTCTTCGCGGACAGCAATCGCACGAAGACGCAGATCTACGGTGAAGAGGGCGCGAAGAAACCGATCGAATGGCTGCCTCAAGCGGACTTTCACTACAGGGGAAAGGAAAGGCGGCCGTTGGATCAGAAAGCGTTCGGCGCCGACAAGGGGATTGGGTACTCGCGCGCCGAGCCGGCGCTCTGGCAGACCTTCCTCCCACTGCGTATCAGGGCCATGGTCAAAACAAGAAACAAGCTGTTCGTGGCAGGACCGCCGGACGTTCTTGACAAGAAGGACCCTTATGCCGCTTTCGAAGGACGAAAGGGGGCCGTGCTGATGTCGGTTTCGGCGGAAGACGGCAAGGCATTGGCGGAGCAGTCGCTGGACTCTCCGCCGGTGTTTGACGGCATGATTGCCGCCTACGGTAAGCTCATCGTCGCGTTGGAAAACGGCACGGTGCTGTGCTTGAAGAAGTTCAATGAAAGAAATGAAGACGCGGGAGAGGGTTGACGACGACGGCGACGACTACGGATCACGAGTGGATCGCGTTCCCTCGTCCATCGTAGTCGTCGCCGTAGTCGTCCACCGGAAAGGCCGGAAAACGGGGGAGAAGGCAGAGAGACTGCTAACCCCCTACCAGGAAGAGGATTAGTGACTCACCCTCCCAAAGCTGTCGAAAAAAACAAGAAAAACCGG
>CAZKRK010000446.1:0-6255 GCA_964555035.1 uncultured Victivallales bacterium | reverse complement strand
TATACATGCTGGACATGCTGCTGGATATTCTCGAGAAGGAGCCGGAGTTCAAGTCATTCCACCTGGACTCGCAGACTATTCCGCTGCAGGACTATCTCGAGGTTCGCCCGGAGCGTCGGGACGAGGTGATCGAGCATATCAAGGCGGGGCGGCTGCTCGTCGGCCCGTGGTACGTGCTGCCGGACGAATTCTGCGTCGGCGGCGAATCCCTGGTGCGAAATCTCCTTCTCGGCCACCGCCAGGCCAGGGAACTCGGAGGCGTCAGCAAGACCGGCTACTCCCCCTTCGGCTGGGGGCAACTTTCGCAGATGCCGCAGATCTACAAGGGCTTCGGCATCCCGTTCGCTTCGTTCTATCGCGGCGTGAATACGGACGTCGCTCCAAATTCGGAATTCCGCTGGCAGTCGCCCGACGGTACGGAGATCGTCGGGTCCCGCCTGGCTGCTCGTCCGCGCTACAACATCTGGTACGTCGTTCAGCGCCCCGTTTTCTATGGTCGCGAGGACGAAAATGACCGCCTGGCCCGCTGGAAGAACGGCGGGGGTCCGTTCCGCCTCGCTGACGCAGAGTTCAACCGGATCGACATGCGCTACGCGCGGCCGGAGTTCAACTACCACGAAGAGAACGTCGCCGCCCGCGCACGCCAGGCGCTTGAAGAGCAGGACGACGAATGGACCACCCCGCACCGCCTCTGGTCCTGCGGCCACGACTCCTCCTGTCCGGACATTCGCGAAGTACGCATGATCCGGGATTGCGCCAAGGCCCTCGAAGGCGAAGCCGACGTGTTCCATAGTACGTTTGCCGATTTCCAGAAAGGAGTCGTCGAATCGGTCTCGGACGACCTCCCCCTGACCGTCGGCGAAATGCGCTACTACTTCACCGAAGGCTCCTCGTCCGTCCTTTTCGGCTGGATCACCTCGGCCCGCATGGACATCAAGAAGATCAACTACTGCACCGAACGCCTGCTCGGCGACTATGCCGAACCAATGGCCGGCTTCGCCGCCATGGCCGGGGCCCCCTACCCTCGCGGCTTCCTCGACCAGGCCTGGAACCAGCTCCTGCAGAACCACGGGCACGACTCCATCGGTTGCTGCAGCCGCGATGTGGTCCCGCGGGACATGCTCTTCCGCTACCGCCAGGCCAACGAAATCGGCACCTGTGTCATGGAGCAGGCGTTCGCCGACATCGCTGGAGCGATCGACCTCTCCGACCGCGGCAACGGGGACGTCGCCGTCGTGGCGTGGAACGGCCTGCCGCAGTCTCGCACGGAGATTGCGGAGATGGTTGTCGACATCCCGAAGGACCTCGATGCGGCGGACTTCCGGCTCGTCGATGCCGGCGGCGAGGAAGTGCCGTTCCAGCCCGTGGAATCAACGGACCGTTTCACGGTCATTCAGAATCCGAACGACTGCGCGGACATGATGGCAATGGAACGCCACCGCTTCTTCGCCGAATTGCCGGAGCTTCCCGGTTCGGGGTACAAGACCTTCTTCATCAAGCCCCTGGACGAGAAAAAGCGTACGCTTTCGCGCACGATCGTCGGCAAGACCAACGGCATGCAGAACGAATTCCTGTCCGTCGTCATCCAAACCAACGGCGCGCTGTCCGTCACGGACAAGCAGACCGGCCGGAGCTGGACGGACCTTGGTTACTTCCGCGACTGCTCGGAAATCGGCAACCCGTGGGAGCACCTCGCCGTGCCTTTCGACGAGGTGCTCAACACGCTCGGCGAGAAGGCGCGCATCGCGCGCGTGCTCGCCGGTGAACTTGTCACAACCTACAGAGTGGAGCTTGACTGGGAACTGCCGCGCGGACGCGCGGCCGACGAAACCCGTCGTTCCGCCGAGCGCGTGCCATACCGGATCGTCAACCTCGTCACCCTGCGCAAGGGGCAACCGTGGGTGGAGATCGAAACGACGATTGAGAACAACGCGGAGGATCACTACCTCCAGGTCTCTTTCCCCACGCAGGTCGAATCGCAGCATACCTTCGCCTCGACGCCGTTTGACGTAGTGGAACGCGCCATCAAGCTGCCCGATCCCGGCCGCTACGACGAGGACCTCCAGACCGAACATCCGATGGATCGCTTCGTTGCCGTCGAGGACGGCACGGCGGGTGTTGCATTGCTCAACGAAGGTCTGAAGGTCTATGAGCCGCACGATGACGACGACCAGACGCTCAGCCTGACGATGCTGCGCTGCTTCCCGCTGCGTATCTGCATCACCAACCTGGAGATGACCGACTACAGCAGCCAGGACAACGGTTCGCAGTGTCTCGGCACGCACACCTTCAAGTACGCATTCATGCCGTACTCCGGCACGCTCGGGTCCGCGAGAGTCTGGCAGATGGCCGAGCGTTTCAACCACAGCCTACGCGTTGCGCAGATTGGACCGTCCGCGAGCGGCACGCTGCCGCTCACGCATTCGTTCCTGGAGCTCGGGAACGAAGCTCTCCATGTCAGCGCCATCAAACAGAGCGAGAGCGGCAAGGGCTGGATCGTGCGTCTTTTCAATCCGACCGGCTGCACGCTCGGCAGCAAGGTCCGCCTGAATGGCGGCATGGCGCCACCCGCGGCGCAATCGCCCGTCGAGCGCCAGGCCGCCAACTTTGCGTTGCCGGCCGCGACGGGCCGTATGTGGAGCAAGGCGCGGCTTGTCGATCTGGAAGAGAACGAGCTGGAAGCGCTCCCGCTCGACGCAGACGGGGCGGTGAGCCTGGATGTCACGAAGAAGAAGATCGTTACGGTGGAGTTCCTGCCGTGACAGGTTGCCTACGATCGACGCGGGTGTACGGTCATCTTGGGGGTTCCCACGGAAAAGCACAACTGTGAAACTGGAAATGGCCATATTGGCACCATGGTTGGTGGCTTCGGGCGGCATCCCGACGTGGCGCGTCGGATGAAACAGGAGCTGTCGCGGATGCTGCGCCGGTTTGAGGGACGACCGTTCGGGGAGTTTACGAAGTAGGACACGTAGAACCGTTCTCCAGGACGGTTCAGCGAACCCCGAGCGGGAGCGGCAAAAACGTACGTGGATTGGAACCGTCCTGGAGAACGGTTCTACGGAGACCCAGCCAGGAGAACACCATGGGAGCAACGGGCTACTTTGGAGTCATTGACTACATTTGCATGGGAATCTACGCGCTGGTCCTTGTTGGGCTTGGCCTGTACCTGAAAGGGCGCGCGTCGGAGAGTATTGAGGACTACATCATCGGTGGCCGCAAAATCCCGTGGTGGGCGATGGGCATCTCCGGCATGGCGCAGTTCCTCGACCTGACCGGCACGGCGTTGATCGTGTCGTTCCTCTTCATGCTCGGACCGCAGGGGCTGTTTATCGAGTTCCGCGGCGGGGCCGTGTTGGTCCTCGTATTCATGATGCTGTGGATAGGCAAGTGGCACCGCCGCTCAGGCTGCCTCACCGGCGCGGAGTGGAACATCTTCCGATTCGGAGACTGTTGGGGTGGCCGCTTTGCCCAGTTGATCAGTGTTCTGGCCTGTGCATTGGGAGCCATCGGGATGCTGGCTTATCTGACCAAAGGGGTCGGGTTGTTCCTCTCGGCCTTTCTGCCCTGGTCGCCTGAGACGTGTGCCTACGGTCTGATTGCGCTTGCCGCGGTTTACACCATGTTCTCCGGGTTCTACGGCGTCGTCTTCACGGATCTTTTCCAGGGCGTGATCATCCTGGTTGCGGTGGTCTACATCACGGTCAAGGCCTTTGCTGCCGTTTCGGGATCGGCGGAAGTCGCCGAGGTGGCCCTGCAGGTCACGAACAACGCGGACTGGCTGAGCAGTGTGCCCAAGTGGAGCGCCAGCATGCCCAAGGGATACGAGAGCTACAAGCTGCTGATCCCGCTGATGTTCTTTTATCTGTTCCGCAACGTCATGTGCGGCATCGGCAACATTGGCGACCCGAAGTATTTCGGCGCAAAGACGGACCGCGAATGCGCCAAGATGACCGGGCTGTGGACGATGATGATGACTTTCCGCTGGCCGATGATGATGGGGATTGCCGTGCTGGGACTGTTCCTGGTGCGGGACATGTTCCCCGACATGTCCGTCCTCACCCAGGCCGGCACACTTGTCCACGAGCACTACCCCGACGTGACAAAGGAGGGCTGGGGTGGGTTGATTGCCAATCTGGCAAACAACCCGGACTCCTGTCCCCAGGAACTGATCGCAGGACTGAAGTCGCTGCTGGGGTCGGAGCAATACGTCGAGAAACTCGGATTGCTCAGCTTCCACGGCACCGTCAACCCCGAGAAGATCATGGCCTACGTTTTGCTGATGACGGTCGGCCAGGGGATGCGGGGGATCCTTGTTCTGGCGCTGATTGCGGCATCCATGTCCACCTTCGACAGCAACGTCAACATGGCGACGGGCCTGGTGGTTAACGATTTCTATCGCAAGTACCTCCGCCCGAAGGCCAAAACGAAGGAACTGATTCACGCGAGCTGGGCCACGGTGGCGCTCCTGGTGGTGGGGGGTGTCCTGCTCGCCCGGAACGCGCAAAGCATCGAAGATATCTGGGGCTGGCTGATAATGGGGTTGGGCGGCGCGTTCCTCGTGCCCAACCTGTTGCGCCTCTACTGGTGGCGCTGCAACGGAACGGGCTCGGCGGTCGGTTCGCTGGTCGGGATGACCGCGGCCATCGTCCAACGAATCATCTGGCCGGAGATGAACGAAATCCTGCAGCTCGGCTACTCCCTGGGAGCGGGGATGATCGGCGGCATCATCGGCACCTATTGCGACAAGCCGACCGATCCGGAAGTGCTCAAGGAGTTCTACATGAAGACGCGGCCCTTCGGGGTGTGGGGGCATCTGAAGCGGCAACTCCCGGAGGAAGAGCGCCGGAAGGTAACGCGGGAACACATCACGGACCTGGCGGCGATCCCGTTTGCGTTGACGTGGCAGGTGTGCATGTTCCTGGCGCCTATGCTGGCCGTGATCCGCAACTGGACAGGCTTTGCCGGGACGATGGCGCTGTTCCTGGTCAGCGGTGGCGGGTTGTACTGGTTCTGGTATCGGAAACAGCCTGAGAAGGACTTCTACGAGTAGCAGGCGGCAAAACGGGGCCAAGACGGGCTAACCGAGAAGAGCATAGGCGGAGACACCTGCTGGTAGAGAGATGCGATGGTAGGAAAATGTGTTGGCAGGAAAATGTGATGGTAGAAAGATGCGATGGCAGGAAGATGTGTTGGTAGGAAGATGTGTTGGTAGAAGGATCCGATGGCAGAAAGATGTATTGGTAGGAAGATGTGATGGTAGGAAGGTGCGTTGGTAGACGCACGTAGAGAGATGGGAGGGCAGAAGGAATGCCGACGGAGGTGCGGGGCGAGATCCGAAATCTGTCGCAGCGAGAGTTTGCAAGGGTTGCATACGACGTTATGAGTGAGGTGTTTGCTGTGCACCGAGAACTGGGGCGGCTGTTTGATGAGAGAGTCTACCGGGCGGCACTGGTTGAGAGGATGCAAGACGTGCGGAGCGAAGTCAGAATCGACGTCTCTTTCAGGGGGTTCCGCAAATCCTACTTCATGGACATACTAGCTTCCCCGGGGGCGGTATTCGAGTTGAAGGCCGTCAGAACCATCACAGACGGACACCGTGGTCAACTGCTGAACTATCTCTTGTTGACGGGGCTTCAACACGGGAAACTGGCGAACCTGCGCACCGAGAGAGTACAGCACGAATTCGTAAACGCAGCGCTAACACATGCCGAGAGAACCGAGTTTGCCGTCGATGATTCGCAGTGGCGGGCTACGCCGGGGTTCCGCTCGGAGCAGAAGACCTTTGTTGTGGAAATGTTGAAAGACTGGGGTACTTGCCTGTCACGCGCTCTGTACGAGGAAGCCGTGGTTCATTCTCTGGGTGGAGCGGAACGGGTGTTCTCGGACGTTGGTGTGTGCGTAGCTCAGACGCGTCTTGCGAAACAAACCGTCGCGTTGTGCGCAGACCGCACGGCGTTCAGACTTACGACGTTTGAGGATACAAGTACCGACGGCTATCGCAAAGCACTCATACAGTTCCTCAATTGCACCGAATTGGATGCTATCCAATGGATCAACATTTCCCGCAATGAACTGACGTTCGAGACCCTGAGATAGAAATATGCATCTCTCACCATCGCATCTTC
Source organism: uncultured Victivallales bacterium (assembly GCA_964555035.1). Classification (GTDB taxonomy): domain Bacteria; phylum Verrucomicrobiota; class Kiritimatiellia; order UBA8416; family CAYOBW01; genus CAZKRK01. The sequence continues at coordinate 127 of CAZKRK010000446.1, read as the reverse complement.
CTACCAGCACATTTTCCACCAGCACATCTTCCTACCAACACATCTTTCTACCAACACATCTTTCTACCAACACATCTTTCTACCATCCCATCTTTCTACCATCACATCTTTCTACCATCACATCTTT
>CAZKRK010000445.1:0-6293 GCA_964555035.1 uncultured Victivallales bacterium | reverse complement strand
CTCATCTGTCGCTGGTGGGTGTATCCCGACCCCGGAGAACGGGTCTCCAGACCCGTTCGGAACGGAAAGGCGTTCTCCGATGCGCAGTTCACCGTCCCCCCGGATGCCGCCGGCCGCTCAATCCACATCATTCTCGAAGTAACCGACGATGGCGCCCCACCCCTGACTGCATACCGCCGCGTCGTGATACGCGCCGCGGGCAAATCGACCGCCGCAAGCAAGCCCGGTCGGACCGAACCGGCTGTGTCTCCAGGTTCTCCGCCGGCCAAAACCGGCGCTTGGGCCTTCTGGCGCGGGATTAACCTCAACGGTCCCGCGGTAGAGATTGACGGAAACAAGTGGCAGGGCGATAACGCCGACGACTTCCACTGCTCGGACAGGGCTCTCGTCAACTCGCGCGTCAAGTTGCAGCCGCCGACGGACTCCGCGCGCGAAAAGATGATCCGCGCGTTCCGTTGGAAAGACGGGGCTTCGGCCACGCTGACCAGGGTCCCAAAGGGGACCTATGCCGTCTATCTCTACGTCTGGGAAGAAACCAGTCCGGAGACCATCACGATCTCGCTCAACGGCAAGACCGTCGCCCGCAACGTCAACACCGGTCGCGCCGGTCAATGGCAACGCCTCGGCCCCTGGGAAACCAGCGTCAGCGACGCCCGCATCAACCTGACCGCCACCGGTGGCGCCGCCAACCTCAGCGGAATCGAGGTGTGGAGAAGACGACCGTAGCGCGGAAAGCCGTCTTGTCCCGCCGTAGCGCCAGAACCTGAGTGCAATACGCCCCTGACGTGGTATCATCTTCTGACAAGGAGAACCGGGAGAGAACCGGGGACAGGCAAAGAACCGGAAGAGAACCGGCCGATAATCTGCCTGTCCCCCCTCTCTCGTGCCAGCCGCCGAAGAACCCTTTTGCCGGCGTAAGTGCGCAGATCTCCCGGCTTGACGGATTCCCGGCGTGCTGTATCGTGTGCCCAGTATGGCGGGTATCGTGAGTACGTTGAACAGGTAACACCGGCTGGGCTGGGGAGCCGGGTAACCTTGGTAACACCGGCTGAGGAGCCGTTCAACGTCGACCTAACCCGCAAGTGAAGGCGCAGCCTTCAGTTGTCGGTGTTCAGGTTCTTGTTGGGTGACGTGGTGCCTCCTTGCGAACTGTCGCACCCACTCTCTCTGTTCTTCGGTATCGGGGACGGGGCGCCCCCTGGCCTGCTCAATCCTGGAGAACGCGCGGTCAGTGTCCTCCCCCAAGGTGATCATCGCCAAGGCGGCGATCAGCGATGCTCTGCCGATTCCCTGTCGACAGTGGATGACAATGCTGCGCCCCGAGTCGAGCTCCGAAACGAGACGAGACAGAAGCCGGTCCAGCAAGGAGACCGTCTGAGGCACACCTCTGTCCGGAATCGCCAAGGAAATGAATTCCACTCCATGCTCACGGCAAGCCGAACTCTCGCCCTGTAGTCCAAGATCGGCCTCTTCCCCTCGAGTCAAGAGTGAGACCACACAATCCGTTCCGGCGTCTCGCCAAGACTGAATCTCGTCATCCAGCCAGTCACCCCCACGGGGGCGTGGCGAGATGCCCAGTCTGCCGGCCGGAAAGCCATAAATCCAAAAGATCTCTGTTTTCATGGGGTGTCCAATTCGTCAGTTTGTTCCTTTTGCAGCACCTCACGCGGTAGGGCGTCAACATCGAACTGGCGCTCACGAAGGACGGCGATCCGATGATGGCCATCGAGAATCGTACCATCCGGCCGCGTCTTGAGCGATGCGTCGAGGCCTAGGCCAAGGGATGCCACGAGCACGTGAGTTTCGATCCGTCTGAAATCCCTCAGTTTGGACTGAACCAGCAGGTCGCTGCGGTGTAAAGGTCTGAGCGGTGGTGTACTCTCATTCATACAAGTATGGTACTCCATGAACTCCACGATGTCGACAACCGACCTCTGAGTCCGCACCCAACGCCGGTATTCACGACATGGAGCGTCATAATGACTATGTTGGCTGGGAACGACCACTTGCCTATCCGGGCGTTCACGGCTACACTAAGTATCATGAGTGAGAGAATCCAGATTGACTTCAGGGTCTGCCACGGGCGACCTGTGATTCGAGGAACGCGGGTGCTGGTATCCGCGGTCTTGGGCGCCCTAGGTGCCGGCGACTCGGTGGAGACGGTACTTGAGGACTATCCGAACATCACGCGAGAAGACGTTCAAGCTGCGCTGTCCTTTGCTGGACGGCTGTCAGACTTCGAGGAACTGCCCTATGAGGTGGTTGCGTGACGTTTCTGCTCGACGAGAATTTCCCTCGGGCAGCACGAGGACTGCTTGAGTCAGCGGGACATGACGTTCGTGACGTGAGGGGCTCACCGATTGAGGGGGGGAGTGACGTGGAAGTGTTTGACCTGGCCCGGCGCTTGCGTGCAACACTGCTGACGACCGACCGCGACTTCTTCCACACCGTCCCACATCTTTACGCAAACCACTCTGGGGTGGTGGTCATCGCTCTGCGGCAACCGAACAGGCGAAACATCCTGGCTCGGCTCGAGTGGTTCCTGCGGAAGTTTGCTCAATCCGACTTGCAGGACTCGGTTTACGAACTGCGAGACCGAACCTACGTCGTGTACTCATCCTCAACCGGCTGAGGGTCAAGCGGGAATTCACAGGCAGGGCGAATCGGCCAACCAAAGGCTGGTGCTTACGGCGTTCCGCCGCCGCACAGCCTGGACGTTGGCATCACAGACAGGAGACGATACGAATGAAAACCACGAGTTTGGGGTTCGCCCTCTCTCTCATCATGCTGCTATCCATCTCAGGCCTCTCTTTGTCGGCCGATCTCAAAACGCTTCGGGAGAAGTACGAGGAATCGCTGGGAAAAATCATCCTCACTCACGGGATGAACAGAGGCGAGCTTGGCCAGCGGTACGTCAAGTCGCTCAATGCACTGCGGGAAAGATCCCAGAAACGTGGGGACTTGAACCAAGTCAAGAAAATCGGGGACAGGCAAAGAACCGGAAGAGAACCGGCCGATAATCTGCCTGTCCCACCTCTCCGACGCCTCTCTCGTGCCAGCCGCCGAAGAACCCTTTTGCCGGCGTAAGTGCGCAGATCTCCCGGCTTGACGGATTCCCGGCGTGCTGTATCGTGTGCCCAGTATGGCGGGTATCGTGAGTACGTTGAACAGGTAACACCGGCTGGGCTGGGGAGCCGGGTAACCTTGGTAACACCGGCTGAGGAGCCGTTCAACGCCGGTATTCACGACATGGAGCGTCATAATGACTATGTTGGCGAGTGGAGAGAGAAAGGAACGACCGGAGGAAATCGTGATCCGTAATCGTCGCCCGTAATCGTTCGCCGGAGAGCGGGACAATCGGTTGACGATTACGGGCGACAATTACGGTGGACGATTGAGCAGGCACGAACCATGTTCTTTGCTCCCGCCAAGCGTGGGCTGGGGAGAGCAAAGAGGCTTCGCCAACAACCAAGTGGAGGATATCCGCCGGGGGCCGGCGGAATCCTCACCTGAGGACGTTCGCTCGGCGCACCCTTTGACACCAGATGTGCCAAATGGTAGATTGTGTCCCTCAACTACGGAGAGCGTATGCCTTCGATATCGATGTTCTATGGGATCATAATCCGGATCTACTTTGCCCCCGGCGAGCACAATCCGCCGCATTTTCATGCCTACTACAACGAACACAAAGCGTCTTTCAGTATTGACACCCTCGAAATAACCGAGGGTGAGTTTCCCCGGAAGCAGAAACGCCTCGTACAAGCATGGGCTGAATTGCACATTGAAGAACTCAGAGCCGATTGGACACTCGCAATGAACGGGGAGACCCCCTACAAAATAGCCCCATTGGCTTAGCGGAGGAACAACAATGTATCCCTGCGTAACATCGGTAGAAGCAACTGATGACTACAAATTGATACTCTCCTACGACAATTCGGAAACGCGGGTGTTCGACGCAAATCCCATACTGGGTTTTGGCCGCTTCTCAGAACTCAAAGATATTCATGAGTTCAAGAAGGTCAGGGTTTCTTTTGACTCCATTGAATGGGACAACGAATTGGATTTGGACCCTGAATACCTCTACAGCAGAAGCGAACAAGTTGCTGCACTCGACAAAGAATAGCGCGCCGAAGCGCGCCATTTCTTGCGAGTGAGCACTGCGTTCTGCGGGAGATAGAAAGAGGAGGAAACCGATGGTCATGAACATGAGCTCACCGAATGATGAGGGTGAGGCCCAAGCGGAAGCTCGCGCCAATGAACTCATCCACCAATTTCAAGCACACTTTGAGGAAGTTGCGGCGACCTATCCCGAGCACGCGGAGAAGAAGCGCGAGATATTCGAAGCATGGGCAATCCAGAAGATTGCAGGGCTGCAGCTCTGCGTGGAACACATTGCAGAGCGGTTCAACACCCATGTGGAAGGCCACAAACTGTCGTGACTTCAAGCAAGCAAATGCAGGACAAACCTCTGAACCGTGCCGAAGGGAGCCGCGCGATGCACGGCTCCCTTCGTCCGGTTAGAGCTAGCGATGGGCTTTGCCATCGGAGCCCTGTTTAGCTAGAGTACTCTATGCACTTCGAGATTGTCGGGAAGATCGAGAAGGTAGAGACTATCGCCGTCGGTGGTCGGATACGGGACATCATGAGGCTGCGCAGGCAGTTCGGTCCTGGGCGCTGGCGAAAGCTTAAGGGTGTAGCCCGAGTGCGGATTGCCGGAGATCAGACCCGCAAGGCGGAAGTGCACTGGTACGAGGCCCACGGAGTAGGTCGGAAGAAGATGAAAATCAAGCGTTTCCTGGACTAGAGACATGATCAAAGCAGCAACAGATAGACGGTTTGCCATGTGCGTGCGGAACGAGGAATGCGAAGACCTGGAACTCCGCAAGGTATACCAGATTCTGCCCGACAAGAGGGCGACCCGAGATGGCTATATCCGGGTGATAGATGAGTCCGGAGAGGACTACCTTTACCCGGCATCCTACTTCGCCATGGTGCGCCTCCCGCAGAAAGCCCAGCGCGCAGTGGCCGCAACCGCCTGAGCTCATCGCCCAACCTGCCGCTGTCTGCGGGCTTGACGCGCGCGAGCCGGGGGTTAGAGTCGAGATCGGCTGCCAGGCCGACAAGGTCGGCGGAACGCTTGCGTTCCAACGGCTAACGCCGTCCGGCAGCCGAGTCTCGTATCGGATGGACGCGGCTGCTGAACCTCCTTGAGGTTGCAACAGACCGGGCTCGTCCCTCCTCTTGAGGAGGCTCGTGCTCGGCAGGCCAGCGGCAGGGGATTTTGATTTGGAATTTCCCGGGTATTGAGACAAGCTGACAACCACTCGGATCGCATCGGAGCGAATACACTCCGAGCGATCGAGTTGGACGTTCGCCAGGAGATGAATCTTGTCTTGCTGGCGAAGGATTCAACAAGTACTATTCATATCAGAGGTGACGATATGAGAATCGAAGTTGATCGAGAAGATGACGGACGATGGATCGCAGAGGTCCCGGACCTGCCGGGCGTCATGGTCTACGGCATCACACAGGCGGAAGCGGTGTCGAAGGCCGAAGCTTTGGCTCTTCGCGTGATTGCCGACCGTCTTGATCACGGCGAGACGGTGCCGGAACTCTCCGATCTCTTTGCTGTTCCGGCATGAGTCAATGGCCCTCAAGCAGAGCCAGGCGCGTTCTTGCCGCACTTCTTTCCACCGGCTGGTCCGTTAAGCGACAGGTCCACGGGTCGCACAAAGTCCTCTCGCGTCCCGGTTGGCGAAACTACACGTTCGCGTTTCATGATCGTGAAGAGATCGGTCCGCGCATGCTTGCTCGGATTGCCAAGCGAACCGGCCTGACACCGAAAGACCTGTGACTTGCCGAACATCAACCTGAACGCCCCCGCGGTTGAGATCGGAACGGAAAGCCGTTCCTGTCACTGGGCGTCAACCATGTTCAGGCGATCAAGGATGAGGGGGAACCCGATATCTTCGCAGATACGTTCGGCCGTGACTGGGAGAAAGTCTGCGCAGCGGCGCACGCGGATTTGACGCGATGGGGATTCAATACGGCAGGCTATGGTTCACCGGGACCTCTGTGCCGGAGGATGCCATACATGGCGCCCGTCTATCTGACTAAGAACGCGAACTACCTACCCGAGAAGGAGTTCTTCTACTCGGACATCTTCGACCCGAAGCTCCAGAAAAGGATGAGAGAGCAACTCAGATACTTGGTGCGCAAGAACAAAGACAATCGCAAGACCACAAGGCGGGCCGGGGCCCACAACCCAAGTTGCCCGGCCCTTCGCGGTTCCG
>CAZKRK010000444.1:0-6307 GCA_964555035.1 uncultured Victivallales bacterium | reverse complement strand
GTTATCGCAAGTCTCGAGATCCCTCGACTCCGCTCCGCTGCGCTCGGGATGACAGCGCGGGGGGTGAAGTTTCCGGTCACTTCCTCAATCCCCCCTCCCTGCGGTTGTACTCGTCAAAGGTCGCCAGCAGTTCCTCGAACGTTTCCTGGAAGCCGGCCAGGTCCATCTGTTCCGAGAAGCAGTGGCTGGGGTTGAGTTGGCTGACCTGGGCGGCCAGCTCGGGGGTCATGCCGGGGATCCGGTTGTAGATTTCAGTGCCGGGGAGGGGGGCCAGGGCATTGACGAAGATGCGGGTGGGTTGGATCTCGAGGGCCAGGTCGCGGGTGCGTTTCATGTCGTCGATCGTTTCGCCGGGGAAGCCGACGATGCATGAAACCTGCCAGCGGATGCCGGCCTCGCGCAGTACCGTTGTCTTCTCGCGGACGATCTGTGTGGTAACGCCTTTGCGGATCTTGCGCAGCATACGGTCCGAGCCGCTTTCCAGGCCCACGCCGAGGTAGTAGCAACCGCACTTCACGAAGTGCTCCAGCAGCTCGGGTGTGATGGTTGCCCAGCGGCCGTCGGCGTGCCAGGGAAGATCGAACCCCTTGAATAGCGATGCCATGGCGCGGTAGTGGGCCGGATTGTCGGTAAAGGTGGGCTCGGCCGGAAACAGATCGGTGACGCCCCACTTGTCCACGAGCTCGGCCAGCTCCGCGCGAACGGGCTCTTCGGGCCGCGGGTGGATGCGGTGCCCCGACATGATGCCGTTGGAACAGAACACGCAGTGGCCGGGGCAGCCGCGGCTGGTGTGGATCATGCTCCAGTCTTTGGGCTGGTAGTGTTCGGGATAGAGCAGCGCCTCGCGGCGGGAGTAGGGAATGCTGGTGAGGTCGATCCGGTCACGATCGGCTCGAAAGGTCCCTTGCGGGCAGCCCTCGTCCAGCCAGTTTGGGAAGGTCACATCGGCCCAGCCGGTGAAGACGGCGTCGACGTCGGGGTTGGCCTCGAACGTTTCGGGCAGGGCGGTCACATGCGCGCCGCCAACGCAGGTGCGGATGCGCGGAGCGACGGCGCGCACGATGCCCAGCGCGTTCAGGGCGGACTTGAGTTTGCAGGTCAGGACCGACACGCCCACCACGTCCGGACTCACGTCGGTCAAGACCTGTTTGAGGTGTTGCCAGATCGGGTGGTCGAGCTCGTCGACGTGTTCGTGGTAGAGGCGCTGGTTCTCCATCAGGACCACGCGGTCGCGTGTGGCCGGGTCCTTTTCGTGACAGGTTTCCGCGTCGTAGACCGCCACGTCGTGTCCGGCCGCGTGCGCCACGGCGGCAAGCTGGGTGAGGGCGGACGGGTAGTACCAGCGATAGTAACGCATGAAGGCGTGAAAGGGCGGGTCTATCAGCAGGATCTTCAGAGTTGCGCCTTTCGAATGAATTCTGAGCCGCGGTCGTCAGTGGCCAAGGGACGACAACATCGTGGCTGCGCTGATTGACGATTGTCGACGGATTTCCGAGCTACCTCCCCTTCCCGTACACGTCCCTGATTGTCCTGAAGTAGAAGGCGGCCACGCCGAGGATGTTGCGTAGTTTGAAGGCCTTGGTGCGGCGGCCCTCGTCCCCGTAGACATCTTCCACGCCTACCTCGACGTAGGTCCAGCCTGCCTTGATGAGCTTGATGAGGCGCTCGGCAAGGCCGGCGGTTGAGCTACTGTGAACGCGCACGGTACGGGCGACTTCCGTTCTGCAAAGGAGCACGTGGGTGTAGTAGTGGAGCCTGAGGCGAAACGTGGCGTTCAGGATAACGACAAAAGCGCGCGAAACGAGCCGCCGCAGCAGGGGACGTTCGTGCTGGTTGGTGGGGTAGGGGACGACCAGGTCCTCGTCGTCGTGGTGGGCGAAGATCGCGTCGAGCGCGTCGTCGGTGGTCGCGCCTTTCCCGTCGATCCAGATGAAATATGCCATCCTCGCGCGTCTCAACCCCTGACGAATTACGCCGCCCAGGCCGCGCGGGCGTTGGTTGTGGATTGCAGTCACCCGGGAGTGCTCGGCGGCGAGCCCGTCCGCGATGGCCGCCGTGCCGTCCGTACTGCCGTCATCGACGACGAAGATCTCGTAGTCGTCGAACCAGCAATCCGCGGCGGCTATGATCCTGCCCACGGCCTCGGCGAGGTTTTCTTCTTCGTTCCGCGCGGGAACCACAACGCTCAGCGTGTCACCTGCCATCACTTCGCCTCGCCTTGCCAGACGGTTGCCGCGCCATCGGGATTGGGACTCGAGAGCGTCTCGTGGAAGACGGCTGTCTCCGATTGGCACACGGGCACATAAACCGTACCGGGTCCGAGCCGCAGGCAGACGCTTGCCCCAAGCCCCGGCGCGGCGAGCTCGATTCGTTCGGTCTCGTTGCCCCGCTCGTCGAACAGAACCACGGTCATCTCGCCTTCAATCATGGTGTACGACATTGACGCTGCCGGGTGGGAGTGCGGGCGCGAATCGTTGCCGCGGCAATGAACCACGATCATCTCTTGGAACGGGTCGTGTGTCGAGTGATGCAGGCAGAGGCGGTAACGGAGCGTCGGGGAGCTGCGGGCGCGCTCTTTCAGCATTGTGATTGTCTCGCTGCCGACGGCGAAAACCTGGTCGGTATTGAAAATGGCGCCCTCAGTTTCACGCATGGCGAGAGTCCTCCGCGCCGGCCGTGGGCAGTGCCGACTCAATCTGCCCTGCGATGTCGCGAAGGGCATGGATAGTGCGCTCGATGTCGTCCCGCGACTGGTCGGGACCGCTGGGGATACGCAGGCCCGTTGCGCAGAAGCGCTCGGCATTGGGGAATCGGCCGTCGTTGTGCAGGTGCGGCGATGCGCTCAGGCAGGGATTGACGGGGCGCGTCCGGATGCCGCGTTCTTCGAGCAGTTCAACCGTTTTTTCGCGTTCCGCGCAGAGGGCGATTCCCCATAACGGCAACTCGCCGTCCCCGATGTGCATATCCATCATGCGCAGGTAGTGCAGGTCGGAGAGTTCCCGCGCATAGCGGGTGTAAAGGGCTTTCACCGCCACGACCTTGTCCGGCAGCCTGGCGACCTGAGCGAGTCCCATGCCGGCCAGCATGTCGGTGAGACGAAAGTTGAAGCCGAAACAGCCGAAGACGTTCTTCGCGATGGAATGGACGCCCTGGTTACGCAATTTGAGCAACTCCGCGTGCGTGTGCGCGTCCCGCGTGGCCACGAAACCGCCTTCGCCGGTGGCGATCAGCTTGGCGATCGACGTGGAAAACGCTCCGGCGTGCGATTGCGTGCCCAGCGGGCTGGAGCCGTTGCGCGAGGCGAATGCCTGGGCGGCGTCTTCGATAACCTTGAGGCCGTGTTTCGCCGCGACCGAGTTGACGGCTGCCATGTCGCAGGCTGCGCCATTGATGTGTACGGCGATGACGGCCCTGGTTTTCTCGGTCACGGCAGCTTCGACGGCCTTCGGATCGATGAGGGGACGGTCCGGGAGCACATCGACGAGCTTGACGCGTGCGCCTGCCAGGAGGCAGGCGTGCGCGGTGGCGATGTAGGTGGCGGCAGGGACGATCACCTCATCGCCGGGGCCTACGCCGCACGCCAGGAGAGACATGGCCAGTGCGGCGCTACCGGAAGATGTCATCACGACATGCGGCACACCCAGGATATCGGCAAGTTTCTCTTCCAACGCGGCACAGAGCGGGCCGCACTGGATGCGACGGGCGCGGATGGCTTCGGCTATGCCGCGTATCTCGTCTTCTCCCAGGTCGGTAAACCACCAGGGGACGGTACTGGATTCCGTTGTGGCCATGAGGGGCAAGGATAGCAGAGCGATGGGGAAGAAGGCAATGCTCGGGAGGGAGGATTTGATTGCGATCCGGCACACGAGCCCCGGAGGGGGGGGCGGCGTGTGCCAGTCTTTTGCGACCGCCATACCGGGCGGCAGCCGCACCTCCGAGCGTGAGCGCCTATGTCGCCCCTCCGGGCCTGGTCAACCCGGTCGCGGATGCGCCCTTTGATGGATGATCATCAGTCAACGCCACTATACGAAATCCAGGTGTCCCCGATCGGCCTGGAGGTAGTCCAGCAGGGCGAGGTTCTTGGCGTGGGCGACGCAGTGGTGGCGGCAGTCTGCGCTCGGATTCAGTTCGCGCAGCCCGCGGTGCAGCTCGGCGCCGGCCCAGACATCGGCAAAGCTGCTCTCGGCAATCGAGCCCAATCGGCCGTCGGCGGTGTAGGCCTTATCCTGGCAGGTGTAGACGTTCTGGTCGGCGGCGATCACCGTCAGGCACTGCGCCATCGGGCACCGGGTGTACTCGCGCTCCAGGCTCTCGGCCGCCGAATCGGGGAGGTGGACCTTGTCGATTATGTCCAGGGACGCGAGCTCCGCGGATGCCCTGGCGATCTGTTGTTTGACGTTGTCGTAGAAGGGCGCCATGTACTCCGCGTTTTCCGCGGGACGGGTACTGACGATAGCGTTGGAGACCTTCACATGGTCTGCGCCCAGCTCGTGCGCCATTCTCAGGAAGGCAAGCACGTCTCCGCAATTCCGGCGCGTCACGATCAGGTTGATCCCGAGAACGCAGCGTCTGTCCCGGATTGCCGCGAATTCGCGGACGTTGTCGCAGACGCGATCGAATTCCGACGACGCAACGTTCCTTGCGGCGGCGTACGTCTCGCGGTCGGCGGCATCCATTGAGACGCGTACCCAGGCGGCGGTACGCGCCAGGAGGACGGCCGTTTCTCCCGTCAGCAGTCCTCCGTTCGTGAGCATGGCAACCTTGACACCGCCGTCAGCCAGGCCGCGCACGGTCTCCTCGATGTGCGCATAGCAGAGCGGTTCGCCGCCTCCGGACAGGGTCACGGCCCTGACCCCCATTCGGCCCAGGTCTGCGACGAGCGCGCGCATCCTGGCACGCGGGATTTCGTCCGTTTCGTTCATGCCCTCGCTCAGGAACAGGCCGGGATTGCGAAAACAGCAATAGCCGCAACGGTGCTGACAGCGGTTGGTGGGTTTGAGGCGGACGTGGATCGGCGGCGTTATGCGGCCGCACCGGATGTCTTCCAGCTTATCGGGGAAGTGGAAGATCTTGGTGTTGGTGTAGAGCGGGTTAGTCATGCAACAGCTCCTTTGCCGCCTCGAGCACCATTCGCGGAGTTATGTAGGGCATGCACGAATCGTTCAGCATACACTCCGCGCGACAGCAGGGTATGCAATCGCGGTCCAGGGGGGCAACAATGACTTTGAGATTTTCGCTTTGGTCGAGATCGGAGGCTGGTGTAGGACCGAAAAGCGCGACCACCTTTTTGCCGAGCGCCAGGCCGAGGTGCAAACCGAGGGAATCGCCGGTGACGATGAGGCGGCAGCTGTTGATCCAGTCCATGTAGCCTTCGAGATCGTCGAGGCACTGCTGGTACGCCGTGGTGTAGCTGCCGTCCAAAAGCGTCTCGAGCGTTTGCCATTGCTCGTGCGGCCAGGCTTTGACGGGAAAGAGCGAGCCCACCTGGGTATTGAACCCGATGTCGAAGACCTCGTCCGTGCGTGGGCTGTAGCCGAGGATGTAGCTTTCGCCGTGCCACTCAGCGCCGAGCATGGCGAAGAGCAACTGCGTCCAGGAGCGGTTGCCGGTGAGCCGGGCTTCGTCGTGGGTTGCCGCGACGAGCGCGTCGTAGGCTTCGTCGCCGGCGGCGGTGCGCCCCGTGGCGGCGTCGACATGAAAACCGTAGCGCCCGGCGACGGTCATGCGGGAGGTCATGCCGCATACGTCGGGCACTTTCTCCAGGTTGACGATGGTGTCGAAGCGTTGGGTTTCAAGCTGTCGCATGCTGTCGGAGCAGTACGTGACGATGTGGTTTATGTGTGGATTTCCGCGCAGGAGGGGCACGGCGGCGGCATCGGTCAGCCAGGTCACCTCATCGTTTTCGAACAGGTGCAGGATAGGGGTCGTGCGCAGGACGTCCCCCAGGCTGCACACCGTGCGCACGTTGGAGATGAACGTCTCCGAGTAGCCGAGTTTGACGATCAGGGTGCGGTTTTGCATATCTCCACGGATGTATGGCCGAATTGCTGGTAGCGGTTTGTCTTGATCTTGACGTCGCAGGGATTGCATTGGCCGAAGCGATCGCACGGGCGGAAGATGTCTTCGATGCGAAACGCATCGTCCAGGATGCTGCCGATGGGTTGCCGGTCGTTGTAGAGATCGGAGTGACAGCGGAACACATCGCCGGTGGGGCCGACGATGAGCTCGGTGGTGCGGCAGCGGACGGTGCTTTCGCCGCCCCCCGCCCCCTCACCCGGCCCTCCTGCCGTCGGGCCGACCTCTCCCC
>CAZKRK010000443.1:0-6317 GCA_964555035.1 uncultured Victivallales bacterium | reverse complement strand
GTGAGCAAGCCCGGCGGGGGCCACTCAGCAAGTGCAACCAATCGCAGATGCGCCCGTGTACGCGAGCGCGGATGGATTCCGATTGCTTCGCGCCGCAATTGCGTGGTAGGATCTCTGCCGGTATTGAAACCTGCTACGATTGATTGGACTGCGAAGGTGGACGACAGATGAAAGTCAGGGAGCTGGAAGAATTCAGGGCGCCGCGTCGCAGGCCGTGGCTGTTGTTGATTGTGATTGGCGTGACGGTGGTTGCCGTCGTCTCGTGGTTTCTGCTGCGCGACAACAAGCCGGACGGCGACGAGGAGGAGCGTGGCGAAAATGTCGCGGTCGAGACCGTGGCCGATACCGAGAGGCCGAGAGACGCGGGGAGCAGAACTCGCCCGGCACCTTCGGTTGACGTTACGCGTTTGCTCAAGGAAGCCCGTGAACGCGACAAGGTGAAGGACTTTGCCGGCGCCAGAGAGTGCTACCTCGAGTTGACCGACGAGCCGCTCGACGCCGTCACCCGGCGCGAGGTCGAATCCGCCCTGGGACGCATCCACACCTCGCTGGTGATGACGCCTTCGCCCATGCCGGAGAAGGTCGACTACATCGTCAAGTCGGGGGATTCGGTCGCGAGGATTGCCAAGAAATTCGGCACGACGATCGACCTGATCAGCCAGAGCAACCGCATCAAGAACCCGCGCCTGATAAAGATCGGTGACCGCTACCGCATCCTGCAGGCGAAGTTATCGATCGAAGTCGGCAAGCGCAGCAATAAGCTGGTGCTCCTGATGAACGGCAAGTTTTTCAAACGCTATCCGGTCGGTACGGGCAAGTTCGGCAAGACGCCCGTCGGCACGTTTGTCGTCACCGACAAGCAGAAGGACCCCGTGTGGTGGCGTCCCGACGGCAAGGAGATCCCTTTTGGCGACCCCCAGAACATCCTCGGCAGCCGTTGGATGGCCATCCGCGCCACGGGTGACACGCTTCCCGTCCGCGGCTACGGCATCCACGGCACGTGGGACGACAACAGCATCGGCAAGTCCGAGAGCGCCGGTTGCATCCGCATGCACAACCGCGATGTCGAAGAGCTGTATACGCTGGTAACGGTGGGTACACCGGTTGAGATCAAGGACTACTGAGGAACCATGGCCCAGGCAATAATGGATCCGGAGGAGGTCCGCAACTTCGCCGAGGAGTTGAAGCGGTTCAACCTCGACCTGCAGAACCGTATGGCTTCTCTGCAGGCACGTTTCGCCGCGCTGGGCGACACGTGGAAAGACCAGGAGCGGGAGAAGTTCGCCGGTGAATTCCAACGGACGATGAAGGCGTTGCGGAAGTTCACCGAGGTCTCCGGGGAGTATGCGCCGTATCTGCTCAGGAAAGCGCAACGCATTGATGACTACCTGAGCCAGCACTGAGGCCATGCCCGAGCACGCAGATGTCAGATCGGTAGAGGCGATCAAGCAGTTCCGCGCGCATCTCGCCAACTACGTGGCAAAGGCCGGCGCGGCCCTCGACGAAGTCCACGAAGAGGTCGTGCGAACGCGCCTGTGGCTGGAGGGGGAACAGCGCGCCTATTGGCAGGGACACGTCCGGCGCTCCGCGCAGGCGCTCGAAGAAGCCGAACGCGCCCTGTTCAGGGCGCGACTCCCCGGGCTGCGGGAATCCGTGCAAGGCGAGCAGCTCGCCGTCAACCGCGCGAAAGGCGCTCTGCAGCGCGCGGAAGCGAAACTCGCGCGGGTCAGGGGATGGGCACGAGCCTACGACGACCGCGTGCTGCCGGTCGAAAAGGGACTGGGCACGCTTCGGACAACGTTGGACTCGGATATGCCAAGGGCGCTTGCATCGCTCGCCCAAACCATAGACAATCTCGAGGCCTACCGTTCTGTTGCCGGGCCTGCGACGGTTGCGGGTAGGGGCGAATCGGATGGAGGGGACAAGTGAGCCTGAGCGCATGCGATGCCAAGCTGAACGCGATCACGCGGGAGTTGAGCAGTGCCTGGGACCAGACCGCGCAAGCCTGGCGGGACCGCAAGCGCGACGATTTTGAGCGGGCCTACCTGGCCAATCTTTACGCTTCCGTCGAAGCCGCGAGACGGGCCATTGGCGAGCTGGACAAGATTATTGGCGTAGTCAGGAAAGACTGTGAGTGACTGTCCGACAGTAGACCGTGTTCTGGCAATTCGCGAGGAGCTCGCGAATGCCGTTTCAGGGCTTGCCGCGCGCGAGCAGCGGCTGAATGTCGCGTTCGGTACCCGCACCGGCAGTATTCGCACGGCGCGGGAGGCTGCCGGCAGCAAGGAGCGCGAGGCGGTCGAAGAGGCCGTCGCGGAGCGGCAGGCGCGCTATGCCGAAGAGAGCGCGGCGCTGGGCGAGCGTTGTGCGGCCCGGGAGCGCCGGCTCGAACGGGCCCTGGCATCCAGCCGGGAACGCCTGCGCATCTGGGTCGAAGGCGCACAGGGCCGCCGCAAGAACAAGATCCAGATTGCCCTGATGGAGGCCGAACGCGTTCACGACGCCGACTTGGAGAGTGAACAGGAGCAGCATCGTGTTCGGCGTGAAACGCTGAGCGCCGGGGTGTCGGATTTCTCGGGCCTGGAGTTGGAGTCGCGTCGGCGTTTCAGGGAATACGCCGGCTGTGTTCGGCTGCGGGGCGACGACACGCCCTGCCGGGAGTCCGATTGCCCCGACGGGCACGAAGAGTTGATCGCCCTGTCACGGCGAGAGATGGAGAGCGTCCGCGCGGCTCTCGCCGAGCTGAAGGAGCAGCGTCTTTTTCGGGTCGGTCGCTGCGTTTCGCTGTGGTTGCTCGTGCCCGTCATGATCGCCAGCCTTGCGGCTGCGATCCTGGGCGCGTTTCGGATTGCGCCCATTCCGGGCAATTACGTGCTTCTGGCATGGGGCATCACGGGCATCGGTGCGGCGCTCTGCGCCCTGCACGCTCTGGGGCGGCGCGTGGCGTGTCCGATTGCCCGTACGGTTGCGCGGCACCTGGACGTCGGACGCACGGCCCTGACAATGTGCGGCACGCGGCTCGTGGATTCACACAAGCGGCGTATGGCGGAGATCGAAGACCTCTACCAGGGCAAGGTCGCCGGTCTTGAGCGCGAGTGGGAGCAGCCGGCGGCAATCGAGACGGCGGGCCTGTTCAAAGCCGGCGAAGATGAGTTGAACGAGAAGAGTACGCGTCTGAACGAATGGCACGCCCGTACTTCGCAGGCCCGGCGCGACGCGCTCGAGAAGACGTTCGAGGAGGACGTGCGGAAGCTGGAGGAGGACTGCAACGCGCGGATTTCTGCGCTTGAGGAACGCCTCGACGCCCAGTTGGCGGAGGCCACGCGGGAGAACGAAGAGGGGTGGAGTGCGCTCGCGGCCGAGTGCGGCGAAACGCTGCCGGAGTTCCACGCGGCGATCGCGACGGCGCGGATGGCCGCTGACGAGCTCTTCCCGGATTGGACTGACGCGAAGTGGGACACCTGGGCGCCGCCGGAGCAGTTCGCCGACGCTGTCAGGTTCGGTCGCATGGACGTGGATCTGGCTGCGCTTTGCGAGCGTCTCCCTGAAGACCCCAGCCTGGCGCCGTCGGGGGCGGGCCGGTTCTCGATGCCGTTGTGTCTCACCTTTCCCGGGCAGGGATCGTTGCTGTTCGAAACACGGTCAGCCTGTCGCGACTCGGTTCTGGGCGCGTTGAACAATGTCGTGATGCGGTTGTTGTCGGTTGCTCCCCCCGGGAAGGTCGCTTTCACCATAGTAGATCCCGTGGAGCTGGGGCAGAACTTCGCGGGAATCATGCACCTGGCGGACTTCGAGGAGAGCGTCGTCAATCGTCGGATCTGGACCCAGCCGCGTCACATCGAGGAACGACTGGCGGACCTGAACGAGCACATGGAGAAGGTCATCCAGATGTATCTCCGCAACGAGTACGCGACGATTGCGGACTACAACCGCCAGGCGGGAGAGATCGCGGAGAAGTACCACTTCCTGGTTGTGGCCGATTTTCCGGTCAACTTCACGGAGCTGGCGGCCCGGCGTCTGTTGAGCATCGCCAGCAGCGGGCCGCGCTGTGGCGTGTACGTTCTCCTGCACTGGGACCGTCGCCGGCAGACGCCGCAGGACTTCGTGTCTGACGAGCTGCGCGACAACACACTGCGATTGACCGGTTCGGGACGCGACTTTGTCTTTCCGGGACGTGACATGCGCGGCACGGCGATCGTCCTGGACGAACCACCCGAGCCGGACCGGGCCACGGACTTCCTCAAGGAAGTAGGCCGGCAGAGCATCGACTCCAACAGGGTCGAGGTTCCCTTCGCACGGGTGGCCCCCGATCCCGATCGAATGTGGTCTCTGAACACCGAGCGGGAACTGCGCGTTCCGATTGGACGCACGGGCGCGACAAAACTGCAGTACCTGGCGCTGGGTGAGGGCACCCTGCAGCACGCGCTGATTGCCGGCAAGACCGGTTCGGGCAAATCGACCCTGTTCCATGTGCTGATTTCCAACCTGGCGCTCTGGTGCAGTCCCGACGAGGTCGAGTTCTACCTCGTCGATTTCAAGAAAGGCGTCGAGTTCAAGTGCTACGCGACGCGGCAGCTGCCTCACGCGCGCGTGGTGGCGATCGAGTCCGACCGCGAGTTCGGCTTGAGCGTGCTCGAGCGCGTGGACGAGGAGTTGAAACGGCGCGGGGATTTGTTCAGGGACAAGGGCGTCCAGGACTTTGCGGCGTATCGGGCGAGCGACGGTGCCGAAGCGATGCCGCGCACGCTGCTGGTGGTGGACGAGTTCCAGGAGTTCTTCGTAGAGGAAGACCGCATATCGCAGGCGGCTTCCCTGCTGCTGGACCGCATTGTGCGGCAGGGACGCGCCTTCGGCATACACGTGTTGCTGGGGTCGCAGACGCTGGGAGGCGCCTACACGCTCACGCGCGCAACGCTGGGGCAGATGACGATAAGGATCGCCCTGCAGTGCAACGAGGCTGACGCCTACCTGATCATGGACGACGAGAACCCGGCACCACGGTTGCTCTCCCGTCCCGGTGAGGCGCTCTACAACGACGCCGCCGGGCGCATGGAAGGCAACAGTCCTTTCCAGGTCGTCTGGTTGACCGACGAAGAGCGCGAGCGGCGCTTGAGCGCGGTGTCCGAGCTGGCGGCCGACCGGCCGACGCAACACCCGGCGCCCGTGGTGTTCGAGGGCAACATGCCCGCGGCCATAGCCTCAAACGTTGTGCTTCGCAGACTGCTGGCGGACGGCCCCGGCGACATCCCTGCCGCCGCGAGGATCTGGCTGGGAGAGCCGAACCGCATCAAAGGTCCGACCGAGGTCGAGTTTGCGCGCCAGAGCGGCAACAACCTGTTGGTGGTGGGGCAACGGGACGAGGCCGTGCTGGCGATGGTCGGCATGGCCATGGTTTCGCTGGCCGCCCAGTATGCGCCCGGCAAGCTGAAGCTCACCGTCGTGGACGGTTCGCCTCCGGGAAGCGCCGGGCGCGCGTTCCTCGAGTCCGTCAGGGACGCGATTGCGCGTGACGTTGCCCTGGCAACACCCGGAGACATACCGGCCGTCGTCGACGAACTCTGGCAGGAAATGAAGCGGCGTGAGGGCGAAGGGGGCGACGCGGACAGCATCGCGACTTTCTGCCTGATTCGCGACGTTCAGAAGTACAAGGCGCTGCGCTACGAAGAGGACTACGGCTTCTCGACGAGCTCGGAAGAGTCCGCGCCCGATCCGGGGCGCCAGCTCAACGACCTGATCCAGGACGGCAGCAGCCTGGGCATACACCTGGTCTTGACGTGTGACACGTACGGGAATGTCGGCCGCAATCTGAGCCGCAAGGCCGTCGGTGAGTTCGACAAGCGCGTCCTGTTCCAGATGAGCCCGACCGACAGCGCAAGCCTGATCGACTCGCCCGCGGCGTCCCGGCTCGGCATGTACCGAGCCCTGTTCTACTCCGAACAGGAGGGTTACGTGGAAATGTACCGACCCTATGCTCTGCCGGACGACTCCTGGCTTGACGGAGTGGCCCGCAGTTTTGCCGGCGTCCGGTGATCTTCGCGAGTCCGCGCTTCTCGCATTCCCGACGAGCCGCGCCCTGTCGCCGACAAGCCCCAGGATTCTGGGCAATTACTTCCTGGACGGTTCAACAGAAAGGGGAATTGGGGCTCCCCCGGTGAGAGGTGAGCCCTTGACGGATAGAGCGGACGACCTGTCATCCCGAGCGGAGCGGAGCGGAGTCGAGGGATCCCGAGAATAGGAAACCACTCCGGACGTTATCGCGAGCCTCGAGATCCCTCGACTCCGCTCCGCTCGGGATGACAGGTCGTCCGCGGATATGA
>CAZKRK010000442.1:0-6324 GCA_964555035.1 uncultured Victivallales bacterium | reverse complement strand
GAACTCCATCATTGCTTCTCCTTTCCTGACCTTCGCGTGCAGTGTCCCAAAACAGGAAACACATCTCCATTACAAAGCGAGCCGTTGTTTGTAAGCAGGACTACTCGAAAAGCGTTCGCGTTCTCGAACCATCCGCCCCCCCAGGCCTGGAGACGGCGGTCCTCCGCCGTTACGAACAAGAGTTGAGCACAAACGGAAACAGAAAGGAACGAAGTTCCTCACTTGTTCCTCCAGGTGCGCTCGCATTTGCTCGCAACGGCGGAGGACCGCCGTCTCCAGAGGGAGTCGGACGACGTCTGAGGAGGATCGTTCCACCGGAAGACGCCACGTGTCACGACTCGCGGTCGACGACAATCAGGAAGTGCCAGATGTCGGAGCGCTGCAGGAGAAAGACACCGTAGCCGATCAACAATATGCAGAACAGAAGGCCGAGGTGCGGCGCGACGACTCCGAGAATCAGCTCGCGTACGGTGAAGTCCTGCATGACAGGCATGTTTGCGCGGAAAAAGCGCACGAGCGAAAGGATGCTGCGGACACCTGCTGTCACCCCGCCCAGGATGAAGAGGAGAGCGACACGGAAGAACCGATTCCGGGCAAGCCGCGGCAGCAGACTCTTAAGGGCAGCACGATTCATTTTCACCGTCCCTCTCATACCGCTAGTATATGACAGCATGCCGGGGAGGAGGAAGCCATTTTTGTGTTGCGCTTCTTTCGACGATAAGTGGGCCGGATTTGCAATCCGGCCGGGAGAGAGGAGAGCATGTTCGCGAGAGTGTGCGGCCAACGGTCACGCCATTCTCTGCCCATGCTCCCTTGCTCTCTCGGCCGGATTACAAATCCGGCCCACTGTTCTCGCTTTGCGGGATGACGGCGCTACAGAACAATAACCGGCACGACGTCGTCGGGTGACGCGACGGACGATGCATCCTCTCGCTCGACGCGTTCGAAGGTCATCAGCCCTTTGCCGCCGGTGCGGTAGTACACCTGCAGCGTCAGTGCGCACAGGGTGGTATTGTAGACCAGGCTGCGGCAGTGCTCGTCGGGGCCCGGCGAGGCCCAATAGCCGATGTCCTTGCCGTCGAGTCCGGCGCCGGCCAGCACGGTCTGGTTGGCGCACAGCTCGGGCGCGAATTGGGCGTTCCACGTTTCCCACATGCGCCCGCCCTCGCGATACTGGGCCTGGGTCACATAGTACCAGTAGTAGAGCGGGTTGCGGCCCCACGGTGCGGACCACTCGCACGTGGCGCGCTGCAGCCACTCCAGTCCCGCCCGCGCTTCCGGACTCTGCCCTTCGCCGGTCATCTGCAGGCAGAGAACTCCCACGGACGTGAGGTGGCTTTGCCCCGGACCGGTGTAGCCGAAACCGCCGGAAGGATGGGCGTTGGCCTTCACGCCGCGCGCGGCAAGCCGCAGGGCCTTGTCCAGCTCCGGATTGCTCAGTCCGGCCACCGCGGCGGCTTTGAGCGCCTGCACGCACCAGCCACTGTAGGAAAGATCGTTGCGTTCGCTGCGCTTGCAGTTGTAGTCCCAGCCGCCCGTCCGATGCTGACCGCGAACGATGACATCGATGCTGCGTTCCGCGGCGTCCCTCAGGACAGGCACCTGTGTCATGCCGTAGCCTTCGCAAAGGGCGTAGGCCGCAATCGGCAGGCAGTAGTCGTGTCCGTCACGTCCCTTGAAACGACCGTCCTCTTCCTGGTTGGCCGCGAGCCATCGCATCGCCCGTTCCACGGTATGCCCGAATTCCTCCGACGCCGGCGTCTCTCCGTGCGCCAGGAACGTCAGCAGTGCCAGCCCCGTCATGGCAGGCGCGTTGCCCGTGCTGTGGCGACCCTCCTGTTTGCCGCCGCTCTCGCCACGCCACGCCCCGTCCGATTCCTGGTGCTTCTTCAGCCAGCGCAACGCACGCAGGACGGCTTCGTCGGTTTCAGCGCCGCCCCCGCCGCCCGGCACGCCCCGCCCGTCGCGGGGGCCGGTGCGCTTTTCGTATATGCCAGGCATGAACACGAAGCTCTTCGTCGGCAGGACCGGGTTGAGATTCACCATCGGCTTGATGACGTCCACGATCGGCTCCGGCTCCTGCGTCGTGACCACCGGATCGTCCATGGGCACATCCACGAGCTTGTCGTCGATCTTCGGAGTGGGATCGTCGAGCGGTTCGGGCTTGTCATCCAGCACGATTTCCTTCTGTTCCTCGGTCTTCATGATGACGGCGGCGACCGAGTCGGGTGTCGCCGGT
Source organism: uncultured Victivallales bacterium (assembly GCA_964555035.1). Taxonomy (GTDB): domain Bacteria; phylum Verrucomicrobiota; class Kiritimatiellia; order UBA8416; family CAYOBW01; genus CAZKRK01. The sequence goes on along the minus strand of CAZKRK010000442.1, from coordinate 4,085 downwards.
CGAAGGGATGCAAGCCACGTAAAGAGGGCAATCGCCAGAACAGGCACGAGCACGGCCAGGGTTGGCGACCACAGCCGCGTAACCTGCAGCTTTGCGTACCGGTAGGCGCCGGTGTCGCGCGGCTGGTGCAGGCCGTGCCACACGCGGCGCACGACTTCCGTGACGGACTGACGCCTGAAGAGACAGTCCATGCGCCACTGCGATAGGGGCAGAGTTGAGACAGTTTCCGCTTTCATCGTTTCGCTCCTTGCTTGACGGAGTTTGAAAAACGTGAAAGCGCGCTTTCAACCTTTAGACGGTTGAGGCGGGGAAGTTATTAGTTGTGCGGCAGACGTAGGTCCGAGTTGCACTCGGACCCAATGCCCGTCGGTTTCTTCAGATCACGTCAGTGGTGTCTAGATCCGGCTGGTGTCGGGTCCGAGTGCAACTCGGACCTACGTCTGCCGCCCCTACCCCAGGTAGGCCTCCTGCGCCTTGAGCAGTTCCCGCAACTTGTGCACGTCGTTGTTGCGGGGGGCGCACTTGTCGGCAACGGCGAGAGCGGCCGCGGCGCCGGCGGCGTGGCCGGTCAGCAGGCACGGGACGATGACACGCGTGTAGCCTACCATGCTCGAGTCGGCCGATACGCAACGCCCGGCGGCAAGCAGGTTGTCGATCTTCGTGGGAACGAGAATGCCGTAGGGCATCGGGCACTGCTCTTTGACCATGGAGTACCTGCCGCCGACGGCAATGACGTCCTTGAACTCCTTCTTGTCGCGGTAGTCCTTGAAGGTCAGCTCGTGCAGGCCCGCAAGTGTGCGCGTTGCGCGCACGCCCATTTGGGGCGCCGTCTCGAGCACGAAAACCCCTTCGCAACCGGCGTCCTGCTGAATTCTGAGGATGTCTTCCCAGATCTTGTGGCGGTAATCCATTTCCATGCGTGAGAGGGTCTCGATGTCCAGTCCGTCACCGACCTCGCCGCGCATGTTTACCCAGCGTACGTTGGGAACGGGAGTGGCGGAACCCAGTTTTTTGCCCTTGGGGATATTGCCGCGCCGATGGACGAGGCCGATTTTGTAGATGTGGCGCGTGTGCGCCGCCCCCGCCGCGCCGAAGATGTCGCCGTCGCCCGTGGCATCAACAACGACCTTGGCCGTGATCGCTTTGCAGCCGGATTTGCTGTGAAAGACGACACCCTTGATCGAGGAACCGCTCATGATCGCGTTGTCGGCCCAGGCGTGGTAGAGCACGTCAACACCGGCTTCACGCAGCATCCGGTTCATGAAGTACTTGACGGCCTCGGGGTCGGGTGTTGCGTCACGACCCGGTTTGTAGTTGAGCACGCCCGGTTTGGTTTCCGACAGGCGTTGCATGAGCTCGTCCCCGATACCGCGCAGGCACTTCACGTCGCCCGCGTACATGCCCAGCACGATCAGAACCAGCCCGCCGGTCCACAGCCCGCCGCAGTAGCCGTAGCGCTCGACCAGTGTCACCCTCGCCCCGGCGCGCCTGGCGGAGACTGCCGCCATCACGCCCGCACACCCACCGCCGACCACGAGCACGTCCGTCTCGCGCAGCACCGGTATCTCGTGCCGCGGCTGGATCACCTTGCCGTCCTCCATGACCGCCGGCCCGCCCTGGAAGATCCGCGGCGCCTCGATCGCCTTTCCGCCAAACCCGTCATCCGCCCGCGCAAACGGCACGGCGGCAAAAGCGCCCGCCCCGCCAACGCCCATCAACTTCAAGAAATCACGGCGATCCATATCACTCTCCTCGTTCGAATCCTTCATCAACCGGCAGATTCCGCTTCTTCCGCGCTTTCTTGGCCAGAACGTCACAGCGTTCGTTTTCCGCGTGGCCGGCGTGTCCGGGAACCCACTTGAACTTCACCTCGTGCAGGGCGCAAAGGTCGAGCAGGCGCGCCCACATGTCGGGGTTCTTGGCATGGTCCGTACGGTTACGTTTCCACCCGTTGGCGCGCCAGCGTTCCGCCCACCCTTTCGCGATGGCGTTGCGGACATACTTCGAATCCGTGTAGACCGTGACGCGGCAACGGTGCTTCAGCGCTTCGAAACCGCGGATGACGGCGAGCATTTCCATGCGGTTGTTCGTGGTCCGGCGATAGCCGCCGCTCAGCTCGCGGCGGTGTCCGTTGTAGATCAGCAGCGTGCCGTATCCTCCGGGACCGGGATTGGGGTCCGCGGCGCCGTCGGTATAGATCTTGACGTGCTTGAGGGAGTCGTCATCGCCATTCTCCGTTCCGTCGCGTGCACGTTCCCCGGCAGGCTTCGCGGGCTTCTTCTCGGAAGCGCCGACACGGCGCAGCAACGTCCCGATTCTCTGCGCGTAGATCTCAGGTGGATCTGCCCCGTGTTTCTGTTCCACGCAGCTCGACGAGAGCCAGGACAAGTTCAGGATCAGCTCGTGGATGCGTACGTCTCGCTGGGTCAGCTCAAAGTCGGACGCCTCGTTGTAGACCCTGAGCAGCTTCTCCAGCGCGCCGCCGATGCCCAGGACTTTGCGCCTGCCGCGGGTCACGATGGCCAGGTCGTAAGCGGGATCGCCAATTCTCGCGTATTCCCAGTCGACGAGACCCGTCTCCAGTGTCGGTCCAATAACGACGAGGAAGTTCTGGGGCAGGAGATCGCCGTGCAGAACGACGCTTGGGCGGCCCTCGGGCAGGTGTGAGAGAATCCAGTCATGTGCCCGTTTTGCCGCGGGGTATGCGCTGAGAACCTGTGGAGTAACAGAATCGTCCAGGGCTTGGCGGACATGCTCCGCTGCATTGTCGTGGCCGGGTAGATGAGAGAACTCGGCCGTGCCGAGCCCGTGGACGGCTGCCGCCGTACGGCCGATGGTGTCGAACAGCGCCCGTACGTTCGGCGCTCCCTTCAGAGCCTCGAAGGGCATGCCGGGAATCAGCGATTCAATGAAACCGCGGCACTCCGTGAGCGGACAGATCACGCGGGGAATCCTGTACGGAAACGACGTGTGCTCCAACTGCCTGAGCGTCTGCATTTCCCGCCTAATGGACATGACGGCTTCCAGCTCCGTGCGGTCGAGATCGTCTTCCCGGCGCGTCGAACGGAAGGCCGCGCCTTCCCCTATCGGCATGCGCAAGACGCCGCCGTCCTCGGCCAGATCGTCGGGCAATCCGTCGCCGTCAACGGCAAACAGGTAGGAATCGTGGTTGAGCCCATCCTCAACGTAGCGCATCTTGCCGTCGATGCTAACGCCGCCGAACCCTGCCTCCCTGAGGCTCTCGAGGACGACACGCTGAAGCCCTGCCCAGTCCACGTATCGACGGCGCCGGCGCGACATCAGGCGATCCCCCGCCGTCTTCGTTTCACAGTTGCCATTTCCAACGCTCCTCCCAGATTCCACACTTGCGAAAGTGTGGAATCCCGCTCTGACTCTAGGCCTTCGCGTCCCTGGCGGCCAGCCGAACCAGGGCCTTCTGCAATGGAGTCTTTCCTCGCCTGTGCACACATGTGCCGCAGGACACGTTCACCAAACCGCGATCACGCAACTTCCGAACGTGGCGGCACAGCGCGGCCATCGATATGCCCGTTTGCCCACGCAGCTCGAGAAACGTCAGCCCCGCGGACTGACTCAGGACCCGGTATATGCGAATCCTCCTCGGATGTGTGAATGCCGTGAAGTCGCGGAAGGCTTCCTCGATTGACACCTTCTCTCCGTCGAGTTGCTTTCGAAGGGCCTTCACCACCGCCTGCGTGTCGGGAATCGTCGCGTTGTGTCCCATGCGGTATCTCACCCAACGGCCGACCCGCTCAACCCTGAGCAAGCCGCGGGCATTCAACGTACGCAGCCCCCGGCTTGCATCGCTTTCAGAAATCATGAGCTCCGCGGCGACGTCCGATACACAGCGGGGAGACCCATCCAGAAGCAAACGTAGAATCGCCAGTCGCCGCCGATTCGCCAACGCGCGGCACGTTCGCCAGAGCGTCGGATTCAATGCGACAGTTGTTGCGGGGCCACTCATGAATTCCACACTTTCGCAAGTGTGGAATTGCTCGTCAAGCCCTTTGACCGGCAGGACAGCAATTCTCATTATGGCCACGCCCCCTGCCGCCTTGTGCGGCAGG
>CAZKRK010000441.1:0-6365 GCA_964555035.1 uncultured Victivallales bacterium | reverse complement strand
CGCGCCGTAGCGCGGCGTCGGCGGGTCGGCACCATGTGCCGTCCGCAGAAACAAGAGTCACAGACAGTGATTGTGCAGTTTAGACAGGAACCCCGATCACAAACAGAGAACCGCCAACAGGAAACCCATAGCACAGGCGAAAACCCAGTTGCCCAGTACCTCTTACAATGCTACCGTACTGCTTCTCTGATTATTGGCTTGGTGGAGTACGCCATGGGAAAGAAGAAATCCAAAGCGAGTACTGTCAAAGTGGCAGTGATGAGTGATTTGCACTGTCATGCATCGACAGAGCTCCACTGGGATTCGGTTCTTCATTCGGACGGCCTGAAGACACCAAAGAACCATCATCCTGTCGAGGCCCTGAAACTCCTGATCGAAAGGAGCGACCTTTCATCGAACGTAATTGTTGCGCCAGGCGATCTCACCAACAAGGTTAACAAGCAAGGCCTTTTGTCCGGCTGGAGCTTTGTGAAGTCCGTTGGCAAGGCCCTCGGCTGCACGATGGCCGTCGCAACAGTCGGCAATCACGATGTTGATTCGCAAGGGCTCCATGATGAAGGCGTCTTTGGCATCGCGAAGCGTGTTGGCGATGACTTCCCTGTGCCTTCCGGCACCGCATGGGACCAGTTCTGGGCTCGTGGCTTCTGTTTTCTCGATAGTTCTGACATACGGGTTTTGGTTGTGAACAGTGTTCTCCAGCACCACGATGAACCCAAGGCAAAGAGAGGCGAGTGGGCAGTGGAACAGGTTGAGGCACTGAAGGACTCCCTTGCTGCCCGAAAACCTCACCCGCTTGAGATCGCCGTGGTCCATCATCACCCCGTTTCCCATCCAGACCTAGGCTTCACAGATGATCAGTTGATGGTCAGAGGGGACCTCTTGGTTGAGGCTTTGGCTGATGCTGGGTTTGCCATGATCATCCACGGCCACAAGCACCATGCGAGATTGCGATACCTGAATCGGGGCGTCGCGAAGCTCATTGTATTTGCAAGCGGTTCATTTGCCGCAATTGATCACAAAGGCATGCTTGCTTCGGATACACGGTACCTCTTTCATATCGTGGAGTTCTGCCCTCATCTCGATGGTGCTCCTTCTAGCGAAAGTGGGCTAGTTCATTCATGGGACTGGCATGCATCAAAAGGCTGGCGGCCCAGCACCATGTCTTCAGCCGACTTCCCTCACCTCTGCGGATTCGGATGCGTCAACCCCATTGATGAGATCGCTTCTGCGATTGCAGCACAAGTGGGTGACCAAGATCGGGTTTTCTGGGACAGCATCCAGCCTGAAATGCCGCAGTTGTCGTTCCTGACCCCAGATGATTTTTCGGCCGTGGCTGCATGCCTGGCGACTGAGTACGGCTTGGACTTGTCTCCGGAGCCACCGGATCTTCCGATCATGATCGGCCGAAAATACACCGGAGGGAGTTCCTAGATGCCAGCGAGTGACGGTTTCTACACACATCTGAACGCACGCGATCTTGAGCCGGATGAGGTCGCTCACACGTTTGTGCCGAACGACGACTTTGACCTTCTGTGGCAGAGCGACCATGCTCTCCTAATGGGGCCTCGAGGCTGCGGAAAGACAACGCTTCTAAAGATGCTCACCCCAAGGGCTCTTGCAGCTTGGCAAACGGATGATGGCGAGCGGGTGCGCTCGAGCATACGATACTGTGGGGTCTACATCCCGACAGACATTCACTGGAAGCTGCAGCTTGATTACAGCGACGACTTGCTTGACGCACTCCCGCGTTTCCGCGACGGGTTCTCCAGGGCTGCGGTAACAACCAACGTTCTGAAGGCGGTCTGCACAACACTGCAAGATCGCCTTTGCTTCGAGTTAAGCGAGGACGAAACGGGAGATGCGGAGGGTGATCTCTGTAGAACTCTGATTTCGGCATGGAAACTGCCACCGACAATTCCAAGCCTAGAGATGGTAAGCCTTGCCCTTACTAATCGAACGAACGAACTACGCTCGATTCGCAACGAAGTGGCAGACACATGTCGGAGAGATGAAGATGTCCCGACGCTCCCGAAGTTCTGGTACTTGGACTATCTCGCTGCCGCGGCTGTTGCTGCGGAAGCGTTTGACCGTCTTTTTGCAGGCTATATCCGGATCTCCCAAACGCGGAAACGCCGTTTTCGCCCGCAAAACCGGGCTGTTTTTGCACGTTTCGCGTGTTCGTGTGTTGTTCTGGACTTGCGCAGAGAATTCGACCAGTTGCGCAGGCGATCGCCGGGGGCCGGCTGGACGACGCACCTCACCTCCGACGAGCTGTGCAAGGCCCATTCTCGCCGAGGCGCGGCGTCCAGCCACCCCCCTCATTCGTGCAAGTCGTTCGTTTTTCATAAGTTCCGCCGTTGGGAAATCCGGATTGAGCCTTTTTGCAGAGGGCTCTCCAAAACGTTGGGCTCTTTGCTTTGACGAGCTGGAACTCGCGCCTGCTTGGCTGCAGAAGCGTTTGCTCGGCGAACTCAGGAGTACTAACCAGAGATTCCTGTTCAAGCTTGGCACAAGCCCATTCCCGGACGTCGAGGGAAGCTTGGCCGCGAAACCCAAAGCGGACTGCTCGCTCATCGCATTGTGGCGTCACGCGGGAAAGGACATTCGGGCGTTCAGCGCGCGACTCAGCATCTCTGTTCTTCGGCAGAGGGGCTTGCACAATACAACAGTGCGTAAGCTGCTTGGGAACTCGCCAAGTGTACATGCTAGAGAGTGGATGGGCACACGTGTTGGGCGCCTGACGAAGGAGAGAAGACTGAAGGTGGTGAAGACCGCCGCACTCCACGACGCTGCGTTACGGGACTTGCTTTGCGAATACGACATAGATCCGGAAAAGCCTTGGATGGCTGCATCCGACAGGCGAAAAATAGATGTTCTGGCGCAAGTCGTGCCTTTGGCCGCACACAGAAGCGCGTTCAAAGCAAAACACATTGAGCGCCTGCAACCGCCGGTTAACTCACGCGTCTTGCCTTACTATGGAGAAGATGTTCTGTATGACATCAGTGATGGTAATCCCCGCTGGCTGATTGGCATGTTGAACGATCTCATTCGGGCTGGGGTATCCGAGGGAAAGACACAGCGAGTTCCGCGAAAAGTCCAGGCGCAAGTGTATCGCACGGCATCGCTCGGGTACCACACCATGCTGGAGACCATGCCTGCCGAACCGCCTGCGGCGGCCCCGGAGGACAGCGTCCATGTTGTGGAGGTGGTTGATGAGTTCGGCTGCTATTTCTTCCGCTCTGTTGTCCAATCAGAGTTCAACCTGCACCCCTTCGAGAGTTTCACCGTCGATGCCAAGACACCTGAACGCGTGCTTCGAGTCCTCCCGTCTGGAACCTATGAGGGCGCATTCATATGTATGGACCCTGGGCTCCACCAGTTTGCGCCCAAACCAGATGGGAGGCTTTTCCGGCTGTCCTATATGCTGGCCCCCTACTTTGGCCTGCCACTCGCGTTGCACAACAAGGTGAATGCGAGTGCCGTCTCCAGCGAGGCTCGACGCAGAATGAGTGTCGAGGAGCCACGTAAGAGGAAGAAGTAGAGCCGCGGAGCACCAACGTGATACTATCCAACGTGACACAGATATCCGCAGACGAGATGTTCTCCTTGAACTTCGACGCCCTCGTCGTCGCCTCTGGATACGAAAGCAGAGCACGACACGTTGCTCAACAGCTGCAGGTAACAGACGGCCAGCGTCGAGTTGCAATGGGATTCAATGACCACAAGGAGTACGCGAGGGAGGACAACGACTGCGAACTCGAAGCCCGTGGCTTCGAGCTGATGGCGTTTGATGGTGCTGATCGGGTGGCAGTGATCGACTTAATGGCCTCACTGCTGGCATCTCAGAATAAGGACTCGATTGATCTGCTCATAGACTACTCATGCATGACTCGGACGTGGTACGCAGCCATGCTTGAGGCCATACGGACTTCAAGAAACGCTGGCGTGACAACTGTGAATGCGTATTTCGCTTACAGCGCTCCGCAGTTTACGGAGCCGCCACCTCGAACCCTGAATCAGGTTATGCAACCTATTCGAGGATTCGGGGGACTGTCCTCGCCTTTCCAGCGGACCGCACTCGTACTTGGTTTGGGGTACGAGCCCGAGAGGGCTCAAGGGCTTCATGACTACTTGGAGCCTCCCGATGCATATGCGTTCTACACTGACCCCTCTTTTGATGAACGTTTTACCGACATCGTGATGCAGAGCAACGAACATCTGCTCACGAAACGATTGGAAGATGACTCGGTCTTTACCTATCCTGCACCGAGTCTTCAGATTGCCGGATGTCTGCTGACGCCTCTGTGCCTCCGTTTGTCTCGCGAAGAGAACAGGGTGATTCTGGCACCACTTGGCCCAAAGCCATTCTGTCTGCTTTGCCTGCTCCTCGCGACGAAGTTCCGGGAACTGGAAGTCTGGCGAGTTAGCGCGGCCGAGAGAACTCCACCAGTAGACAAGAAGGCAATGGGGCCGATTGTGGGCTGCAAAGCAACGTTTGAAATGGGGTAGACCGCAGCTTGCCTAGATGAATCAGCTAGGCCATGCAATACGTGATTCGGGTTGCGGTGCAGAATCAGTGTCGCTTTCGCGGGGCGATAACTCTCCGGTCAACCGCAAATCGAACGGCTGCTTCTGACATGTTGAGACTCAGCAACGCGGAATCCTCACGCAACGTGATGTCTTTCCTAGGTTTTCGCGGCCTCACACCCAAAGCGCTCACCACCTGAGAGGCAATGGCTCTGGCCAAGAGAGGAGGCACTGAGTTGCCCACTTGGCGGAAACCGTGCCACTTGGTCCGGTGGAAGTGAAACCAATCAGGATATGAATGAAGTCGCGCCCCTTCGCGAACAGTGATATAGCGCGGGCTGTGAGGATGGATTGGACGGGCAGCCGAGTGTGACCCTCTATCACTAGGGGTACCAGCCCTGAGGGTATTGCAGAGCCCGTTTGGATCAAGTCGTTTCAGCTTCCCTTTCAGCTCCTTCTCTCCCCAAGCCGTGTTTTTGAATCGTCGGATAGTGTCGGCCCTGTGCTGTACACGTTGCATACCCGTGAGTATGGACCTGTCATACTTGCGTGGATAGGAGAAGTCTGCGGGATCAGAGTCCAAGGTGCGACACATTCTTGCGTAGCGACTTCCCTTGCCAAGCTTAACCCTTATCCAGTCTCGTTCAAGAAGCTCGGGATATGCCTCGACCTCGGGCAGATCCCCAATCGCGTCCCATACGGTGGGAGTCTTGCGCGTTGCGGCACCTGTGTGACATCCATCTGAAGGGGCGTGGGTACGTGTTGGGAACGAGGGAAGATCGAGTCCGAGGCGACACCCCATGACAAAGACCCGTTTTCTGGCCTGGGGCACACCAAATTCAGCCGCATTTAGCACCTGACAGTTCACTGCATAGCCGTTGGACGTGAAGCGCGCCATTATTTCGTGAAGGAACTCTCGATGCGTTCCTGCCATCAACCCAGGGACGTTTTCCATTACGAAGTAGTTGGGCTGGATCTCCAGCACCAAGCGCATGAAATGGAAGACGAGGGCGTTCCGGGGGTCATCCAAGTCACGCTTCCCTATTACAGAGAAACCCTCACACGGCGGGCCGCCGAAGACTACGTCTATGCGACCCCGCGGAGCATCGGCACGTGCCAATATGTCAGAGCCGTGTATTTGACGAGCATCGGCACAGATCACAGACCATGACGGGAAGTTGTACTCGTACACCGCACAGTGAACAGGGTCGATGTCTGTTGCGGCAACAACATCAAACCCAGCCTGCTCAAATCCCAGAGCCATGCCACCTGCGCCGGCAAAGAGGTCTATTGCTATTGGACGCTGTCTTCTAGCCATATTGCTGCACCCCGAAGATCTCCCAGCCCGATGGTGGCACGAAGCGCCGTCACGGTTCTGCCCCTCGACCATGACTCGATATGGCATGCGGAGAATCCTCTGGGAATATAGGTTGACCGGACTACAAACGCAATCTCTACATATCGGCCATGCGGCAAGCCAAGAACAGGAACTCTCTCCCGATCCCGGTGAGGATGCGCGATGGATCAGAATAGGACTTCCCATTGCACTACTGTTATGCATATTCTTTCGCATGGGTAAGCTTTTCACGACGGACGGAGCGGCTGACTATCTGGGCGTGACTGCCGCACGCGTACGGCAGCTGATTGCAGAAGGCCGGGTCAGGTCGGAGAAGTACGGACGGGATCACCTAATTAATGGGGACTCCCTGCGAGACTACGAGAAGAATGGCAGGCGCGGCCGGGGCCGGCCGCCGAAGAGGAACGGCGACGCATGATCTACGAAATCAAGAAAGACCCGAAGTGGCTCGTCCGCGAAGAGCGGAAGATCTACGAAGCTC
>CAZKRK010000440.1:0-6374 GCA_964555035.1 uncultured Victivallales bacterium | reverse complement strand
GCCCGCAAGCCCTGGAGCGGAGCGGAAGGGCAAGGGCGGGCGGAGAGTGAGCCGGATGCGCAGCAATGCGTACGGCGGACAGGGCAAACCCGGCGGGGCCACTCTGCAAGTGCAACAGAGCAAAGATCCTCTTCGACCAAGTCTCCGAGCTTGACAGATGCCGGTCGTGAAGGGACAATGTAGTGGGACGGCAGACGTTATGGCTGTCGATGGCGTGGCGCATTCTGCTGTCGGCGATGGCTGACATCTGAGATCGGGACAGTTGGTGGAAAGGGGGCATCCCGATGAGGCGGAAACGTGCAATTCGGTCGGGGGCGTCCGGTGCCTGTGACGAGCGGGGTGACGGAGAGGATGCTGCACAATCGGGCATACGGACCCTCAACGAGATGTGGGAGGACTCCTGCAGCCGTTTTGCCGCGCAACCCGCTGTCTGCGTGCGCCAATCCAGATCGGCGCGGTCTGCCGACGGGAGGATTACCGAAGCGGTTACCTATGTCCCCGTGACGTATGCAGAGCTCGAGGGCCAGGTTGTGGGCTTTGGCCGTGGATTGATCGAGATCGGTCTCGGCGAGAACGACGCCGTGGCCGTCTTCAGTGAGAACTGCCTGCGCTGGATGGTGTGTGACCTGGCCGTGCTCGGGAACCGCGCTTTCGATGTCCCCCGCGGCGCGTCGTTTCCCGCCGAAGAAATCCTCTACATCCTGAATCACTGCGGGGCAAAGATAGTCGTCGTTGAGGACGCGCGCGAGCTGGCCCGGCTGCGCGAGATTCGCTCCGAGGCGCCCCGTGTCGAGAGTGTAGTCGTGCTCGAGGAGGGGTTTGCCGATTCGGACCCGAGTGAGCGCCTTTACGCATTCGATGACATCCTGGAGCTTGGGCGCCGGTCGTCGTCCGAGACCGAGTCGCTTTTTCAACGTCGTCGGATGGAGACCGCGCCGGAGGACATCGCCACGGTGATGTACACGTCGGGCACCACGGGTACGCCCAAGGGCATTCCCCTGACGCACCGCAACATCATGCACAACGTTGACGTTCTGCCGGTCCTGCTGCACATGCGCAGTCGGGACAGGTTCCTCTCCCTCCTTCCCATTTGGCACGTGCTGGAGCGCACCTCCGAGTACACGGCCTTCAGGGGCGGCGCTTCGGTCTGGTACACTACGCGTCTGACCTTTTCGAGGGACCTCGCTTCCGTCGCGCCCACGTTTGTGGTCACTGTGCCCAGGATGTGGGTGCTGGTGTACGACGGGGTGATGGCGAGTCTCAGGCAGAAGGGAAAGAGCGCGCTCTTTGCGCGTCTTTACGCGCACAGTCTGAAGGTCCTGGCCGCGAGACGGTACCGGCAGAAACGGCAGTACCTGCTCGTCGGGCAGGAGCCAACGAGGCGCACGGCGTCGCTCACCGATTGGCTCTGCCACCGGGTCGCCGAGGTCCTTATCTATCGCAAGGTGCGCGGGAGACTGGGCAAGGCGTTTGCCGCCGGCGTCAGCGGCGGCGGTGCGCTGCCGGAGTATATCGACGATTTTTTCGAGGTGATCGGTGTGCCGCTCCTGGAAGGATACGGCCTGACCGAGACCTCGCCGGTCCTGAGCGTGCGGACCTTCGAGCACCGCATCCCCTACACGGCCGGGAGCCCTATTCCGGGGACGGCGATCAAGATTCTCGACGAAGACGGCAATGAGGTAGACGGCAGTCGGCAGGGGGTCATCTGGGCCCGCGGTCCGCAGGTTATGGAGGGCTACTACCGCAATCCCGAGGAGACGGCCAAGGTGATGCAGCGGGACGGCGAAGGCCGTCCGTGGTTCAACACCGGCGACCTTGGCCGCCGCACGCGTGACGGGGACATCAGCATTATCGGGCGCGTGAAAGACACGATTGTCCTCCTGGGCGGGGAGAACATCGAGCCCGCCCGTATCGAGAGCGCGCTGCTGCTGTCGGACCGTGTCGACCAGGTGATGGTCTGCGGTCAGGACCAGGAGTACCTGACGGCCCTGATCGTCCCCAATCCCGACAAGCTGAAAGCGGCGTGCGAATCACTCGGGATCTGTTTCGACGCCGGGACGGTGACCGAGCTTTCCGGGAACAAGGGCATCCACAAGACGTACATGGATGACATTACCGGCCGGGTTTGCGGCAAGACGGGGTTCAGGGGGGTGGAGATGCTACACGACTTCACGTTTGTGCCGCCCTTTGCTACGGCGGACGGCACCTTGACGCACACGCTCAAGGTCAAGCGCCGCAATGTGCAGAGGCGCGACGCGGAACTCATCAAAGGGATGTATCCCCGCTACCGGGAGGCGGGGCGGATCAAAGGGGGTGCGCCATGACCGGCATCTTCGAAGAAGGCGGCTTCGTGCCGCTGGAGAATGCGTACAAGGACCTCGAGATCTATCGGCGGGAGGGGGTCACGCTGATCGCCATGACCAAGTTCAAGGGCGAGAAGAAGGCCTTTCGCCAGGCGTCGAACCAGATTGATCCGCGCATGATCGAGGAGCTCTGCGCGGCCTTCAAGGAGTGCGAGCTGCGGTCGGATTGCGCCGCGATCGTGCTTGGCAGCAGTCATCGTGTCGCGTTTTCGCGCGGGGCGGGGATCGAGTTGCTGGACGGGGTAGACGCGGCAACCTGCCGGCTCTTCATAACGAAGGCCCAGGCGCTCGTCCTTGAGATACAGCGTTTGCCCAAGCCGGTCATCGCCGCAATCGGGGGTCTTACCCTGGGCGGCGGCCTGGAGCTGGCCATGGCGTGTGACCGGCGGGTCGCGGGGGACAGGGAGAACGTGGTGTTCGGCCAGCCGGAAGCCCTGTTGGGGATCATCCCCGCCATGGGGGGCACTCAGAATCTGCCACGGTTGGTCGGGATGGAGAAGGCCATGCGGATCATGATGGATGCACGCGCGGATGTGACTCCGGCCGAGGCGCTGGAGTGCGGGCTGGTCGATAGAGTCGTGGCCGAGGAGGCGCTCGTCGACGAGGCTTTCCGCCTTGCCGCGTCGGGCCCGGCCAAGCGGGAGGTGCAGGGACTCGAGGGCATACCCGAAACTACGGCGGAGGCTATTCGCGGCGAGGTCGGCACGTTCCTGGCGACACACCCGCTTCGGACTGGCCTGAGAGTGGCTCCGCTGTCAAGGGCGCTGCTGACGCTCATTGCCGACAGGACCGCGCCCGATCGTTACCTGGACGGCCTGCTGTACGAGCGGGAGGTGTTTGGTTTCCTTCAACAGACCGAGGACTTCCGGGAGGGGGTCGCCGCTCTCATCGAAGAGCGGCCGCCGGAGTTCAAGGGGAGGTGAACGATGAAGAGGATCGAGAACGTTGCCGTGATTGGCGCCGGGATCATGGGGAGCGGCATCGCCAACACCATCTTCAAGCACGGTCTCAAGGCGACGCTCTTCGATGTCCGTTCGGATGCGCTTGCCAAGGCCTGCGAGGAGATCGGGAGACAGGCCCGCCGGAGCATGGACCCCGACAACATCGTCATGGCCCAATCGTTGGAAGACGCCGCGCGAGGGGCGGACCTCGTCATCGAGGCCGTGTTTGAAGCGATGGATGTCAAATGCACGCTGTTTGCCGAGCTGGCGGGAATTGCTGCCGCGGATACGGTCTTTGCCAGCAACACGTCCTCGCTCAGCATCTCCGCCCTGGCCGATGCGTCGGGGAGGAAGACACGGTTTCTCGGGCTGCATTTCTTCAACCCGGCGGTGATTATGCGCCTGGTCGAGGTCATCGTGACCGACGATCTCGACCCGGACGTGTTGGATGGCGCAATGGGGTTTCTGGATGACCTGAAGAAGACCGGCGTACAGTGCCGCGATTCACCCGGATTCGCCGTGAACCGGGTCCTGATTCCGATGGTGAACGAGGCGTTCAACCTGCTTGACGAGCGCAGTGGCGGCCGGGAGGAGACGATGCTGGCCGTTGCGAACGATATCGACTCTGCCGTCATGAGGGAGATGAAGTTGATCATGGGGCCGTTCGATCTGCTGGATCTCACGGGCATCGACACCATCTGCAGTGCGGCGAATGTCATCTATGAAGGGCTGGGGCGTGACCCGAAGTACGCCATCTCGCCCCTGCTGCTGAGCTACCGCGACAGGGGCTTTCTGGGCCGGAAGACGGGCAGAGGGGTCTACTACTACGAGAACCGTCATAACGACCCTGATCTCAACCCTGCGCTGGACGAGCGGGGGCAGAGGATTGTGCGGACGGAGACTCCCGAGTTCGATTCAACGGAGCTTCTGGCCGTGGTCGTCAACGAATGCTGTCGCGCGCTCGCGGAGGGGCTGGTCCGCGGTCCCGAAGACATCGAGCTGTGCATGGAGCTGGGAACGCGTTGGCCGCGAGGACCGTTCAGGCTGGCCGGCGAAGTCGGCCTCGACCGGATACGCGCCGTCCTCTGGGAACGCTACAAGACGACCGGCGGCAGTCCCCGCTACGAACCCTGCGGGCGATTGCTCGAACCCGATACCGCTTTGCTGGAATGTGTTTCAAGAAAGGAGGGCTGAGTCGTGGCTCTTGACAAAGAACAGGTGACCAGAGAGATGGCCGAAGCTGCTGCCGATTTCATCGGCATTGAGCCGGAGGAGTTGGACCTCAACAAGAAGCTTCGCATGGAATACGGGGTGACATCCGTGGAGGCCGCGGAGCTGATCATGATCATGGAGGACTCGTACCACATCAAGATCCCGGTGGAAGAGGCGCTGAAGATCCTCTCGACCCGGGATGCGATCGAGTACGTAATGGCCAATGCCGGGTAATCTGACATGGCGGAATCCTACAGAGAGGATGACGTCGTCATTGTCGAGGCGACGCGTTCGATCGTAGGCGCGACGAACGGTTCGCTTGGAGACATGACGTCGGCTCAACTGGGCCGCCACGTTGTGGACGGCCTGCTGACCCGGTTGGAGCGGGCATCGCATGCTTTCTCCCGCCGGGAAGTGGAGCATTTCATCCTGGGGAATTCAGTGGGAGCGGGGAGCGGACAGAACCTGCCTCGTCAGATAGCCGAGCTGGCCGGGTTGGGGCCGGTGAGAACGGCTTTCACGGTGAACGAGTTGTGCGGTTCGAGCCTGGAGACGATGATCCTGGGAACGATGTCCGTGCGGCTGGGGGAGCAGCCGCTGGTCCTGGTGGGGGGGGTTGAAGCGCCTTCCAGCGCTCCTTACCTGATTACCGGGAAGCAGCTCATCGAGTGGCAGGACATGCGCGTCGAGGAGATCCTGCCGCTGGTAGTGAAGGCGGATGTTCACGACGCGCTCTGGTGGCCGATCGGTGACGCGCATGCCATCGCGCAGGCGGAGGAGACGACGGAGGAGTGGGTGGCGGCGCACGGACTGGATGCCGAGGAGTTCAAACGGGCGATCGATCGGTACGCGATCATGAGCCAGGAGCGCGCTTTGTCGGCGGTTTCGGCGGGCCATTTCAACGACGAGCTGACCCTCATTCCCGGCACGTCCGAGAAGGACGAGTTGCCGAAAAGAAAGAACCCCGAACTCCTGGCGAAGCGGCGGGGAACTCATCTCACACCCGAGGGGCGTTTTCTCTCCTATCACAACTCGCCCATCCTCGCGAACGGGGCGGCTTTCCTGATGCTGACCGGATTCGGCCGGGCAAAGGAGCTTGGGGTCGAACCCCTGGCGCGTGTCCTTGGACATGGCCGTTCCTGCGTTGACCCGAAGCGGTTTCTGCTTGCACCCGTACCTGCCGTCCGCGACCTGTTGACGAGGACCGGGACGGCGCTCGGCGATTACGACCTGCTCGAGATGAATACCGCTTTCGGCTCCCAGATCCTGATCGGCCGGACGGAGCTCGGTCTCGACATGGAGAAGGTGAACACAAGCGGGGACTGCATAGCCCTCGGACACCCCATCGGCGCGGCCGGCGCCCGCCTGATGACAACCCTGCTGTACGCTCTCAAGCGAATGCGGCTGAGGAGGGGACTGGTGTCGATCTGTCTTGGCGGCGGCAATGCCATAGCCATCGGTGTGGAACGGCTCTGACGGTGCATGCTTCTGTCAAGAATTGTATGAAAACGGATGAAAGCGGGGAATCGGTGAACGAGAACGGCGACGAGAGCGGACTACGAGTAGAGATTCTCTCAATCGTCCACCATTCTCGTCGCCGCTATCGTCCACCGGAAGGGCGGGCAAATGAGGGGAAAGCCCAAGAGATATGCGTGTAGGAGTACGTGTACGAGTACGGGAAGAAGAGAGCGAGAATTGCCGGATCTCCCCCTTACTCGTACCTGCTCGTACACTCGAATCTCCCCTCTCTGGATGGTGATCAGTGGACAGGAACATGGGGGAGAAGGCTGAAATCCACCCAATCCCCTACAAGAGAGAGAATTAGTGACTCACCCTCCCAAAGCTGTCGAAAAAAACA
>CAZKRK010000439.1:0-6380 GCA_964555035.1 uncultured Victivallales bacterium | reverse complement strand
GTCGCAGGGGGCGTGGCCATAATGAGAATTGCTGAGGGACCATTCCCTGCACTTGACTGCCACTGGATTGGTGGCATACCCTCAGTCATTTGGAGGAGTCAGTTGCGCTTATGACTGGAAGATCGGAAGAGCAGAAGACGCTCGCCACGATGATCGGCATCTTCTGCCGCGGCAAACACGGCACCGGAGAGGGACTGTGCGACGCGTGCGGCGAGCTGCTGGCCTACGTCGAGGCCCGGCTGGAAAAGTGCCCGCACGGAGAGCAGAAGCCGAAGTGTTCGCACTGCCCGATTCACTGTCACAAACCTGCGATGCGCGACCGCATTCGCGAGGTGATGCGGTATGCCGGGCCGCGGATGGCGCTTCGGCATCCGGTTATGGCCATCAAGCACATGCTGCAACCGACAAAGCCCCCCGCGACCTCGGGTCGCGCGAAACGGGATTTGACGGGGGATGAGTTGCTGGTCGCGTTGCAGCGGGGAGTGCCGCTCGTGGCGCGGCCGTTTGCGGAGCTGGGCAAGGAGCTCGGGTTGGCGGAGGCGGAGGTGCTGAAGGCCGCGGCAGGTCTTTTCGAGCGTGGCGTGGCGCGCCGGTTCGGGGCCGTTTTCGATTCCAGGCGGCTGGGATACGGCAGCACGTTGTGCGCGGTCGACGTTGCGGCAGACGAGATCGAACGGGTCGCGGCCCTGTTCGATGAGCATCCGGGTGTCACCCATTGCTACGAACGTGAGGGGCATCCAAACCTGTGGTTCACGCTGACCGCGCCTGCCGACTGTCTCGAGTCGGAGCTGGCTGTATTTGCCGAGCAATTGAAACCGCGGACGTTGCTCAACCTGCCGGCCATGCGGCGGTTTAAAGTACAGGTTGTGCTCAACTCCGCTTCGGGTGACGCCGGAGCGCCGGCAAGTGTGGAGTCGGACAGAGAGGACTCGGCCGCGGCGTTGACCGAGCGTGAAAAGGCGGTCGTGCGGGCCATGCAGGGCAACGTGAAGCTCACGTCCGCGCCGTTTGCTGCTGTTGCGGACGAGCTGGGCTGGGACGAAACGGAGCTGTTGGCGTTGTTGGCCGGGTGGAAACGGCGCGGAGTGCTGCGGCGCGTTGCAGTCATCTTGCGCCACCGGCGGGCCGGTTTCCTGGCCAACGGTATGTGCGTCTGGGAGGTGCCGTCCGATCGGGTGGAAGCGGCGGGGCGGCAGCTCGCCGGTGCACCCGAAGTAACGCATTGTTACGAGCGGCCGCCGCCGGGAGGTTTCCCCTACAACCTGTTCGCCATGGTGCACGCCCGCGAACGCGAGGAGGCCCGGGCCGTGTTCGAGCGGTTGTCTCGGCAGGCTGGACTAACGCACGGAAAGATGCTGATATCTGTGCGCGAGTTCAAAAAGACGAGTCCGGTGTTCTTTCAGCTTTCGGATTGAGTCTGCGGACGAGGAGATGACGCAGTGACGCTTGAAACGGTGATGATCGTTTTTGCCCTGGTGGGCTTCGGATACGCATCCGCGTCGGCGGTTGTTCAGTTCTTTCGTAGCGGAGAGGGCGGGGAGAGGGCGCCCCTGATCAGTGCCGGAATTGCGGTGCTCCTGGTCATGACCGTGCTGGTGATGAACGGTATCCAGTCCGGGCGCGTGCCGGCATTCGGGCGGTTCGAGTCCTTGGCCTGCTACACGACCGCCGTGACGGTGAGTTTCCTGGTCCTGGCGGCCCGACACGGCTTGCGCGGGATTTCGGCGTTTGTGCTGCCCTACGTTACCGCGCTGCTGCTGGTGGCCGTGACGGCGACCGGACACAATCCGCCCGATCCGGGGTTCCCCAACTCGTGGCTGACCCTTCACGTTCTCAGCGCGTTTGCCGGGTACGGTCTCTTTACCATTTCCGCCTTTCTCGCGGTTGCGTATCTCGTTCAGGACCACAACCTCAAGCACAAGAACATCGGTGCGGTGTTTGAAAGACTGCCCTCGCTGGGGATGCTCGACCGTCTGATGCACCGGCAGATGGGTATTGGTTTCCTGATGCTGACGGTCTCGATGTTGTTCGGCGTTCGTCTCGTATGCCTGATCGGGGGCGGCCCGGAGTGGCTGTCCGATCCGAAGGTGGCCACGGTTGCCGTAACCTGGTTCGTTTACGCCACCTTGCTCTACTTGCGGGGCAAGGCCGGACATCACGGCCGCCGGATTGCAATTGCCACACTGGTCGGTTTGCTTTTTGTCCTCTTCACCTTCGTAGGTGTCGGCCTCTTCGCCGAGAGCAGACACGCCTTCGCCTTGCCGCGGATTCCAGGGAGTTGACGATGGACCTGCTGATGCTCGGGATCAACTTTCGCACCGCTCCCGTAGAGTTGCGGGAGCGCGTGTCCTTCAACTCCGCGGGAGCGTCGAAAGTGTTGCGTCAGTTGCGGGAGGCGTTCCCCGACGTGGAGTTTGTGCTGATTTCCACCTGCAACCGCACCGAACTGTACGCCGCGAGTCCCGACGTCGAGGAACGCGAGGAGGAGATTCTCGGCACGCTGCTGCCGGGTACGCTGAAGGACGAGCTGAGGGAGTTGTTCTATCGCGAAGCGCGTCTCAAGGCGGTGAGACACCTGTTCGCGGTTGCGTCGGGACTGGATTCCATGGTCGTGGGCGAGAGTGAGATCCTGGGGCAGGTAAAACAGGCCTACGCTCTGTCGATAGAAGCCGAGACGAGCGGCGAGCGGCTGCACCCGCTTTTTCAGCACGCGTTCAGGGCGGCGAAGCGCGTTCACGCCGAGACGGCCATCTCGCGTGGGCGCGTGTCGGTAAGCTCGATTGCGGTCGAGTTCGTCGAGAAGATTTTCGGCGATATCGACGCCAAGACGGTCATGATCGTCGGCGCGGGCGAGACGGCGGAGCTGGTCCTGAAGTCGCTGTTGGAGAAGGGTGTGGGCAACGTGCTGGTCTCGAACCGATCCGCGGCGAAGTGCCAATCGCTGGCGGCGCGCTATGACGGCCGCGCCATTGCTTTCGATTCGCTGGCCGACAACCTGTGGCGCGCCGACATCGTCATGAGCTCGACCAGCGCACCGCACACCGTCATTCACGCCGCGTTCGTGCGCCAGGCCGTGCGTGCCCGGCAGGGACAGCCGATGCTCTTGATGGATGTCGCCGTTCCTCGGGACATCGATCCCGGCGTCGCCGAGCTGGAGAATGTTTACCTCTACGACATTGACGACCTCCAGAGGATTGCCGCCGAGAACCTGTCCAAGCGCCAGGGCGAACTGAATGCCGCGCGTCGGATTGTCCGCGAAGAAGCCGGCGAGCTGGCCACCACGTTTGCCGCGGTCGATTTCGGCGGCCTGATGCGACTGCTGGACGGGCTGGCCGTTTCGGCCGGCGACGCCGAGCTCGACAGCCTCACATCCAAGGCGGTATTCGCGTCACTGTCGGCGGAGCAGCGCGAGGAGATTGGGGAGTTGACGCGGCGGGCGGTGAATCGCATCTTGGGCGAACCGCGCAAGGCCCTGCGTCGTGCGTCGAAGAACGGGTCGTGGGAAGACTTCTCGCGCGTGGCGCGGGACCTGTTCGCGTTGGAGGGCGGAGAGGACCCCGATGAGTCCGATTCGCAGGGCTGAAGAGCCTTTATGGGAGATAGGAAACTGAACACCGAGCCTAAGAGGATTCTCCCCTGCAGCCTGTTCGTTGAAGGGCGGGCGTGTCTGGTTGTGGGGGGCGGGAAGATTGGCGAGCGCAAGGCCGGGCACTTGCTGGACGCCGGTGCGGACGTGACCGTTGTCGCGCCGGAGGCCGGCGACGGTCTTGCCGGGTTGGCGGACGCGGGGCGGCTGCGGCTCGTGTCACGCGAGTTTGCGGAGTCCGATGTCGACGGCATGCTGCTGGCTTTTGCCGCCACGGACGACGAGGCCGTGAACCGTCGCGTGCTCGAAGCTTGCCGCGCAAAAGGCGTCCTCGCGTGCAGCGCCGGTGCAAGTTGGCCCGACGGCGATTTCGCCACGCCGGCGATCCTTCGCAAAGAGGGACTCGTGGTAACGGTAGCTACAGGGGGCGCGTCCTGCCGGCGTGCCCGCAGGGTCAAGGATGCCATCGGGCGGCAGGTTGAGTTGCTCGACAACGACGACGAGGCGGCGGGAAACGAAGATGAGTGATTCACCCCAGCTCCTGAGAGTCGGAACACGCGGCAGCGAGCTGGCGCGGATTCAGACCCGCAACGCACTTGATACGTGGCGTCGGCTCATGCCGTGGCTCGACTTCGACGAAGTAGTTCTTTCGTCACCGGGCGATCGTGATCTCGTCACCGATCTGCGCGAGAGCCCGGCGGATTTTTTCACCGAGGACCTCGATCAAGCCGTCCGCTCAGGTGAGATCGACTGCGCGATCCATAGCGCCAAGGACGTGCCCGATCCCGTGCCGGAGGGGCTCGACTGGTTCTGGCTCCCGTGGCGCGCCGATGCGCGCGACGCTATCGTGCTGGCCCGGGGAAAGACCATGGCGGATCTGCCGCCCCATCCCGTAACGGGAATCAGCAGCGAGCGGAGGCAGGACTACTGCGCCGGACGATTTCCAGGGGCGCGCTTCAAGCCGATTCGCGGCAACATCGGCGAACGTCTGGCGCAGTTGGATGCCGGCGAGTTCGATGTTGTCATTATGGCCGCTGCGGCGCTGGTCAGGCTTGGCATGGAGGATCGCGTTACGGAGTGGATCCCGCTGGATGAGCTGCCGACGCCGGACGGCCAGGGGACGCTGGCGCTGACCTTCAAGGCCGGCAATGCGATGTTCCTGCGCCTGCGCAGTCTGGCGGTCCGTGCGGTGACATTTGCCGGCGGCGGCGCCGGCCGTGGTTCCGGTACGCTCGCTACGCTCGAAGCTCTCGGGCGCTGCGACGTCTGTCTGCACGACACTCTCCTGGACCATAGCCTGCTGGACGCCGTGCCGCCGAACGCGAAAGTCATCAATGTCGGCAAGCGTTGCGGGAAGCACAGCGTGGCCCAGGCCGAAACGACCGAGTCGATCGCCACGTGGGCGCGGCGCGGTGCGCGGGTGGTGCGGCTGAAGGGCGGCGATCCCGGTGTCTTTGGACGGTTGGCCGAAGAGGTGGATGCACTCGATGCCCTGCAGCTTCCCTATCGCGTTCTGCCCGGAGTCAGCAGTCTGAACAGCGCCACTACCGGGACCGGGATGCTGCTCACGCGTCGCGGCCTCTCGCGCGGTTTCTGCGTGATGACGCCGCGGGAGCAGGGCGGGGCAGTTGCGTCTGTTCGGGCCGAGGAACGGGCGGACCTGCCCGTCGTCTTCTTCATGGCGGTTGGTGCGGCCGGGGACGTGGCGGAGCAACTCCTGGCGGACGGACGTCCCGCGACGACGCCCGCGGCAGCGGTCTTCAATGCCGGCTTCGAGGACGAGCACGTACTCCGCGGCACGCTTGGCGACATCCGCCGCAAGATCGAGGCCTTCAAGGAGCAGGAACAGGGCCACGCCCCCTGCCCCTTTTCCAAATCTCCCGCTCCTGCCGCACAAGGCGGCAGGGGCCGTGGCCACGATGACAACTGCTGCGTCGGTACGGCGGGGTACCCCGGATTGCTGATCGTCGGTGACGTGGCATCGCACGGGTATCGTCGCGAGTGGGGGGCGTTGGGTGGTTGCCGTGTGCTGTTGACGTGCAGCGAGGCGCTACAGGCGAGAGCGGCGGCCCTGGTCGCCGACTTCGGCGGCGTGCCGCTCCAACGGCCGCTGATTCGGCTCGCGCTGACCGACGCCGCCGTCGACCATGCGAAGCGGATCGACGTTTTTGACTGGGTCGTGCTCACGTCTCCGTCGGCGGTGCGCTGTTTCCTGGAGTTGCTGAAACGCGCGCAAGTCGACATTCGCCGCGTGCCGAAACTGCTGGTCTGCGGCGGCGGCACGGCGCGTGCGCTGGAGGCGGCACAGCTTCATGCCGACGCGCAGCCGGCGGCCGATTTCAGCGGCGCGGGGACGGTCGCAGCCGCCAGGTCCGTGATGGGGGAGGGGGACCGCGTGCTTCGTTTGCGCTCCGTGAAGGCCGGCCCCGACCTGGCCGAAGCGCTTCGTGAGCTCGGCGCGACGGTGGAAGACTGCGTGCTCTACAGGAACGAGTCGGTCGACTACGACCGGCGAGCGCCATTCGACGCCGTGTTCTTTGCAAGCGCGTCGGCGGTTGAAGTGTTCGCCGCGACGTGGGGGCGCGAGCTGTTGGAAGGCCGGGTTGTCGTGGCGATCGGCAAGCCCACGCTTGCCGCTCTGCGGAAGATCGGTGCGGACGCCGATGTCGTTCCCGCCGAGGCAACGGTCGAGGCCGGCATGGAAGCCCTGGCGGCGCGTATGGTGAGTGCGGGGGCGGCGGGCTGCTCTTTCCAGGGTGACACCTCGTCTTGAGGTTGGTGGCGAATCCCACCC
>CAZKRK010000438.1:0-6423 GCA_964555035.1 uncultured Victivallales bacterium | reverse complement strand
TTCTCCCCAATCTCCCGCTCCCGCGACACAAGGTCGCGGGGGGCGTGGACATGGCGACAATGGCTGTCTTCCCATAGGCCTGCAGATCCTGGGGGCCGCATTCGGGGAGGAGAATGTGTTGCGGGTCGGATACGCGTTCGAGGGGGCCGGAGAGACGGCATGAACTACCTGACCACAATCGGGCTCGAGGTGCATGTTCAACTCAAGACGGCCGCGAAGATGTTCTGCGGCTGCAGCACGCTGTACGGCAGCGAGCCCAACACGCAGGTCTGTCCCGTTTGCCTGGGCTATCCGGGCGCCATGCCGGTAATGAACGCAGAGGCCATCCGGCTGACGGTGACGAGCGGCCTGACGATCGGTTCGACGATCAGCTCTTACAGCAAGTTCGACCGCAAGAGCTACTTCTATCCCGACATGCCCAAGAACTACCAGATTTCGCAGTACGACAAGCCGTTGTGCGAGGGTGGCAGTGTCGAGATCGAGGTCGATGGCGAGACGAGGCGCATCGGAATCGCCCGCATTCACCTCGAGGAAGACGTCGGAAAAAGCATGCACTTTCATGCGACCAGCGGTGTGGACTTCAATCGCGCCGGCTTGCCGCTGATGGAGATCGTGAGCGAGCCCGACCTGACGTCGCCCGAGGAGGCTTTTGCCTTTCTGACGGCGTTGAAGCAGATCCTGCTCTATGCCGGTGTGAGCGACTGCAACCTGGAATGCGGCAACGTGCGTTGCGACGTGAACGTCAGCGTTCGCCCGGAGGGCCAGGTCGCGCTCGGGACCAAGACCGAGATCAAGAACATGAACACCTTTCGTGGCGTTCTCAATGCGCTCAAGTACGAGATCGGGCGCCAGGTCGGCGTGCTGGAGTCAGGCGGCAGCATTGTTCAGGAAACGCGTCGCTGGGACGTGGACAGCGGGATCACGGCCGGCATGCGCACCAAGGAAGACGCGCACGATTATCGCTACTTTCCGGAGCCGGACCTGATGCCCGTCGTGCTTTCGAGTGAGACGGTGGAGGAGTGGCGCGGGGCGCTGCCGGAGCTTCCGGCGCAGAAACGGGAGCGGTTCGTGCGCGAGTACGGCATTCCGGAGTACGACGCCGGCGTGCTGGCGGCCGACAGGCGTGTGGCCGACTTCTACGAGGCTGCCGCGCGTGATTCGGCCAATCCCAAGGGGGTCTCGAACTGGATGATGACCGAGATGCTGCGCCTCCTTTCAGAGAGGGAAATGAAGATCTCGGACGTCATCTTTTCACCGCGGGCGTTGACAGAACTGGTCAAACTCGTGGATGATAAGGCCATCAACTCGACTTCGGCCAAGGAGGTCTTCGCGGAGCTGTTCGAGAAGGGGGGATTGCCGGGCGACATCGTCAGGGCCAGGGGACTGACGCAGGTCAGCGATTCCGGCGCGATCGAGACGCTGGTGGACCAGGCGATGGCGGAGAACCCGGGGCCGGTCGAGGACTACAGGAGTGGCAAGAAGGCGGCAGCCAAGTTTCTGGTGGGGCAGGTGATGCGCTTGAGCAAGGGCAAGGCCAACCCGCAGGTGGTGACGGGGCTGTTGGAGCGAAAACTAAAAGGCGATTGAGGAATTGCCCCGTTGCCGATAGGATTTGAACGATGCTGACGAGTCCGGCGTGAGGCGCCGAGGGAGGATGGTATCCGTTGACATCTAACGACGATTACGTGCTGGAGATCCTGGAAGAGCAGGGACTGGTTTCTCCCGATCAGATCTCGGAAGCCAGGGCGGCGGCGGCCGCTGAAGACCACATGACCGCGGTCGACGTGATCATAGAGTCGGGGACTCTCAGCGAGGACGAAGTCCTGGGTACGCTGGCGGCGCAGCTCAACATGGAGTTCGTCGACCTCGAGGACTACGACGTGCCCCTGAGCGTGGTGAACGCCGTCAGTGTCGACACGGCGCGCAAATACTCGGTCGTGCCGATTTTCCGCAACGAAGACGCGTTGACCGTTGCCCTGTGCGACCCGTTGGACTTCGATGCGCTCGATAGTCTGCGCTACATCCTCAAATGCAACGTGGAAGGCGTCGTAGCCAAGCGGACCGAGGTGATGGGACTTCTCGAGAAGCACTATGCGGGCGAGTCCGACGTGGCCGCCATGTTGAACGCCATGAACGACGGCGAGGTGAACCTGTCGGAAACCGGCACGGCCGACATGGCCGTCGACGTGGACGCTACGGAGTCCGATGCTCCCATCATCAAGCTGGTGAGTCTGATCATCCTGGAGGCGTTCCGCAATCGCGCTTCCGACATCCATCTCGAGCCGTTGGAGAAGCGTTTTCGCGTACGCTACAGGATCGACGGCGTACTGCACGAGGTCGACAGTCCGCCCAAGCGCCTGCAGTCGGCTGTAGTCAGCCGCGTCAAGATCATGGCCGCAATGAAGATCTCGGAGAAGCGCAAGCCGCAGGACGGTCGCATCCAGGTCAACATCCTCGGGCGCGAGCTGGACCTGCGTGTTTCAACCGTGCCGACCAACCACGGCGAGAGCGTGGTCATGCGTATTCTGGACAAGCAGAATCTGGCCCTGGGGTTGCCGAAACTGGGCTTTTTCGCCGACGACGAGCAGCTCTTCGATCGCCTGATTGCATTGCCGGACGGCATTCTGCTGGTTACCGGTCCCACGGGATCGGGCAAAACCACCACGCTTTACGCGTGCCTGGGGCACATCAATCGTCCCGACCGCAAGATCATCACCGTCGAAGACCCGGTCGAATACCAGATGTCGGGTATCAACCAGGTGCAGGTCCGCGAGGACATCGGCATGACGTTCAGCGCGGCGTTGCGTTCGATTTTGCGCCAGGCGCCGAACATCGTAATGATCGGTGAGATTCGTGACGTTGAAACGGCGAATATCGCTACGGAAGCGTCGTTGACGGGGCACCTCGTCTTCAGTACGCTGCATACCAACGATGCGCCCAGTGCGGTTACCCGTTTGCTGGATATCGGTGTGAAGCCTTTCCTGGTGGCATCGTCTGTCCGTGCTATCATGGCACAGCGCCTGGTTCGCTGCATCTGCGACGACTGCAAGGAAGCCTACAAGCCTACCGACGGCGAGCTGGCGGGCCTGGGACCGGCCGCCGAGCAGATGAGCGGTATCGATCTCTACAAGGGACGAGGATGCGGCAAGTGCGCCCTGACCGGGTACACGGGCCGCAAAGGCATATTCGAGATATTCACGATTGACGACGAAGTCCAACGGATGATCTTCGACAAGGCGCCGGCCAGCGAACTGCGCATACGCGCGCGAGAGCTCGGCATGCGCACGTTGCGTGAAGACGGTCTGCGCAAGGTCACGGCCGGAATAACGACGATCGAGGAAGTGTTGCGCGTTACTATGGGAGACGTAGACTGATGAGCGACGAGGTTACGTCCAACGACGTTGAGATGAACGAGCTTCTGCGGCTTTGCGTGGACGAAGGCGCTTCCGATCTGCACCTGACGGTCGGATCTCCGCCGCTGCTGCGGATCCACGGCGGTCTGCAGTCGATCGACTGCCCGCCTTTGACGCCGGATGACACCGAGCGGCTGATGAAGAGCATAACCTCTCCCGAGCACCAGCAGAAGGTGCGCGAGCAGGGCGGTACCGACTTCGGGTTCGGGTTCGGCAACGATGCCCGTTTTCGTGTCAGCGTCCTGCGCGCGAAAGGGCACGTCGGGATTGTGCTGCGCCAGATTCCGAACGAGCTCATGAGTCTCGAGAAGATCGGCCTGCCGCCCCAGGTAAAGGAGCTCCTGTTCAAGCCGCGCGGGCTGGTGCTGGTGACAGGTCCGACCGGCTCGGGTAAAACGACGACTCTGGCCAGCATGGTCAACGTAATCAACGAGCAGCGCGACTGCCATATCATTACGGTCGAGGATCCGATCGAGTATTACCACAATCACAAGAAGTCGATCGTAACCCAGCGTGAGATCGGCGTCGACGTGCCGTCTTTCAAGGAGGCTCTGCGGCGCTCACTGCGCCAGGACCCGGACGTGATCCTCGTGGGTGAAATGCGCGACCTGGAGACGATGGAAGCGGCCATCACCGCGGCCGAAACCGGCCACCTCGTTTTCGCTACGCTGCACACGACCGGGGCGGCGCGGACGGTCGACCGTATCGTGGACGCGTTTCCGACCGATCAGCAGGAACAGATCCGGACGCAGCTTTCCGTAGGTATCATAGCGGTTGTTTCGCAGCTGCTGCTGGTGCGCGCGGACGGGCCGGGGCGCGTGGCTGCTTTCGAGATCATGATCTCGACGCCTTCGATCCAGGCCCTGGTCCGCGACAACAAGACATACCGTATCACGTCCGACATCCAGACCGGCGCGAAATACGGTATGATCACGCTGGATGCGCACCTGATGGCGCTCTACGAGTCCGGCCAGATCCGCTACGAGGACTTGATCACAAAGGCGCAGGACCCGGAGACGATCGTGCAGAAGCTGAACGAAACCGTGCGCACCAAGAGAAGATAAGGATTCGTCATGGCCGAGTTGACGTTCGAGGACCAGCTACTCCAGTTCGTGTACGAACAGGGACTGATCGATGACGATCGGGCCGGGACCGTCGTGCAGGAGCACGAAGACAACGGCAAGAGTGTTCGCCATCTCCTGGTGGACATGGAATTCATCGCCGAAGACGAACTCCTCGACGTCATTGCCGGCTATCACGGTTCGCGCGTGATCAATCTGCCCGCCACGGACATCCCGCCCGACGTCGTCCATTCCGTGCCGGCCAGCGTGGCGCGTATGTACAACGTCGTCCCGATCAGTCTGACCAACACTGCCGTCGAGCTGGCGGTGGCGGACCTGGTCAGCCCGGAGGTGATGGACGAGCTGATGTTCGTCCTGACCCGTGATGTGAGTTTTGCGCTGTGTCGCGAGGAGGATTTGAGAACCTGCATCAACCAGTTCTACGGCGACGACAGCGAGTCGGTCAACGAGTTGCTCTCCTCGATCGAGTCGGAGATGGAGGGTGTCGGCGAGCGGCTGAACGTCGGTGACGGCGACGACATCAAGGGTATTACGGAGGCTGCCGAGGCCACGCCGGTCGTGCGTTTCGTGAACCTGGTATTGTACCAGGCCGTGAACGATCGCGCCTCGGACATTCACTTCGAGCCGTTCGAAAAGGAATTCAAGATTCGCTACCGTGTCGACGGCGCCCTCTACGAAATGCAGCCGCCACCGAAACGCCTGGCTCTGCCGATCATCTCGCGCCTGAAAGTCATGTCGGGGCTCAACATCGCGGAGCGTCGCCTTCCCCAGGACGGCCGCATTCAGCTCACCATCGGCGGACGCCCGATCGACCTGCGTGTTTCGACCCTGCCGACGCAGTTCGGCGAGAGCGTCGTGCTGCGTGTGCTCGACAGAAGCACCGTCTCGCTTGACCTCGAAAACCTGGGCATGCCGGACGATGTCTACGATGAGGTTTGCGTCGACGTCACCAAACCAAACGGGATTTTCGTCGTTACCGGGCCGACCGGTTCGGGCAAAACGACGACGCTCTACTCCTGCCTGAGGCGGATCAATACGATTGAGCGCAAGTTGCTCACAGCCGAGGAACCGGTGGAGTACGATATCGAGGGAATCATCCAGGTCCCGATCAACACGGTGGCCGGCAATACTTTCACCAGCGTGCTGCGCGCGTTTCTGCGCCAGGACCCGGACGTGATGATGATCGGTGAGATCCGCGACCTGGACACGGCGCAGATCGCGATCCAGGCGTCGCTTACGGGCCACCTGGTGTTCAGTACCCTGCACACGAACGATGCCGCGGGCGCGGTTACGCGACTGATCGACATGGACGTGCAGCCCTACCTGATTTCGTCCACGCTGGAGGCCGTTCTCGGTCAGCGTCTTGTGCGTACTATCTGCAAACAATGCAAGACGAGCTACGTTCCCGATGCCGACGTGCTCGAGAGAATGGCGTTGAAATCCGAGGATGTCGCCGGCCGCGAGTTCTGCTACGGCGCGGGGTGCGCGCACTGCAACGACACCGGCTACCACGGCCGCAAAGGTATCTACGAGTACTTGCAGGTGAGCGAACCGATCCGCGAGCTGATCAACCGCAGGCAGCCGACGCTGATCATCCGCGAAAAGGCAATCCAACTCGGTATGCGGCCGCTGCGCGAGGACGGGGTCAGGAGCGTGCTCGACGGATATACGACGGTCG
Organism: uncultured Victivallales bacterium; assembly: GCA_964555035.1. Taxonomy (GTDB): domain Bacteria; phylum Verrucomicrobiota; class Kiritimatiellia; order UBA8416; family CAYOBW01; genus CAZKRK01. The sequence goes on along the minus strand of CAZKRK010000438.1, from coordinate 250 downwards.
AAGAGATTCTGAAGTACACTTAGGGGCCAAACCGGGTGGGGGGGGGCGCAAGAAAGGCAGTAGATGAGGCTTAGCCCTGTGTAGGAGATTATAGGCAGAAAGATGTGATGGTACAAAGATGTGATGGTACAAAGATGTGATGGTAGAAAGATGTGATGGTAGGAAGATGTGATGGTAGAAAGATGTGATGGTGGAAAGATGTGATGGTAGAAAGATGTGATGGTAGGAAGATGTGATGGTAGGAAGATGT
>CAZKRK010000437.1:0-6446 GCA_964555035.1 uncultured Victivallales bacterium | reverse complement strand
GCCCACTGCAATTCACCCCCGACACACGCAAGCTTCAATCATAATCCTACTCGTAATCCTCAATCCCTCCCTCACTTCGCAAACCTACTGTCGAATATCGAACAGAAGGAACAGGCGAACGGAAGAAATTTCGAAGGGATTCTCTCATCTCCTTCAACATTCCTTCTGTTCGCCTGTTCCTTCTGTTCATCATTCGTCTGTCACGTCCCACACCCCACATCACACATCCCACATCACACATCGCCCCCCCAACATTTCCCTCTGTAAAAACACTTTACAACTTGACTCATCCCCCCCTTTTGGAGACACTCCTGCCTTTTCTTGTTGGGGGATAGGGCTTTTCGTCGGGCGCCTGAGTGCATAATCGACGGGCACGGAGTGTGTGGAGAAAAGCTGAAATTCTGAAAAGCCTTGGGGAAAATGCTGAAATTCTGAAAAGCTGAAAAGCTGAAATGGGGGTGAGACTCAGCGACAATCTCGCACTCGATTCCCCCTCACGATCCCCCTCAAAGCCTCAAGCCTCGCCAGCGGTTCCCCAACGCTTTTCTGGGTTTCAGCGTTCTCCCAAATCTGCTACGATCCAGAGTAGATCAGAAAGGAGTTCCCCTGATGCAGGCAGTTGTGGAGATGGAAGTGGCGAGACTGGTCGAGCTCTACGAGCGATTGCCGCTCAAGTCGAGGTGGGAACTGGTCGATTTCGCGGACTACCTCGTGCAGCGCCACGGGGAATCCAGGAAATCGCCACAGACTTCCGTCGACGAAGTTGCAGGATGCCTGCTCTACCGCGGCCCTGCCAAAACGATCCAGCAGATGGATGCGGCTATTGCGACGGGAATCAGGCACCAATGGGCCAAATGACCAGTGTCGACACGAGTGTGCTGGTCCGTTTTCTGACCAAGGACGACGCGAAGCAGTTCGAAACCGCTGCTACGCTCATTCGGGAGAATCTGGTATTCGTCCCGGATACGGTCATGCTGGAAACGGAATGGGTTCTGCGCTATGCATATGAATTTGGGTCAGGGGAAATAACTTCTGCTTTCAGACGTCTGTTGGGCTTGGAAAATGTGGTCTTCAACGATGCTACGACGCTCGAATTGGCCATCGAGTGGAACGAGAAAGGGGTTGACTTTGCAGATGCACTACACCTTGCATCCAGCCAACATGTTTCCACGTTCGCAACCTTCGACAAGGCTCTCTGCAAGCACGCGATCGGATTGGGCTCCTGCGACCTGAAGCAACTCCGGTAGCCGGTCTCCCCCTCAGCCGTCAATCATCTCGTCGTAGCACCCCTCTCCTTTCAGCATTTCAGCATTTCAGTCTTTCAGCTTTTTCCCAAAGGCTTTTCAGCCTTTTCCCCAATCCCTTTCAGCTTTTCAGCTTTTCAGCTTTTCAGCTTTTTCCCCAAATAGTGCTTGCTCTCTTGTAAAGAAAAGCAGAGAATCGCGACCATTATGTTGATTTCCGTCCAGCGTCTGCCTTGGGTGATCTGTATCCTGGCGGTATTGATCGTCGGTTGCCGTCGTTTCGGCGGCACGTCGGCCTACGACGAAGGCGTAGACATTCTCTTTCCGATCGAAGGCGATGTCGTCGTCCAGGAAGACGCTGAGGAACCGGTCGACCCCGAGCCGGAGGACCAGCCTGAGGAGTCAGAGGAGCCGGAAGACGAAGCCGAACCCAACGACGTTGTCGTCGTCGAGAGTCTGACCCCCGTAACCAACGCCCCCCTGCCCGAGCTGGTCCCGGGAGTGCGACTCGACGTCAAAGTCAGTGTCGGCGGCATAGAGGAAGTGACTGAATTGAACAGGGCTGTCTCGGGTGAAGGGGAGTTGTATCTGCCGTTGATCAAGGGCGTGAAGGTTGAAGGCATGACCCGTCCTGAAGCCATCGAGCATCTGACGGTACTCTACAAAAAGTACTTTCGTGATCCCGAAGTAGAGATCATATTCCGCGGCGCCGAAGACGCCGAAGCCGTATCGCCCTGGGGCTATGTGACCGTCGACGGGCGCGTGATGAGTCCCAAACGGATACCCCTGAATGCGACCCGGAAGCTGATGCTCAGCGACGCCATTGCGCTGGCAGGTGGACTCAACACGAGTGCCAAGGACCGCTCCGTCCGCGTGACCCGCAAGAAGACGGGCGGCACGTTTGAGAGGCAGATCGTCAATCTGCGCGACATCGTTGCCGGGCGGGCCGAGGAAGATATTGTTCTGCAGGCGGGCGACAAGATATACGTCCCGGAGACGATTTTCTAACACGGCGGGACGAACAGCTGTCGTGATTGAGTATGTCGGTAGTCTCGGTAGACAACCGAGAATGAGTGAGAACGAAAGGGAAAGGGAAAGACACTGTGAAATCGAAACATGTTCTCCTGATGGGTCTCCTGGTCGCATTCGCCGTGAGTACGGGCGTCACGCCACAAGCGGCGGCCAAGGCGGGTGACGGAATCACCATCGGCAAGCTGACCGTCCATCCGCATGCCGACGGGTCCGGTACCTGGGACGCAAATGTCGGCATGACACCGGCAAACGAGGAAGACGACGTGTTCCTCGAGGGCAAGCTCGGGCTTAACCTGCTGCTTCCAACAAAACTGTTCGACCTGAGCGGCAACGTGTCCGTGCTCAGGCGCGAGTACCTCCAAAGTCACGACAACGTCTCTAGTCATACCGACTTCATGGAGAAGCTCGGTCTGACCATCGGAGGACGCGAAACACTCCTCGTACGCCTGTCGCAGAGCTATCAGCAGTTGGGAGACGAGTCGCGCCTTCCCGTTGCCAACCCACTTCTGGACGACTACGGACAACCGGTCGATCCAGTCGACGAAGCCGGAACGCGCGTGGGCCGCGACAGAATCAACGCGTCGGTGGCGGTGGGCAAAGACCTGACGGACAAGATTGATGCCGACCTGATGTGGAAATTCGATACGGTTCTCTATGACAGTGGTGCCCTGCTCGACCGTTCTGGACACAAGTTCCGTGGCGATCTGGGCTATGGCATCACGGACAAGAGCGATGTGTTTGTCTCAGGTACTTACGGCATCCATGTTTCGGACGCCTTCCCCGACAATCCGATATCGTTGGTTGCTCGAGGAGGCTGGAAGACGGCCCTGACGGCCAAGACGGGCTTCAAAGCCAGTGCGGGTGTGCATTGGTTTGACTATCAATCCGAACCCGTATCCTACAACCCGTTGGTGACTCCGAGCGATCCGGCAAGTCGCAGCACGACAGATGAATTTGTGAGCTTCGAGCTCGCCTGGTTCTGGCACCCGACCAAAGACTGGTCGTTCAACGTGTCGGGCGGCAATTCGGCCGAAACCTCACCCTACGAGATAGGCAACTGGAAGAAGGTTGCGGCCGTTTCAGCCGGTGCCGTTCATCATTTGACCTCAAGCCTAACCTGTCACTTGACGGCTACGTACCGGAATGATGAGTATCAGTACGCCTACGCGAACTCGTTCATCAACGGCGATGGAGAGATCGAAACCGACCCCGCACACTTCTCCCGGCCTCCTCGTGAGAGAGACGCGATTGCGGCCGTGGCAGGACTTACCCTCTCACCGCGTGGCAAACCATACAGCCTCTATCTCAACGCGAGACATGAGGTGTCGGATTCAAACTACCCAGATGAGGATTTCGACAGAACCCGCGTCCAGCTCGGTGGACGCGTTATCTACTGACATCCAGTCGAACGAACTGGTTTTGAGCAGCGACTAGACAGAGATAGTCGAACGCAACAGAAAGGACCATCATGAAGAGCACATCATTGTTCCTCGCCGCAGCTATGATAACGGCCACTGTGGCGTGTGCCGTCGCGGATTTCACTCCCCCAACGGATGACCAGCTTGACGGACTGCTGGCCGATCCTGGATCCCTGAAGACGATCTGTGAGAGCGCCACGCCAGCGCAAATCGCGGATGTCGTCGTCAAGGCCATCGCCAAGACCGACGCATCCAACCTGCCGCAACGCAAAAAGAAGCAGGTCGTTGCCGTGTTGACTGCGAAGGCCGTTCTCCTCGGAGGCGAACAGGCCCCGGCGGTTGTCGCCGGCATTGTCGCGGGAGTCAATCCGCTGTGGATCCCGATCGTTGTGGCGTCAGCCACCGTCTCTGCCGGAGAGATCTCGGACAGTGTGCTCGCCGCCGTGCTGGAGCAATTGGGAGCTGACTCCCCCGCCGCACCCGGTGCTACTGCCGCCCACGACAATCCGGCTTCCGTTCTAGGCAACGCGCTCTACGGCCTGGTGGCGCAGATCTCCGCCCCAGGAGCCGCTCCCGTCGCCGGGGCCCCTGGCCGGTACAAAGGACAGTAAGGGGCAGCGGGGAAACGTGGGCCGGATTTGGAATCCGGCCGAGACGGTGGCGGGCATGGCAAGAGAATGACGTGACCGTGGGCTGCTTATTCTCGACGGTATGCACACCTCTCTCCCGGCCGGATTGCAAATCCGGCCCACTGGGGGGAGGGAACCACCCACTCGCTGTTCTTGTTTTCCATGGCCTTCTCTCAGAGCTAGGGCGATGGCGGAAGAACCGGGTGCATTGGATGCGACATATTTCTGCCCACCATGTTTCTGCCATCAATTCTCACTACCGGACTGACGGTACGCTACTGCTGGACTTCTTACTTTTTCACGAAAGGCCGCCCGATTGGGCTACCAACATCACGTCCGGCGTGCTCAACACACAATGGCTTCCAAGAATCGATCTCGCGATCGTGCGGCCGCTTTCCCCGAGCCTTCCGACCCCTGGCTGGTCTACGGAGTACTCTTCGTTCTGATGGCTACGTCCTGGGGGCGAGGTGGCGGCTATGTTCCTTGGCAAGGTCTCATCTTATGGAGCGCAGCGGCGCTGCTGATGCTCACGCTGTTGTCGCCCATGCTGCCCCCCCGGAAGGGGCATGCCGGTCGTGCACTGGCGCAGCGTCTCAAACGAATACTGACCGATCCCATATTCTACCTCGGTGCCGCTTTTCTGCTGCTCCTGGTCATTCAATGGTGGAACAGTGGCCGCATCAGGCTTTTTGACATGGAAACGGGACAGTGGATATTCTCCGATCCACCGCACCCTAACCTGCCGTCGGCCATCACCAAAGGTGAAGCCAGGGAGATGCTGAGTTGGTTTTTTCCGCCCTGGTGTGTGTTGCTTGCTGTGAGATGTGGAGTTCGCAACGATCGTACTGCACATCATCTCGTGCGCCTGATTCTGTTGAATGCAGCGGCCCTGGCGCTGTTGGGGATTACCCAGTTCCTCTCAGAAACGTCGAGCCTCTTCTGGTCGTTTCCAATGGAGGGCCATTTCTTTGCGTCTTTCGGCTATCCCAATCACGCGGGCGCGCTCTTTGTCCTGTCGACGGCCGTGAGTCTTGGCCTTTTGCTGCATGAAATCATGGGAAGACCGGGACGAATGCTGCGCATCGGCCGGACCGTGGCATTCTCCGTTCTAGCTTTGCTTGTGCTGGCATCCGCCAACCTCTGTCTAACCCAAGCCTCAATTCTGCTTAGCTGGATCATGGTCACGCTGACGTTGGCTATGGCAGCAAAGCATGTGTGGCATCGTCTCACGCCAGCGAAACGCGTGAACCTGGCAGCAGGGTGTCTGGCGTTGGCACTTGGGTGCCACTTCATCGTGGGCGCGCTCGGTAGCCGGCTGTTGGCGGGAGAACTCACGCAGCTCGAGGGGAATCCCGCGGAAGAGGTGCGTGGCAGGTGGGCTCAGGCAGAAGCGGCCGTCAGCGTGTGGCGGAAGAACCTCTGGTTTGGCGTAGGGGGTTGGGGGTATCGGTATTTCGTCGACGACCATGCCGACATGAGGGACGGTCGACTCGAACGACATGAATGGGAGAATAGTGTCGGCATGGCTACCGGCATGGCCAATGCGCACAACGATCCCGCTCAGTTCCTTGCGGAATTCGGTGCCGTCGGTGCCGGCCTCATGGCAACGGTGGTATTCTGCCTCGTCCTTCCGCTCAGAAGAGGTGGACGCAGGGGATTCAAGCACCCCGTCGCGAGGCTCACAGTCGTCGGATTGGTTACAATCGCACTGTACAGCCTGATGGACATTCCTTTTCGTTGCCCAGCCATGATCCAGCACTGGCTCGTGTTTCTTGCTTTGTTGCCCTTATTGGCATTGCATCCGGACATCCCCCCTCCGTCAGAAGATGGACGCTCGTACACAGAAGGGCTACGCGATCAGGACTTCCGACGATTCAACTTGGAGACGGCGGTCTCCGCCGTTACGAGCAAGATGGAGTGCACTTGATGAAACAACAGAGAAGCTTTGTTCGCCTCTGTTTCCGTCCGTGCTCAGTTCTCGCTCATAACGGCGGAGGACCGCCGTCTCCAGTTCATATTTCGCGGTCAATCGGGGCGCCGATGTCTCTTTGGATCGGGTCGCTGTCAGGCATTTCCACAGAATGATCGCTTAACCCCATGAAATAGGTGTCGACATCAATGAG
>CAZKRK010000436.1:0-6519 GCA_964555035.1 uncultured Victivallales bacterium | reverse complement strand
TCGGTCCGACGCAGGAGGACCGGGTGAGGGGCCGGCCGTGGGTTGCCCCGGGATGATGTCCCCGGTCAATCGCTGACCTGTTGACCTGGTAACTCCCGGCGTGCTGCTACCCCGGGCGTCATCGGGTCACCCCGTCACCAGGTCACCAGAAGCCGTTCGTCCTTGATCGCTCCCCCCCTCATAGTGCAGCCTTGGTCGATCACGCTCCAGGAACGGTTGCAATTTCCGGATCGAAGGGCTGACGATTACGAAGAGGAGGACGTACTGATGAGAGCGCGCAGATTCGGTGGCACGGACATCGGAGTATCGGAGGTAGGACTCGGCTGCTGGCAGTTGGGCGGCTTCTGCTGGGGGGACGTGGACGAGGCCGGCGCGTTCGAGATTCTGCGGGCCTCGATCGACAACGGGGTGACCTTCTTCGATACGGCCGACGTCTACGGCGAGGGCCGTAGCGAGACCTTGCTCGGGAAGTTCCTGAAGGGGCGGTCAGAGGAGGTGTTCGTGGCGACCAAGCTGGGGCGTTTCCCAACGCCCGGCTGGCCGGACAATTTCTCGGAAGATGCGTTCCGGCAACACACCGAAGCGTCGCTGCAACGGCTGGGGCTGGAGGCGCTGGACCTGACCCAGATCCACTGCATCCCGACCGAGGTCATGGCACGGGGGGATTGCTTCGAGTGGCTGCGCAAGCTCAAGCAGGCGGGCAAGATCAGAGACTTCGGCGCCAGCGTGGAATCCATGGACGAGGCGCTCATGTGCCTGGAGCAGGACGGGTTGGCGTCGTTGCAGATCATCTTCAACATCTTCCGTCAGAAACCGATCGACGTTCTTTTCGACGCCGCGGCGGCCAGGGGCGTCGCCCTGATCGTCCGCCTGCCCATGGCGAGCGGTCTGCTGACCGGCAAGCTGACCGTCGACACCCGGTTCCCGGAGAACGACCACCGCACGTTCAATCGCAACGGCGAGTGCTTCAATGTGGGCGAGACCTTCGCGGGACTGCCGTTCGAGAAGGGCGTGGCGCTCGCCGACCAGTTGAAGGCGATGGCGCCGGAAGGCATGACCATGCCCCAAATGGCCCTGCGCTGGATCCTGGACTACGATGCCGTCTCGGTCGTCATCCCGGGCGCCAGCCGCGGGCAACAGGCATCGGCCAACGCCGCCGCGTCCGATCTGCCTCCCTTGTCCCCAGAGCTGCATGCACGGCTCGCCGAATGGTACGGGACCGAAGTCGTTGCGCATATTCGTGGGCCGTACTGACCGGAAACTTCTGAAATGTTCAATGCTCAATGCTCAATGTCCAATGAGAATTGAAAATTGAGCATTGAGCATTGAACATTTCTGCCGTTTCCACCTCGAATTGCCTCGGAAGCGCAGCGCACCGGAGGCGGGACCAGCCGAGAACTTCAACTCCCGCCTGTCATCCCGAGCGCAGCGGAGCGGAGTCGAGGGATCTCGGGGATTGGAAAGCACGTCCGGCGTGGTCGCCAATTCCTGAGATCCCTCGACTCCGCTACGCTGCACTCGGGATGACAGGTCGTCTGCCGAGAGGCGCAAGGGGCCATTCGGAGTTCTTTGCTTTCGCGCGGCGATGGACTACGATGTCGGCAGAATCCACGCCCCCTGGAAACTGGCCGGAAAACTCGGAATCGACAACGCGCTGGACGACAGGGCCTATGCCAAGGCGGGCTACCAGAAGTACCTGAAGCGCTACCTGCGCTGCGTCAAGGGCGTGGATGACAACGTCAAGCGCCTGGTGGAGTACCTGAAGGAAACGGGCGAGCTCGACAACACCGTCATCATGTATACTGGCGACCAGGGCTTCTTCCTGGGCGAGCACGACCTCATGGATAAGCGCTGGATGTACGAAGAAGCCATGCGCATGCCGTTCATCGTCCATTGGCCCAAGGCGGTCAAGAAGGGCACGGTCAACGACTGGCTTATCAACAACACCGACTTCGCACCGACCATCCTCGGTATTGCGGGCGTGGAGACTCCCGACTACATGCAGGGCCGCAGCTTCGCCGCCGCACTCACGGGCGCGGACAAGCCGAAAGACTGGCGCAAAGTCACGTACTACCGCTACTGGATGCACATGGCGCACCGGCTGGCCGTCCCCGCCCACTTCGGTATTCGCGGCGACCGCTACAAGCTGATCTTCTTCTACGGCAGCACGCCCAACGGCGGCAATCGCACTCCCGCCGTATGGGAGTTTTACGACCTCGAAAAGGACCCCTTCGAGATGAGGAACGAGTACGGCAATCCCGAGTACAAGGGAATTGTCGCCGAGACGAAGGCGCGGTTGAAGCAGACCCGCGGGGAGCTGGGCGAGACGGATGAAAGCTTACCGAAGGTCCGGGAGATTATAGACGCGCACTGGCGGTGATCCGTGACTCTCCGATTTGGCCGTGTGGGCATGCACGGCAAACGTAGGTCCGATTTGCAATCGGACCCGAACCACGCCGGTTGTCTCAAATGACGTAGGGGGGACGCCACGCCTGGGCGGCGTTGGGTCCGATTGCAAATCGGACCTACGTTTCTCGCAAGTCGGGAACCCAGAGAAATGAACCCAACACTGGTGTCGTGAGGCAATTCTGCTTGATCTCAACATCCGGCATGGGTTACTCGATGTTCAGACGCGGGGTGTGATGAGGCGGTGTCTCTCTCCATGTTTTTGCCTTCAACCTGAACCGGCACGCTGTGAACAGCGAGGAGTGAATGTCATGAGAAACCGTATCGTGATCATAGCTGTCGTATTCTGCACGGCCCTGCTGGGGCTGTATGCCGCTGAGCCACAACAGGGCAAACCCAACATCCTGCTGATCATGGTGGATGACATGGGATGGTCGGATATCGGTCCGTTCGGCGGCGAGATCGACACGCCCAACCTCGACCGGTTGGCCGCCGGGGGCATGCGTTTTACGCAGACCTACAACACCTCCAAGTGCTTCCCCTCCCGCGCCTGCCTGATCACCGGGGTCTACGCCCAGCAGTGCGGGATGGCGCGTGGCTTCAGCGCCATCAAGAACGCAATGTACACCGGCCAGGTGTTGCGTTCCGTGGACTACCGTACCTACTGGAGCGGCAAACACCATTGCGGCCAGAACCCCTTCGAGCACGGCTACGACCACTACTACGGACTGCGCGACGGGGCCTGCAACATGTTCAACCCGGGCAAACAGCGCGAAGGCGAACCCAAACCGGCCCAGAAACGGTCCAACCGCGCGTGGTGTATCGACGGCGAAACCTACCGGCCCTACACGCCGCCCAAAGGTTTCTATACCACCGACGCCTTTACCGACTACGCGCTGAAATACCTGGATGAAGGCAAGGACAGCGACAAGCCCTTTTTCCTCTATGTCGCGTACACCGCGCCCCACGATCCGATGATGGCGCACAAAAAGGACATCGCCAAGTACAAGGGGCGCTATGCCGCCGGCTACAAGGCCATCCGCGACGCCCGGTACGCGCGCCAGTTGAAAATGGGGCTTGTCGACGAGTCGGTTGTCCTGACTCCCTTGGCCGGCGATTGGGAGAGCCTCAGTCCCGAGAAACGCGCCATCGAAGAACGCACCATGGAAGTCTACGCCGCCATGGTCGATTGCGTGGACCAGAACATCGGCAGGCTCCTGGCCAAGATCAAGGAGCTGGGGCAGGAGGAAAACACGCTCGTTCTGTTCATCTCCGACAACGGCGCCTCGGCCGAAGTCGTCAGGAACATGGGCAACAAGGTGAATCCGGTCATCGGCGAGATGGACAACTGGAAATCCCAGGAAGGCAGGTGGGCCAACGTCAGCAACACGCCTTTCAAGAAGTACAAGAACTACAGCATGGAAGGCGGCATCTGCACACCGATGATCGCCTACTGGCCGGCCGTCATCAAGCAGGGCGGCAGCATCACCAAACGGCCGACCCACTTCATCGACTTCCTGGCCACGTTTGTGGACATCACGGGCGCGGAGTATCCCGAAGAACACGACGGCCGGAAGATCGTCCCGCTGCAGGGCGAGAGCTTTCTGCCTGCCCTCAAGGGCGAGAGCCATGCCCGCACCAAGCCCCTCTTCTGGAATTGGAGCAAGGGCCGCGCCGTCCGCGACGGCGACTGGAAACTGGTGGCCCATGGCAACCAGGGTTGGGAACTCTACCACCTGGCCAGGGACCGTTCGGAGATGAACGACCTGGCAAAGTCGCGGCCGGAGAAGGTCGCGGAACTGGAGAAGCTGTATCTCGACTGGGCCAGGCGCGTGGGGCTGAAGCGGAAGTAGGGGGGCGGGTCCACTAGCCGGAAGCTCCAACCCTCGCCCTGTCATCCCGAGCGCAGCGTAGCGGAGTCGAGGGATCTCGAGACTTGCGATAACGTCCGGCGTGGTCTTCAATTCCCGAGATCCCTCGACTCCGCTCCGCTCCGCTCGGGATGACAGGGCGGGGGTGCAGGTTCTTTGCCGAATTGTCCACGACGCCACGCGGAATGAGTACGCATAACAGGAGAACAACTGGAATGAGAAAAGAACTGCTTATGGCCGTGATCGTCGCGGGATGCACGTGCGCGATCGCCCGGGAAACCTTGCCGCCGCTCAGAGACGGCGTCGCTCCGCGGACAGTCGAAGCAATGTGGGCGGGTTTCGATCCGCGCGCGGAGCCGCTTGATGTCGAAGTCCTGAAGGAGTGGGAAGAAGACGGCGTGGTGCTCCGTGTTCTCCGGTATCGCATCGGCGTCTTCAAACAGCGGAAAGCCATGATGGCGGCGGTGTACGGGTATCCCAAGGGGGGCAGCGACCTTCCCGGGTTGGTTCAGATCCACGGGGGAGGCCAGTATGCCGACTACAAGGCTCCGCTGACCAACGCCAGGCGCGGCTACGCGACAATCTCCATCGCATGGGCCGGGCGCATAAGTGCTCCCGGCTACGCGGTGAATCCTCCCGTCGTGAAGCTCTTCTGGGAGGGCAAGACGAACGCACCCAACTACAAGGTCACCACGGACTGGGGCGCGCTTGACGGCTATCATGCCCCATCCAGGAACCCGGGAAATGCGTTTCCCGGTGCCAAGCCGGCCGCCTGGACGCTTGACGCCGTGGAGTCGCCGCGCAACAGCCCCTGGTTCCTCTGCGCCCTGGGCGCGCGGCGGGCGCTGACCTTTCTCGAGCAGCAACCCGAGGTGGACCGGGAGAGACTCGGCGTCTACGGCCATTCGATGGGCGGCAAGCTGACGGTGATGACGGCGGCCGCGGATGCGCGCGTCAAAGCCGCTGCGCCATCCTGCGGGGGGATCAGCGATCGCGACAACAAGAGCGAGCTCTTCCGCGCCACGGTTGGCGATGATCCGAACCTCAAGCATGTCGCCTGTCCGGTCATGTTCCTCAGTCCGTCCAATGACTTTCACGGACGCATCAATGACCTGCCCGGGGCCGTCCGTGAAATCAAGAGCGACCGGTGGCGTGTTACCTGCTCGCCTCACCACAACCACCAGGATACACGCGAATACGAAGTCGCGACTCAGCTATGGATGGACCAGCACCTGAAGCGCAGTTTCGAGATGCCGAAGACTCCGGAGACGTCACTCGATTTGAGAACGAAAAGCGGAGTGCCTTCGCTTACTGTCAAACCGGATGCTTCCGGACGCATTCTGTACGTGGACGTCTACTACACGCAGCAGGGCCAGATGGATGGTCTGAGGGATGACCGGAACAACACGATCAACAGGTTCTGGCATCACGCCACGGCTGCGAAACATGGCGACACCTGGACCGCGGAGCTGCCGTTGCTCAGCGTCGACAAACCGCTCTGGGCCTATGCCAACGTGGTCTACCCGCTGGAAGAGCCCATCACCGGCGCCGGGTACTACTATGGCGTCTACACCACGGACAAGTTCAACCTCTCGTCCCTGGTGCGCATCGTGGCCGCGGATGAGCTTAAGGCGGCCGGTGTCAAGGCGACCCTGAAGCCGTCCTTGACGATCGAGACCTTCAAGGGCGACTGGGAAAAGGAGTGGTTCACCTACAAGCCTGCCGACTGGGCGCGCAAGACGCACAAGATGTACGACCCGCGGTGGATCGCTCGCGATGCGGCAAAGCTCGCCTTGGACGTTCGTGCGGAGAAGGCCAACAAGCTCGTCATCGGCATCGACCGTTACGCGGCCGAAGTCGAGCTCACCGGGGGTACGGGTTGGCAGAACATCACCTTGTCCGCCGCCGATTTCACGGACGCCGTGACAAACGCCCTGCCGGGGTGGACCGCGATCAAGGAGTTTCGCTTCGCGGCCGCGGAACACCTGAGAGCCCGGAAGCGCGGCGACAAGACCACGCGCCCGGTCGGTGCGCACTGGAAAGGCAAACCGCCGGAGTTCCGGAACCTGCGCTGGATTGGTGAGGTTGAGTGAGGAGGGCACGTTGGGCGGATCTGCAATCTGTTGCACTTGCAGAGTGGCCCCCGCCGGGCTTGTCCTATCTTTCACGCACATTTCTGCGCGTTTTGCTCACTCTCCGCTCGCCCTTGCCCTTCCGCTCCGCTCCAGGGCTTGCGGGCGCA
>CAZKRK010000435.1:0-6544 GCA_964555035.1 uncultured Victivallales bacterium | reverse complement strand
GAGGGGCGGACCGGTGGCGTGAGGCCGAAACAGGGCGACAACTTCACTGCCCCCCCCTTTCCCCATTCGCTACGGCGAGCGGCAACGGCACAAACGCGGCCGGGATTCGGCGCTGGTACACGCCGATCGCGCGTCGCACATCCGGGGCCAGAGCAGCGTCGGCTTGCCACGTCCACCCGTCCGTGCCGGGAGTGCCGGCGGCCGCCCATGAGCCATCGGGCGATACGGCAAAACCGCGCCCCAAACCGAGATAGAGCACGTCCATCTCGCGCCGCTCGCCATCCGCCGTAGACAACATCTCCTTGACGAGATGCACGGAATTCTGAAGGGACTCGAGACTCGTGTAGAATGCCACCACGATTTGCAGACGCCGCGACAGAGTGAGCCGCGTGGCTTCCTGATGGGTGCGCGGCAACCGCGCAAACGCCTCCTTCAACTCGCCCCGGAGCGAAACGGGCACAAGGGCGGCCCATCCACGGGCCGCCGCCTCGGCGCGGTCGAGAATCGGCAGCAGCGCGTCGTGCGCGGCCTGTAGCTCGCCCTTGCGCGTACGCAGCTTTGCGCGCTCCGCGTCCGCTTCGGACGAAGTCTGCCGCGCGTCCGCGATAATGGCTTCGAGGTCGGCCTTCTCCTTTTCGTGCAGTGCAATTTCCTCGCTCAGCCGGGCTTCCTGCTCCCGCCATACACGCTTCTCGGCTGCCGTCTCGGCGCGCAGTCGCACCCACTGCGCCACTAACCCCTCCAGGCGACCTATGTCGGTTTCCTCGCCCGGCAGAGGCAATGCGGGCAAGAACATGAACGCCACGAGCAATATGTTTCCGATAGGCTTCATCAGCAGTTCAAACTCGAATCGACGATTGTTGACCGCCGGACCTCAACTGTCAACACGCGATGTAACTATGAACGTTTCGTGCCGCCAAATCGTTCAGGGGGAAGGCCCTTTTCGGTCCGAATTGCCGAGACCAGACAGCGTCGCAACGGGTTGCTCAATGCGCGCGTTGCGAGCCGACACTCCGCCGATTGAAAAGGCGACGAGGACGGACTTTCCCGAGGGTGTTGGCAGCTACGAGACTATGGCTCAGTCCCGGGAACGCCGCTCGGCTGCACGTGAATTCGGCCGACCATGCCGTGACCGATCACCAGACGGTGCCCGCGGACTTCGATCACCATGGGGCCTCCACCCCGGACTACGCGCAAGGGCGTGCCCGAGGCGATGCCCATCTCGGCCATTCGCTGGGTGAACTCCCGTCCCCCGTCAATCCGCCGCACTACGGCGGACTGCCCTTCCTCCAAATCAGAGAGCAGCGACACGTTCGTCCCTCCTGTTGCCCCGCGCTACTTATTTCTTCGGTTTGGTATCGTTGTAGTTGCGCTTGGCCTTGGCAATTACGCCCTTGTCCGTGGCTGTCTCCAGTATCTTCTTGGATACCGCGGCAACCGCTTCGCGATGATGCCTGCGCAAGTCCCACCCCAGATCGAGTGCGGCCAGCGCGGCTTCTTTGCTGACAGCCTCGTCGGACAGACACGCCTCGAGCTGCTTCAACGCCTCGGGGCGCCTCACGTTTCTCAGGCCGCTGAGGATCAGTCGTTTCTCGTCCGCGCGCTTGGCCAGTTCGGACGCCGCCTGGTACATCTTGAGTTTCTCTTTCCAGGACGGATGCCTCTGATCCACCCCCGCCACGCGAATGTAGCCACGCAGGGCCAGGATGCTCTCCTTCTCGTTCGAGCCATTCCTGGCCAGCTCGAGCAACGCGGGCGCCGCATCGGCATTGGCCCAGCCTGCCAGGGCGCGGAACGCTCTGCCGCGAAGCTCAGTGCTTTCGCCCATCGCCCCCTTCGCGAGTTCCAGGGCCTTCTTGCTGCCGGCAATGGCGCCCAGGTCCAGGATCAGGGCCTTGGTCGAGTCGTCCGCCTGGACGTAGCTGGCGGCAATCACCTCAAAACAGGCATTCTTGTCATTGGCCGTCCCGCACAACCGCTTGAGAGCGCCTTCGGCCAGCTTCTTGTCCGTCTGGTCCTTGGCAGCCAACAGCGCTTTCATCATCGCATCGGCATGCTCGTCGGTGGCGAGCGCCGCCAATGCGCCCCAGGCCGCTTTGCGCACGTTCGCATCGTCGGCTGTCGTCAGCGTCAGAATCGGCGGAACGGCTGTCACACAACCGCGCATCGACAGGGCCTTGACCGCCAGGGCCGCGGCCGGTCCCTTGTTCAACTGCTTGATCAGTTCGGCATCGACCCGCGCATCCGCCATGCTCGCAATAGCCGGAAGCGTACTCTCGCCCGCCGCCAGCAATGCCGCTACCTGATCGGCCCCGCCAAGCTTGGCGGCCGCGTTCGCCGTGGCCTTGCGGACAGCTTCACTTTCGCTGTCCAGACAGACAGCCAACGCCCCGAGTGCCGCGCTGTCGCCGCGCTCACCCAACAGGCCGATGACCTCAGCCTGCTTTTCAACCGGCAGTCCCTTTACCGCGCCCGCCACCGCGGCCGTCAGCTCGTCACTCGCTTCCATGACCACAAGCCGCATCGCGCCTCGACGCAGGTAGCAGTCGTCCCCTTTCAACGCGTCGACAACAATCGCGCAGGCCTTGGCCGCGTCGGCACGAATGAGCCCGCGCAGGGCCGCCACGCGATGCACGTCGCAGGAGCCCGCAAAGACCTTCGCGTAGATTGCCGCGTCGCCCGACTTGTCGGCACACATCAGCAGGGCATCCAGACGCCCGGCTTCCAGCTTCGCGTCAACCTTGGCGCCGTCAAGGGCCTTGGCCGCCTTCGCGCCGCCGATCTTTCCAAGCGCCATGAGCGCCTCGTCCACGATCGCCGCATCCGAACTGCTCAGCAGGGCGCAGATCTGTTCCACCGCTGCCTCATCGGCCCGTTCGCCAAGACTGGCGACGATGCCGCGCTTTGCACAGGCGGGCGCCTTGCCGAGAGCGTCCCGTAGCGCTTTGCCCGCGGCGGCGCTGTCCGTCATCCGTTCCAGCGGCAAGCAGGCGTAGCCCGAGAGCTTCTCCTCGACGAGCAGCTTCGCCAACGCCGGAATGCTCGCCTCGGTCCCGATGCGCTGCAGCATACGGCAGGCCCAGGACTTCCCATCGAAGGTCGCATCCGCGGACGTCAACACGCCAATGAGCTTCTGCTCGATCTCGCCCCGCTGTCCCACCGCGGTCTCTGCCACCAGTTTCGCCAACTGCTCGGGCGCCTTGCTCTCGTCCCCCAGTTTGTACGCCGCCAGATCCTGCCACACATCCGCCGCGCTGATGCGTGCCGTCATGCACAGTGCCGCCAATATCGCAAACATCCTCATAACAACTCTCACCTTCATCCTTTCAGCATTTCAGCTTTTCAGCTTTTCAGCATTTCAGCATTTCAGCGTTTCAGCGTTTCAGCATTTCAGCATTTCAGCATTTCAGCATTTTCCCTAAATCTGCCACTCGCCACGACGGGGACGGTCGACCAGCCGGCTGGCCTCAGCGTCGCCGACGAAGTCCTCCTTGTCCGGATCCCAGCGCAGGTTGCGTTTCAGCATGTAACAGATGTTGCCAAGGTGGCAGACCGTCGCCGTGCGATGAGCGTACTCCACGTCACGGAACGGTTTGCTGCGCGTCTTGACGCAGTAGAGATAGTCCTGAACCAGGGTGCGCGCGCCGCCGGAGTACCAACGCAGGCCGGGCGGAACCTTGAGGTCCTTCATGGGTTTGACTTCACCCTCGGTACCGATGTACTTCTGGCCGCCGCCATGGTAGAGCTTGACGCCGTTCGCAAACACGTAGGTCAGGTACCTGTGCTCTTTGCCGTCGGGGTGGATGACCTCGACCGGCCCGGTTTCGTCAAGCCCGAGTCCGTGCAGGGCGCCGCCGAACTTGTGCCCGCCCCAGTCGGTCATCATGCCGCCGGAGTAGTCGTACCATGAGCGGAATCCCTTTCCGCTCAAACCGTAGGCACGTCCGCAGCGATAGGGGTGATAGGGCGCCCACGGCGCGGGTCCGAGCCACATGTTCCAGTCGATCGTATCCGGCACGGGCTGGCCGGGAAGGTAACACTGCATCGGCGGTCCGCCGGGATCGGCGTAGGCCGCGACAATCTTGCCGAAGCGACCGCTGCGCGCGGCACAGGCCAGGCGGCCGTAGTCCTGAAGCACGCGCTGGCTGCCGGACGAAAACACGCGCCCGTAGCGCCGCGCCGCCGCGACCATCTTGCGGCCCTCGCGAATCGTCAGGCTCAGGGGTTTCTCGCAGAAGACATCCTTGCCGGACTTGCAGGCGTCGATCGTCACCTGCGCGTGCCAGTGGTCCGGCGTCGCGCAGAGAACCATGTCGATATCGTCGCGTGCCAGGACTTCGCGGTAGTCCACGTGCGCCGCGCAATCCTTGTTGCCGTACTTGCCGTCGACGCGCGCCTTGCAGCCATCCAGGTTCTTCTTCTGCACATCGCAGACGGCGACAACCTGGACCTCGGGGTGGCTCATGAACTCATTCAGCACGCCGCTGCCGCGCCCCCCCATGCCGATACCGGCCATGACCAGGCGGTTGCTCGCCGCGGGCCTTCCGCCGGCGCCGAGTGCGCTGGATGTGACAATGTTCGGGGCGGCAACGGCGGCAATGCCCACGCCCTTGAGGAAACTACGTCGAGTGACGCACCGGTGGCTCATGGTGAAGTCCTCCTGCTGATGGGTAATCGCGAGACAATAGACGACCGCGTAGAGAGATGCAACCGTTCTAGTCGGAAACTTCAACCCCCGCACCGTCATCCCGAGCGCAGCGTAGCGGAGTCGAGGGATCTCGAGACTTGCGATAACGTCCGGAGTGGTTTCCAATTCCCGAGATCCCTCGACTCCGCTCCGCTGCGCTCGGGATGACAGGGCAGGTTTGCAGTTTCCCTACCGAATTGTCCAAGACCCCAGCGCCTTGGGAACGGCGCCTATTCCCCTTTCGGACCGCGGCACGGTTCCTTGCGCTGATTGAACGGGCAGTTGGAGAAGCGGCAGCGGCGGCAGATGTAGAAGGGAAAAATGAAACAGGTGGGCAGGCAGAAGGCCCAGTACGTTATGAGAAGTGGAATGCGCCGGATCAGCCAGATCTGCGGCAACAGCATCGCAACGGTGAGCGCGAGAAAGAACAGGGTCTTCTCAATCCAGGACAGCGGCCCCGGGCGATGCCGTGTAATCGCCCGCAAGAGCGGCGGGGGCATAGCATAGCATGTGTCGTACTTCCTCGGGTAAGGACAGTGCGAACAGAAACAGCGTGACGCCACGAATCCCGCAAGCGCGGACACGAACAGCACGAGCGACCCTACGCTCCAACTCTCGGCAAATGCGCCGACAACGCCGGTCGCCCCGAACCCGTAGAGGCAGACCCGGACGGTGATCTTCTGACCGAGCGTGAAACGATCGATCGGCGCCGGGCAGCCGCACGCCCCTCCGCCGCTCTCCACCTGCTTGTCACTGTCGTTGCCGTCACTCACCATACGCAGAATCGTAGACCCAGCCCCCCGCCCTGACAAGAACCAAGCGCAGGGCAAAGCGACGGCGGTTGGCAATTGAGCAGAAACTCGATGCCATGTGAGCATTCCGCGGATGAATGAAAAACACGGATGGAGAATTGGAGTCTCTCCATCCGTGTTTTTCATTCATCCGTGGGGCTCATCCTGAAGTTCCCACCCCCGAATTGTCCAAAGCCACGGCGCCTCCCCGACGCTCTCTCCTACTCCTCCACGAGAGAGTAGGAAAGTGCGACAGTTGCTGGATCGTGTCATCCGCGAGTCCGGCGGCCGGATCGTGGTCGACCTCGACGTTACCGCGGGAGTTCGCCCCGGCTATCCGGGCGCGGTCGCCGCCGGCACGGTATTCGTGGAAAACCGCTACACGGACTGGCGCAACTACTGGCCCCACCAAACCCTGCGCAACTTCTGGAGCCTGTCCGAGCACGCAGACCCCGTACGCCTGCGGATGGAGTTCCTGAACAGCGCACGCAATGCGAACAAGTACAAAGGAGACCTCGCCCCCGCGGCCTATCCGCCGGGCTACCTGTTTGCGTCCGTCATGTTCGGCTCGCCGCTGGCGTGGTTTGAAGTCTCCGAGCTGCCGGAGGAGTACGCGCGGAAAGTGGGCGCCGTCGTCAAAGTATGGCGGAAACACCGCGCCGCGATTCAGACCGGCCACATCATCCCGATCGGGAGCGAACCCGACGGCCACCAGTGGACCGGCTTCGCCTCCATCGCCCGTGACCGCCGCTCGGGCTACGTGCTTGCGTTGCGCGAGACGAATGACAAGGACGAGTGGCAGGTGAAGGTGCCGCTGATTGCCAACGTGGATGCAGTCGTCGAACGGCTGGCCGGACAGGGCGAAGCCGAACTGCGGAGCGGACAGCTCACGGTACGCACCCCCCACCCCCGCAACTTCACGTTTGCCCGGTTCGAAGCCACGCCCCGATAGCACTCGTGGGACAACGCCCCTCCCAAGGGCAAGGCCATCCGGTTCGATGTCACGCCCAGAACCGCGGACTGGACGGGTGTTGTCTTGCTCTCGGTGCAGTTCCACTTCGTCCAC
>CAZKRK010000434.1:0-6562 GCA_964555035.1 uncultured Victivallales bacterium | reverse complement strand
CCACCTCTCCCCTCGGGGGAGAGGTCGGTCCGACGCAGGAGGACCGGGTGAGGGGCCGGCCGCGGGTATTCGCGCGATGACAGGCGGGGTGAAGTCAGTGGCTAATCCTCCGTGTACAACCTGAACAGCGCCTGCGTTCCGTCGTCCCCGTGTCCGGCGCCGGCCAGTTCTTCGTATAGTCTCTCTGCGAGCTCGAGCCCCGGCAGTTCCAGTTCCATCCGGCGGGCGGATTCGAGCGCGATACGCATGTCCTTGAAAACGTGCAGGGCATAGTCGGCGTCGAGCAGGTGTCCCGCCATGCTGCGTCCCATGACGCCCGTGCCGACGAACCCGACAACCGTCTCCGTCGCACCGACGCTTCTCATGCGGACGCCATCTGGTCGAGAATCGCTTCTGCCGCGGCGTTGCGGTCCGTCGCCTTCACGATCGGGCGTCCCACAACCAGAAAGCTGGAGCCGGCGCGAACGGCCATATCGGGCGTCGCAATCCGTTTCTGATCGCCTACGTCCGCACCGGCGGGCCGGATACCGGGCGTGACGAGCAGCGGCTCGGGGCCGAGGGCGCCACGCAGCTCGGCCGCTTCGAGGGGCGAGCAGACGAGGCCGTCGATGCCGGCCTCGATGGCCAGTTGTCCAAGGGCCAGCGTGTGCTGCTTGAGCGGGCGATTGACGCCTAGCTCCTCGATGTCCGCTTGCGCCAGGCTCGTAAGCGTGGTGACGGCGACCAGTTTTGGCGCGGCGTCGCCGAGCTCGTCCGCTGCCTCGGCCGCGGCGGTGAGCATATCGCGTCCGCCGCCGGCGTGGACGGTGAGCAGGCCGACACCGTGCCGCGCGGCGGTCTTGACGGCGTTGGCTACGGTGCGCGGGATGTCGTGGAACTTGAGGTCGAGGAAGATGCGTTTTTCGCGCGCTTTGAGGTGCGCGAATGTCGCCGGACCTTCGCTTGTGAACAGTTCCATCCCGATCTTGTACCACTTCACGGCTTCGGGGAGCGAATCCACGATTTCCGGAATGGCGTCCGCTGTCGGTACATCAAGGGCGACAATAAGCTCGGCGCTCAAGGCAGACCTCCCGTGTGTGTAGTGGGCTAAATGGCGCCCGAATTCACGAGCGAAGCGAACTTCTGAAAGCTGCGGTCGTAGGTACGCTCGACATCGTCGGGGAAGCAGCACGCGGGTAGCTGGCGCATGCCGAGGTGGTAGCTCAGGCAGTCACAGCAAACGCCCTTCTTCGCGCAGCCGCCGTAGCTGCAGTTACAGTTCGCCAGGTTGCGTTCCTTCTTGCACTCCATGGTGTGTCTCCTCCGTCACCGGGTTAGGCAATTGTGTTTCATGTGAGCTACCGAATCGCGGCGGGGATGTCAATGGTGAAGGTCGAGGTTCAGTCATCTTGATGTGAGATGCGAGCTGTGTGATGTTGCTCGCCTTCGGCGAGGCCGTTTTCCCGTCTCTGGCGACGAGAAGGCTTCACCGCTGTTTCCGAAAAGGAGCTCTGAGACTCTGCTCGGCACACTTTTAGAAGTGCGCCGAGTCTTTGCAGTTCAGGACGCGAGCGTAGAATGGTTCTCCAGGACTTTCCCAATCCGCGCGTGGAGCCCTGTCGCCGCCCGGACTCCGCCGAACCGTCCTGGAGAACGGTTCTACGTTTCCGCTACGAACGACCGGGGTGAGTCGGCTGAGGGGCGGGGCGGCTACTCGAGTTTCGCCGCCTGGATCTTGCCGAACGACTTGAACAGGAAGGCGATCGAGGCTACGGCTACAATCGAGCCGATTATGGCCGGGACAGTGTTGCCGTACAGCCAGAAGCCGACGGAAAACAAGGTGGCATAGACTGCCGCACAGCCGATCACCATGCAGAGGATCTCCAGCGGAAGCTGGCATGGCGCCACGGCATGCCCCTCGCGCTCAACCTCTTCCGTGATGCTCTTCCATCCCGGGCCGCCGGGCTGTGTCAGGAGGACGAACTTCTTGAGCGTCTCGCGGTCGGTCGGTCGGGTGACAAAGGTCGCGATCACCCACGCGATGGTCGTGATCGTGATGCCCGCGCAGAGCTGCCAGTGTGACTTGAGTATCCACGCGCTTTCTTCCAGGCCGAGGTGCGGCAGGACGAACTTGAAAAAACAGGCCACAACGAATGACACGATCATGGCCGTGATTTCCGTCATGGCATTGATGCGCCACCAGAACCAGCGCAGGATGTAGATCAATCCCGTTCCGGCCCCGATCTGGAGCAGGATGTCGAAGGAGTCCTTCGCGTTCTGCATCCAGAGCGCCACGACTGCCGCGAATACCATCAGGATTACCGTGCTGATCCGCCCCATCTTCACCATCTGTTTCTGCGATGCTTCGGGGTTGACGAAACGCTTGTAGAAGTCGTTCACGACATACGAAGCGCCCCAGTTGAGGTGTGTGCCGATGGTGGACATATAGGCCGCGATCAGCGAGGCGACCACGAGCCCGAATAACCCCTTCGGCAAGAGGGTCATCATGGCCGGGTAAGCAATGTCATGTTTCAGAATGGAGTCGTGAATCTGCGGGAAACGCTCCTTGATCGAGGCCAGGTCGGGAAAGACGATCAACGACGCCAGGGCGACGATGATCCACGGCCATGGCCGCATGGCGTAGTGCAGGGTATTGAAAAGGAGCGTCGCGCCGATGGCGTTCTTCTCATCCTTGGCAGAGAGCATGCGTTGCGCGATGTAGCCGCCGCCGCCCGGTTCCGCGCCGGGGTACCAGACACTCCACCATTGGACGGCGATCGGAATCAGAAAGACGGGAATCAGTGTCGCGGTGTCGTTGAAGTCCGGCATGATGCTCAGCTTTCCGGCCAGGTTGGGGTGGTCCAGCAGTCCGGAGAGTCCGCCGACGTCGGGGTGCTTGCAGGCAACCACAGCGGCCGCGATGGCGCCGAACATGGCGATCGAATACTGAAAGAAGTCGGCCCAGATGCAGCCCGTGATCCCGCCCAGGGTCGCATAGATCACGACGCCGGACGAGGCGATCAGGATTGAGGTGTACTTGTCCAGGCCGAACATGACCTGTCCGATCTTGATCGCGGCCAGCGACACCGCCCCCATGATCATCGCGTTGAAGAAAATCCCCAGGTAGACGGCGCGGAAACCACGCAGGAACGTGGCGGTCTTGCCGCTGTAGCGAAGCTCGTAGATCTCCAGGTCCGTCATGACCGCGGAACGCCGCCAGAGCTTGGCGTAGACGAACACTGTCAGCATGCCTGTAAGCAGAAAGGCCCACCAGACCCAGTTGCCGGCCACGCCGCTGTTGCGGACGATGTCGGTGACGAGGTTGGGCGTGTCGCACGAAAAGGTGCACGCGACCATGGAAACACCGAGCAGCCACCACGGCATGGAGCGCCCGGACAGAAAGAAATCCTCCGCGCTCTTGCTGGCGCGTCGGGTTGCCGATGCGCCGATGCCGACCACGGCGACGAAGAAGACGATGACGACAACAAGATCCAGTCCGCTCATAGGTACTCCATCCTCTCAGTATCTGCCGGATGTGCGCCGGCGTTTGTTTCCCGCAGTCCCCATTACACGTCCTACGGAGCTTCGCGCATGCGCCGCCTCTTCGAAAAAACGTCCAACTATTGTAGCCCCTCCGCAAACCGTTGCATGGTTTCCATGTTGCGGTCGAACTCCTGGGCCATTTTGAATTGTGTGCGGCAGCGGTCGATGTTGTGACCTTCACGGTGCGTCTTGAAGTAGACGTCGCCCTGGAGGTAGTCGGTCAGAAACCGGATGCCGATCTCGTAAGTGATG
This sequence comes from uncultured Victivallales bacterium, assembly GCA_964555035.1. Taxonomy (GTDB): domain Bacteria; phylum Verrucomicrobiota; class Kiritimatiellia; order UBA8416; family CAYOBW01; genus CAZKRK01. Next base: position 2,788 of record CAZKRK010000434.1, on the reverse strand, counting down.
AGCTGGGCGGAGAAGGGGAGCTGGCGCTTCTCTTCGGGCGTCATCGCGCTGCCGAGGGTTTCGACGTAACCCCTGGCAAGCGCCTCGTACATGCTGAGGTCCGCCACGACCTTGTCCAGGTCCCGCTCGTCTTCGGCCGTGGGGCGGGCCGCCGTCCGAACCATGTCCCCAAAATCGTACAGCGACAGTCCCGGCATGACCGTGTCGAGATCGATCACGCAGATCCCTTCGCCCGTTTCGTCGTCGATCATGACGTTGTTGAGCTTGGTGTCGTTGTGCGTGACGCGTTCGGGAATCAGGCCCTGCCTGTTCAGGTCCACCAGTCGTCCGACGATCGGCGCCTGGGACAGCGCGTACTCGATTTCGTCCGCGGCGCCGGCGGCACGGTTGTGCGCGTCCGCTTCGATGGCCTGCTTGAGCACCTCGAACCGTGCCGGGGTGTTGTGGAAGTCGGGAATGGTCTCCTCGAGGCGCTCGGGTATGTCGCTGAGCTGGTTGACGAACTCGCCAAACGACCTGGCCGCCCTGTAGGCCTGGTCCGTGCTCTGGATCTGGTCGTAGGTCTGCGCGCTCTCGATGAAGATGTACACGCGCCAGTAGTTGCCGTCGCCGTCACGGTAGTAGCTCATGCCCTCGTGCGTGGGAATCAATGTCAGCGCGCGGCGGGAGAGATCGCCGTTGCCGTGGGCCGCAAGTTTGTCGCGTTGGTGCGAGGTGACCCTTTCGATGTTGGCCTGAACGACTTCGGGTTGCCTGAAGACGTTGTGATTGATGCGCTGCAGGATGTAGCGCACGGGCGTGCCGCCCTGGGTGAGTGCGATGGCGAACGTGTCGTTGATGTGACCGCTGCCGTAGGGTTCGCCCGAGACAAATTGCCCGTAGAGCTGAAAACGGCCGGCGATCGATTCCAGGTCGTAGTTTCTGTTTGCGTCAGTCATACCTTTGCGCTTCCTGTTACGATTCGGGGGGGCGGGGCAGACCGGGCCAGAGGTTGTCCGGGTAGACGCCCTCGTCAACCAGCTTGCGAATACTGGCCACGACAACGGGTTTGTCTTCGCGGTAGGTGACGCCGAACCAGGAAGCGTCCGTCTTCAGCACGCGGGTGGCGACCGTGCCCGCGTCAATCAGCGAGCTCACCACGGTTGGGATGAAGAACTCCGCCTTGGGGTGTGCGGCCTGTTCTTCGAGGAAGCGCCTGAATTCGCGTTCCAGGTGGCCGAAGACCGACGGCGCAAACCCCCACATGTTCATCGATACGGTCTCGCCGCCCGTCAGTTTGCGCCGCGTACCGTTCGGTTCTTCGTTCTCGGCGCCGTCTTCCGTCTTGTGGATCCTGGTCAGTTCCTCAACTCCGGCCAGGTTGCCGTTCGCGTCGACTCTGCATACCCCGCGCGCCACCGTGCCGTGGTCGGACAGGGTGTGGTCGAGGCGAAAGCCAACCATACAGTAGCGATCGTCGCCCATCGCGGACAACTCGGCCGCCAGTACCCGGTAGGCCTCCGCACCATAGAAATCGTCGGCATTGATGACCGCGAACGGTTCGTCGATGGCTTCGCGCGCGACAAGGATGGCGTGTCCCGTGCCCCACGGCTTCTTGCGCTCGGAAGGCGCCGCAAAGCCCTGGGGAATCATGTCCAGTTCCTGGAAAGCATAGTCGACTCGAACCCGGCTGTCGTAGCGTGCGCCAATAGCGGCCTTGAAGTCGGCCTCGATGTCGCGGCGGATGACGAACACGATCTTTCCAAAACCGGCCCGCAGGGCGTCGTAGACCGAGTAGTCGAGCACGGCTTCGCCGCTGGGGCCCACCGGATCGATCTGCTTGAGTCCCCCGTAGCGGCTGCCCATGCCGGCCGCCAGCACAAGTAGTGTCGGTTTCACGCCTGTCCGTCCTCCCTGAACTCCTGCCATTCGGGCTCGTTTTCAAAAATCCAGCGGTAGTACTCGGTGCCTTCCAGACTGCCGGCAGCGTCTTCATCAACGATAACGAGGCAGTCCGGGTGGAGCTGGAGGGCCGTCGCCGAAATCATCGACGTGATGGGGCCTTCCACCGCTTTGGCAACAATATCGGCTTTCTCCGCGCCCGTGGCCAGAAGAATACACCGGCGTGATTCGAGAATTGTGCCGACGCCCATCGTGATGCCGCGCGTCGGCATCTTGTCGGGCGCGTCGAAAAGGGGTGCGTTCTGTCTGATTGTGGTCGGCGTCAGTGCCTTGTCGCGCGTACGCGAGCGCAGGGCGGACAGCGGTTCGTTGAAACCGATGTGGCCGGACTCACCGATGCCGAGGAGCTGCACGTGTATGCCGCCGACTCCCTTGATCAGCTCTTCGTAGTGACGACACTCCGCCTTCAGATCGGTCGCCGTTCCGTTTGGCAGGAAGGTGTTGCGGAGATCGATATTCACGTGGTTGAAGAGCTGCTCATTCATGTAGCGACGGTACGATCCGGGATCGTCCGGCGCGAGCCCCACGTACTCGTCCAGGTTGAAGGTGCGGCAGAGGGAGAAATCCAAACCCGCATTCCGGTGGAACTCCACCAGCCGAGTGTACACCCGTTCCATCGTGCGCCCCGTCGCCAGTCCGAGCACCAGGTGCGGCTTGGTCCTCAGTTGCCTCGCAATCAGCTCCGCCGTGAGCGCCGCCGCCGATCCCGCCGTTGGTCGAATGATGACTTGCATGTTATTGAGAACTCCGTTGGCCGTCGGACAATGTCATCCCGGGGGCGCCACCTTCCGGCCCCTCACCCGGTCCTCCTGCGTCGGACCGACCTCTCCCCAAGGGGAGAGGTGGG
>CAZKRK010000433.1:0-6598 GCA_964555035.1 uncultured Victivallales bacterium | reverse complement strand
CCCCTGGAGACGGCGGTCCTCCGCCGTTGCGAGCAAGAATTGAGCACCAAGGGCAACGAATCGCGGATGCGCCCTGTCCACGAATGCGAGAAAAGTGCTCGAATTCCCGAAGCTGTTGACCTAGGGTTTCTCCCTCTTCCTCTTCCGAGAGTGATGAAGGGTGGAGTGTGTGGAGAGACAGCGCGATGGGGATTTTCAGTGCGTTCTTGTCGTATCCATGACTGATAGCTTTCGGACGATTACGCGAGTCGGTAGCTACCAATAGAGCAGGACACGTGTTCGGCTATGCGGAGAAACGGCGTGTTACATACCTTTATTCCTTATTCGGCTGACGGCAACTTGGGTGCGGCATACAATCACGGCATGTCCCTTCTGCACGAAGGGGATGTGGCGTGCTTCATTGACCACGACGCCATGTTCACAACGGGGGAGTGGTTCCCGCAGATTGAGCGAATTCTCGAAGCCCATCCTGACTTTTCCGTTTTCACTGCCGTGACGAACCGAATAGGCAATCCTGAGCAAGTGTGCCGTGAAGCAGGAAAAGAAGACCACGACGTAGCAAACCACAGGCTCATTGGCCGGCGTCTCCAAACGGCGCACTACAGCGACATCACCGACATCACGACCAAGAAGCCGCTCAGTGGTGTAGTGATTGTCGTTCGAAAGGGGGCTTGGGATAGGGTGAAATTCACGGATGGTTTTCTCGGTGTCGACAACAGATTTCACAAGGACGCGCGCGATGCCGGGCTCAAAGTGGGCCTCATGAAGGGAGTCTACGTCTATCACTGGTATCGGGCGCCGCTTCCCGACGATTGTCTTCTGCGACGCAGCACACTACTCAACTACCTTGCCAGGTATCTCGGTTCTCGCTCCTATCTGGAGATCGGCGTGCAGAATTCAAGGAGTACCTTCGATCATATTGCGGTCGAACGCAGAATCGGTGTGGATCCGGCTTGTCATCCCGTCAAGAGAACCAACTACGAAATCAGGAAGCTCGGAAGCGATGCCTTTTTTGAGCGGAATACGCACCAGTTTGACCTTGTGTTCATCGACGGAGACCACGGCTACGATCAAGCATTGCGAGACATTGAGCATTCGGCCAAGTGTCTTGCCGATGGAGGCGCGATTGTGTGTCACGACTGTCTTCCCCGGTCTGAGCGGGAAGCGAGTCCTGCAAAGGTCCGGGGACCGTGGATGGGAGAAGTCTATAAGGCAATCGGGCGTTTCCTTTCCCGGGGAGGATGGGGGCACGTCGTAGTGGATGCAGATTGCGGTTGTGCAATCCTCTGGCGAGACGAAGGTGCACCACCACTCGGTGTTCCTCTCGAGATGTCGTACGCGGACTTCCTGCAGAATTGGCGGAACAAGCTGAACATCGTGCAGCCTGGGCGGTTTCTCCCGTGGCTAGAGCAGCACGGCATGCGTGGAAAGGAGCAGAATGGGAGCCAAGGCACCCAGGTTTGAGCTCAAGCCTTCGGCGAAGGCGGCAACTCATCTGCGAGAGGTCCTGACGTCAGATTGTCCCCACTTTGGGCTGACGGCTATACCGGGAAGATATGGGAAGAGCCGTGTGCGCCCTTTCAGACGAGCTTCTGACGACGGAGTTCGGGATCGGCAAGAGACCGTTTCTTGGAGGAGGTAGGACTTTGAAACCAACCGTGGCCTTCGTCACGCTTTATCCTTCGTACGCCGGCGATCGTCGGGAGTTGGGGAACACACGTGCGTTCTTCGAGCAGTATGCGCAGACGGACTGGCCTTTCGAGCTTGGGTTGCTTGTTGGGTCAGCGCATGAAGCCCCGCTCAGAGCCTGCAGAGAGATGATCGACTCTGACCGGTGTTTTGAGAGTTGCGCGTGGACGTCAACAGTGTTCATTGACTCGCAGTACGCAGGAACTCGAGCGGAGGAGATATCCGACTGCAAACAGAAGCTGGCGACTGAGGCGCCGAAGCACAAGTGGGACTACCTGCTATTCGTCGATGCAGACATCCACTTCTCATTGCGGTACGTACCGGAGTGGATAGGGAAGGTCGGCGCCGATACAGGATGCAATCTGATCCGTGTGCCCTACTGCATGAGAGATGAGGGAAGACTGTGGGCTCCTGACATAGCGTTTGGCGCCTTCTTGCACCATAGAGAAGTCTGCACGATTCCCGGCTACGCGGATTCCATCTTTCCGAAGAAGCCCGATGGAACGAGGCTTGGTGCGCCTGACTGCGCCCTTCGCCAGTTTCTCCTTTCCAAGGGCTGTCGCATTGTTGGCGACCGTGAGGCGGTAACCCGTCACTACACATCTGTTGACACGTATCGTCTCTACGATCGCGGCAGGCTGGGCACTCATGTCGAGGCAACTGAGAGGTTGGGATTCGATCCGGAAAAACATGGAATGGTCCCGTCCGTAGACAGTTGTGCTCGCCTACAGAGTCTCTGCCGTCATCTGAAGGTGTCGTCAGCGGTGGATATTGGTGGTGGAGCCGGCAACTTCATGCAGAGCCTGCTGTGTGCCGGCGCTCGGCACCTGACGGTTGTGGAGGACCGACCGGAGTACATGGATCGGCTTGTTGAGCTTGCCGGGCGACATGATGCTCAGGTCGACGTACGGCAGTGTGTTGTCGGCGACAACGGATATGAACTGCCGCCCATGCGTGAGGCCGATCTTGCCGTCTTCGATGGCCCCGCCCAGAATGCCAAAGCACGCTACGCAACCGCACGGCAAGTACGAGCCACGCACTACGTCTTTCACGACGCGTACAGGGACCAGCAAGAGGTGATGCGGTTTGCTGCCGAGGCAGACCGCCCCCTTGACGTGTGTTTCCTCCACTCGGACAGGGGACTGGCGTGGGTTTGCGATTCCCCTTCGCCAGGGGGAGTGGGGAGGGGAGTGGCTCACGGCGGTTTGTGATCGACGATTATCGAGTGGCGGTTCTTGATTTCCGAAGCTCATACATCGGCAATCGTCAATCGTTCCTTTCCTCCCATTTTGCGACTTGAGGGGCAACTCGTGGATGGGGTATTCTGTCTCTGCTTCCGAGAGAACAGTTGGTTGGTTGGTTGGTTGGCGGCGATGTGGACTCTGGATACAATTCAGAAGGTCGGTCAGGTGGACGCGGCGGTGTGGATGCGCATCCTGCGCCTGATGTTGCTGTCGCGCAAAGCCGACGAGCGCCTGATTCGCCTCTACCATCAGGGACAGATTCGCGGCAGCGTTTTCGCATCCATCGGCCAGGAGGCGATCGGCGCCACGACCGTGGAGGCCTGCGGGCCGGACGATCTATTTGCGCCCTGCATTCGCAACATGACCGTACACCTCGGGCGAGGGGAGAGCGTGCTGGGTGTATTCAGGCAGGCCATGGCTCGGGCAGGGGGACCGACCGGCGGGCGTGACGGCAACGTCCATTACGGGCGTCTCGCGAACGGCGTCTTCGCGATGATTTCTCACCTGGGGGCCATGTTGTCGGTTGTGACGGGAGGCGTCATGGCGCGGCGGCGGCAGGGCATGGACGCGGTTGGCGTCGCGTATATGGGCGATGGTGCAACCAGCACGGGGGACTTCCACGAGGCGCTCAATTTTGCCGCCGTGTTCGGGGTGCCGGTTCTTTTCGTGATCGAGAACAATCACTACGCCTATTCCACGCCTACCTCGCGCCAGTATCGCTGCCGGCGGCTGGCCGACCGCGCCGTCGGTTACGGGATACGCGGATTCACGGCCGACGGCAACAACGCCGGCGAGATGTACGTGATGGCAAAGGACATAGTCGACGATATCCGCGCCAATCCGCGACCGGTCATACTGGAGTGCGACACGATGCGTATGCGGGGGCACGGGGAGCACGACAGCTTCGCATACGTGCAGGAGGGGCTTCTGGACGTCTACGGACGCCGCGATCCGATCGTATTGGCCCTGCGCGGTCTGCGCGCCGGCAAACTCGTTTCCGACGAGGAGCTTGACGAGCTTGACCGGGAGTGCGCGGCGGAGGTCGACAACGCCTACCAGCAGGCGTTGGCCGAGCCCGAACCGGCAGCCGAGACTCTCCGTGACGGGGTGTATACCGATGCGTGAGATCAACTACATCGAGGGAATTCGCGAGGGGCTGCGGCACGCGATGCTGGCGGACGCGAACGTCGTCATGTACGGTCAGGACGTGGGTGAGTTCGGCGGTGCTTTCAAGTTGACGGAGGGGCTCCAGGAGGAGTTTGGGGAGGAACGTGTGTTCGATACGCCGATCTGCGAGTCGGCCATACTGGGCAGCGCAATCGGCATGGCCACCCAGGGCGTGCGGCCGGTGGTGGAACTGCAGTTTGCCGACTTCGCAACCACCGCGTTGCACCAGATTCTGTGCAACGCGGGAACGACGCACTACCGAACCGGGACTTCGGTCCCGATGACCGTACGCGCGCCGTGCGGCGGCGGCATGGGCGGCGGACCTTTTCACTCCGAGGAGCTGGAGACGTTCTTCTGCCATATGCCCGGCATCAAGGTTGTGTACCCCGCCTTTCCGAGCGATGCGCGGGCCCTGATGGTGACGGCCGTCAACGACCCTGACCCGGTGGTCTACCTGGAAAGCAAGTATCTTTACCGGCGCGCGAAGGAGATGGTGCCCGACTCGATCGATCCCGTGCCGATCGGGCATGCGCGCATCTGCCGCGCCGGACACGATGCCGCCGTGATTACCTATGGCGCCATGGTACACGAGGCCATGCGCGCGGCCGAGCGTCTGAGCGCAACCGAGGGCTATGAAGTCCTGGTCGTGGACATGCGCAGCCTCAAGCCCTACGACGAGGAGTCGCTCATCGCGGCAGCCGCCGCGGCCAACCGCGTGTTGGTGGTACACGAGGCCTGGCGGACGTGCGGATTCGGCGCGGAGCTGGCTGCCACGATTGCCGAAGAGGCGTTTCACCTGCTGGATGCGCCCGTGCGGCGTCTGGCGGCGCCGGATGTGCCGATTCCATTCGCCGCGACGCTGGAAGACGCCTACCGGCCGAATGCCGAGGCCATCGGCCAGGCGTTGGTCGAGCTGATTGAGTTTTAGAGAGAGGATGACATGAAATCAGTTCCTGTGCTTATGCCCCAGATGGGCCAGAGCATCGCCGAAGGAACGGTGGTGAAGTGGCACAAACAGGTCGGAGACTCGGTCGAGGCCGACGAGCTGCTGGTGGAGGTCGAGAGCGACAAGATCGCGTTTGAGGTCGGCGCACCGGCGAGCGGCGTGCTTGCCGCATGTCTGACCGCGGAGGGTGAGATTGCCGAGGTCGGAGCGCGGATCGGCCTGATGGAGACGGCGGACGACAGTGTCACCGGCGAGAGCACGACCATCGCGGCCACGCGGGCCTCCGAAAGCGAGCCGGCGCCCGCGGCGCCGCGGGACGCGCCCGTGCGCGCAAGCGCCCCCGAGGCGCGGGGTGCGGTGACAGCGGATGCCCTGCCCGAGATCACGCGGGACTGGCTTTCGCCGAGCGTGGCGCGGCTGGCGTTGACGAACAACGTCACCATGCACGAGCTGCGTGCGTTGCGCGGTACGGGAACGCGCGGGCGTGTGACGCGCAACGACCTGTTGGAGTACCTGGTGCGGCGCGGAGCCGAACCGCCGGCACGGGAAGCTGACGCGCTGCTCGGGGCCCCGCCGTCCGGTGAGCTCGGACAGCTCGGCAAGGTTGTGCCCATGACGGCCATCCGCAAAACGATCGCCGACCACATGGTGCAGTCGATCCACACCAGCGCCCACGTGACGATGGTGCACGCGATCGACGTAACCCAGGTTGTCGCGTTGCGCAAGATGGTCAAGGACGAGTTCAGAGAACGCTACGGCGTGCGCATGACGTATACGGGCATGATGATCTTTCTCACCTCACGCGTGTTGCCGAAGTTCCCGTTCGTCAATGCGCAGGTCATCGGCGCGAACGTTGTCCTGCGTGACGAGATCAACATCGGTTGCGCTGTGGCATTGCCGGACGAGAGCCTCGTCGTGCCGGTCGTGCGCAACGCCGACCGGAAGAGTTTTCCGGAGGTCGCCGCCGACCTCGAAAGGGTGGTCGGGTTGGCGCGCTCGAAATCGTTGACGCGCGAGGACGTCGAGGGCGGCACGTTTACGCTCTCCAATTTCGGCACGTTCGGCAGCCTGTTCGGCACTCCGATTATCAACCAGCCGCAGGTGGCCATTCTCGGGATGGGCGCCGTGACGCGATTGCCCGTGCAGTTCGAGGGCTCGCTCCAGGTTCGCGATCACCTGTTCCTGAGCTTCTCCTTCGATCACCGTGTTATCGACGGTGCGATGGGTGGACGGTTCCTCAATACAATGCAGGAAACCGTGGAAACCCTGACCCCCGACGAACTCAAGGAAGAACTCGACGTGGCCGGGTAGAGGGTCGGGCGGCCTGGTTTGGGATGTGAGATGTGGGATGTGTGTGGCCGTAGACTCCACCCCCCGCGCTGTCATCCCGAGGGCGCCAACGGCCGGCCCCTCACCCGCCTCCGCTACGCTGCGGCGACGGGACTGTGTCAAAAGGCCATGGGCCACTCGCGAGTGTCGGCGCGTAGTGCGCTCCAACCGGCCACGCCACTCCGCGCCGATCCGCGTTGCGTCTCGGGCTGCGTGGCTCACT
>CAZKRK010000432.1:0-6600 GCA_964555035.1 uncultured Victivallales bacterium | reverse complement strand
CGGCCTCTCGTCTCCGGTCGGCGCATGGCGCCGACCTCCGGCGAGTCTACGAAGGGCGGCGATTCCCCGCGTATTGACGCATCGAGAGCAGCGTGGCACAGTCTGCCCTGATGGACGCGACGGCGACACGGATCGACATGTGCTCGGGCTGGGAGTTTCGGAAAGGACGCACCTCGCCTGCCTGGTTGTCTGAGGCATCCGGTTCCGGCGAGCGCGTCGACCTCCCGCACTGCTGGAACGCGCAGGATACCTACCACAAGGGTACGGACTACTACCGCGGATGGGGTGCCTATCGTCGCGAATTCACGACTCCCGATTCTGCCGGAGCCATTTGCCTTTTCGAAACCGAGGGTTTCTATGGCATCGGGGACGTCTGGCTCAACGGACGGCGAGTAGCGCTCGTGGACGGGGAGTACATCGGCGTAAGCGTCGACCTGACGGCGCACCTCGCGCCGTTGGGGCAGGCCAACGTGTTGGCCGTTCGACTCACGAATCGCTGCCCGAAACACGTTCTGCCGGGCATCGCCGACCCCGACTTTGTCCTCCACGGCGGGCTGTCCGGTCGGGCATGGCTCAGGTTGCGCCCCCACTTGCACATCGTAGACGGCGCGACGCGTCTGACTTGCCCCGACCCGCTGGCAGACACTGCTATGCTGACGATCACGTCCGCGGTCCGCAATGACGGGCCATCTCTCCGAACGGTGCAGCTCCGCTGGGAGCTGCTTGACGCGGCCGGTAGCGGGGTCGCGTCCGCTGAAGCCGTCCGAATCGTTCTCGAAGGTGGGCAGGGGAAGGTTGTAGCCGCGACACTCACGGTCTCGAGCCCCGCTCCCTGGTCGCTGGATTCCCCCGTGCTGTATCGACTTGTGAGCACGTTGACGGACGATGAGGTGACGGTCGACACCCGGGAGATGGACTACGGCTTACGCCGCGCGGAATTCCGCGCGCACGACGGGTTCTATCTGAACGGCGACCGGGTGCCGCTGAGAGGCTGCAACCGCCACGAGAGCATGCCCGGCTTCGGGCGCGCCCTGCCGTCCGGCCTGCACGCCCTGGATGCCCGGACGATCAAGGACCACGGGCTCAACTTCGTGCGCCTGTCGCACTACCCGCAGCATCCCGGGTTTCTCCAGGCTTGCGACCGCCTCGGTCTGCTGGTGTACGCCGAGCTCGCGAGCTGGAAGAGCGTTCGTGGCCACGGCCGTTGGCTGCAGTCGGCGACGCGCCAGTTCGAGCATATGATTCGCCGCGACCGCCATCACCCCAGCATCATCCTCTGGGGTATGGGCAACGAAGCCCAGTCCCGACGGGCGTACCTCAAGCTCAGGCGCATTGCGGGGGAACTCGATCCCGGGCGTCCCGTGACCTATGCCGAGAACCACTTCTATCGAGCGCGCCGCGCCCGCACGCTCGGCGTGCCAGACGTGTGGGGCGTCAACTACGAGCTCGACGCCATCCGGGATGGACTGGCCGCCAGCCGGATGCAGTGTGTTGTCGTGTCCGAGTGCTCCAACGAGCCGCACACCTGCCGCGGAGATCTGGCGGCCGAGCTTCGCCAGGTGCGGACCCTGGAGCGAGACTTGTCTCGACTCGATGACCGCGCCGGTGTCGCCGGGTGGACCGTCTGGTGCTACAATGACTACGCAACCCTGAGAAAGGGCCGCTACCGCCGCTTCTCCGGCATCGTCGATGCATGGCGCGTGCCCAAACTGGCCGCGACCTGGCTCAAGTTCCGCTACGGGAACGAACCGTGCGTCCGCATCGCCGGCGACTGGGGGCGCGAGGGATCCGCGACACGCACCATCGCCGTGGTCGGCAACGGCGGAGCCGTCCGCCTGGCCTGCGGCGGCAAGACGCTGGCGGAAGTGCAGGCGGATGGATTCGCCGAGGTCGAACTACCCTACACCCCCGACCCGCTTGTTGCGGAAACGGAGCGTGACGGCCGGCGTGTTAGCGACACACTGTGGCCGTTCGGGGACGCATGGGGACTTGTGCTTGACCTGATCCCCCCCTGTCATCCTGAGCGTAGCGTAGCGGAGTCGAAGGATCTCGAGACAGCCGAGAACGCCCAGCCCGATCGCGGTCCTCGATTCCCTTCGACTCCGCACTTTGCTCCTGATGACACACCTTTCATCCCCAGGTTGTCCGGCAAGGGGTTGCCCGCAGATCACGCAGATCGACGCAGATCATTCTGCCAATTCATCTGCGCTCATCCGCGCGATCTGCGGGCAAACCCTTGCCGGAGAGGAAGATGTCATGCCCACGAGCCAACGGGTTACGCCCGTGATGCTCCTCAGGATGACCGGGGGGATTGGTCGGCCGTGACCGTGCGGGTAGTCGATGCGGACGGACATGTTGTGACGACTTGGCAGGGCGATGTCGCATTGAGTGTGACCGGCGCGGCTTGCGTTCACACGTTGCGGCCCGACGGATGCGTCCCCGTTGCCGGCGGATGCGCGAGGGCCTACTTGACTGCCGGATGCGCCGGATTCACCGTTCGTGCCGAGGCCGCGGGTCTGCAGTCCGCAACGCTGGAGGTTGGCGCGGCGGCGTCCGCGGATGACGCCGGAGAGGTGGCGCCATGAGGCTCCTGATTACGGTCGACATCAGTGACAGGTCCGAGACACAGATCATCCTGCGCTTGCCGGGGGAGGGGATCGATGTCGAGCTCATCTGTCCTCCCGATTCGCCGTCCCTGGAGGCGTTCCGGTCGGCCGGGATTCCCGTCACCGAAGTGGTTTTCCGCAACCGCGTCGACATCAAGGCCATCCGCCGTGCCCGGAGCGTCCTCAAGACGGGTCGATTTGACGTCGTGCATTCGTTCCGCAATCGCGACTTGTCGTGCATGCTGCTGGCGTCACGCGGCATTTCCGTCAAGCACGTGGCCTACCGCGGGACGATGGGGCACCTGAGCTGGTGGGACCCGGCTTCGCGTCTGGCCTACCTCAATCCGCGCATCGACCGCATCGTCTGCGTTTCCGAGGCCGTCAGGCAGTACCTCATTTCCATGCGCCTTCCGCCCGAACGGATGGTGACGATCCACAAAGGGCATTCGCTCGCGTGGTACGACGAGCTGGCGCCGCCGCCCCTTGCCGAGCTCGGCGTGCCGGCCGACGCGTTCACGGTTGTGTTCACGGGCAACATGCGCCCGGTCAAAGGGGTCGACGTCCTGCTGCGGGCGATGGCCGAGCTTCCGCGCGAACACAACGTCCACCTCCTGCTGGTCGGCGAGGTGCGCGACAAGCGCGTTCAAGCCCTCACCGAAGCTGAGGGCGTTCGCGACCGCGTTCACCTGGCGGGGTTCCGCGCGGATGCCGCCGCCGTAGCCGGACGCGGGGACGTGTTCGTGATGCCTTCCGTGAAGCGCGAAGGGCTGCCGCGGTCCGTCATCGAGGCCATGGCCCAGAGCGTCCCGCCGATCGTCAGTGCCGTGGGCGGCATGCCCGAGCTGGTGGTCGATGGCGAGAGCGGACTCGTCGTCCCCCCTCGCGATCCGCGCGCCCTGGCCGACGCCATTCTGAAGATGGCAAGCGATCGGCAGCTTCGCGCCCGCCTCGGCGAAGCCGCCCGTAAGCGCATCCGCGACGCTTTCGACATCGAGCAAACGCTAGACAAGACCGTGGCGCTGTACAAAGGACTCATGGGGTGAGTGCCGCGGATTTCGGGCGGTCGTGCCGCGGGAGAGCGGTGTCGACGGACGGACGGAGTAAGGGCGTGGCGTTGGGTGCGGCGGGCGTGTTTTCAGTGGGCCGGATTTGCAATCCGGCCGAGAGAGAGTTGAGCATGTTGTCGAGAATGAGCGGACCAAGGTCGGGCTATTCTCCAGGCATGCTCCACGTTCTCGCGGCCGGATTGCAAATCCGGCCCACTGAAGATGCAGTGCGTCGCGACTTCTCCGCTCACTTCCCGTTTCGGGCATCGTCCAGGTAGAGCGGCCTTCCGGTCAGCGTGATTTTGTCGCCGCTCGGCTCGATCTCTTCGCCCAGCGCGGTTCGCATGGCGTGGAGCGGGAAGGGTGCTTCGATCTCTCGGCTTCCTTCTTCGCAGTAGGCGATGGCGAAGCGTTGGCTGTCCTGACGTTCGAAGATGAAGAGGTGGCTTCCTGTCTCCGGGGTCAGTTTTTCCACGAAACGCGTGCCGCGGACGGTTTCCAGGAAGAAGCGCAGCACCCCGTAGGCGGGACGTTCGCGCCACTTGGCGGCGTCGGTGTCGTCGACGAGCCCGAAGCCGCGTGCGACCAGGCGCCACCAGTAGACGCGATCCGCCATGCCGGAACAGATTGCGAGCAGGAGATAGCGCAGCATGTAGTCGGCATACTCGTCTTCGGACACGTTGGGATCGTTGTAGCGCACGGGGTGGTGGCATTCGTAGGGGGAGTTGACCGGCGAGTAGACGCCGGTTCCACGCAGCGGCCAGTTGACCTCGGACACTATCAGACGGTCTTCGCACGCCGGTGACCAACGCGCGACGGCGCGGGTCAGCGCGAGTTTTCTGAGCGTATCGAAGCGTCCCTGCCGGTTCTCGGGCGCGCCCCGGCGGTCTACATACATGTGATGCGATAGCGCGCTCAGGTGCAAGCCCGGTGACACGTTGGCCAGGGCGCCCACGACGTCGGGCATTTCGAAATCGATCACGGCCGGTCCCGTAAAGCGTACGTCCGGGGCCCACTCCGCGACCGTTGCGACGGCCCGGGTCAACTCGCCGTAGCGTGCGGATTCCCAGACGCCCCACTTGGCGCGGTTGATCGCGTGTCCGATCTCGACGTAGTCGACCTTGCCGGCAGTGCGGTTGAGCACGTGCGATACGAATGACGCCCAGCGGTCGGGGTGGAGCACGGCCTGCCGGTCCTGCACCAGGGCAATCGCCACGCCATGACCGCCGGCGTGCAGCTCGTTTACGCGTTCGGCGAGGTAGTTCCACTCCGTCATGGATTCGTGATGGTAGAAGCGTACCAGGACCGGGATGGGTCCCAGCCGCTTGAGCAGGGCCTGCTCGCGTTCCCAGGTTCCGGGGCGGGGATTGAGCGCGACGCCTGTACGGCCGTCCATTTCCACGGGGTTTGCGTATGCGCCGGCCATCAAGCGCAGGTACTCCCGTCTCACCGGCAGTGCCGCGCGTGCCGTGGCGGTTGCCAGGCCCAGCAGGTGGACGGGGGAGTAGTACTTGCGCTTGTCGCGTGAGCGCACCGTGGTGATGGCCTGGGCCGAGCGCTCGTCCCATATCCACATGTCCTTTTCGACCGGGTAGATGCGGCGTTGTCCTTCCAGGACGCGTCGTCGTTTCGCTTCGCGTATCGGGTGGCGCAGCCGGCGGGTGCGGTCGTGCCAGGCGTAGCGTGCGCGGAAGCGCCGCTCCCACTTGTCGAACTCGGGCGGCACGACGTCGTCGAAGTACATGTCATTGAAAACGCGCATCAGGTCCGAAGGCAGGTAGATGCGTGAGATGTCGCGTGCGCGCTGCTTCAGCGTCAGGTCCTCGCGTACCCGTGCCCGGTTGAGGTCGACAAACTGCACGTCCGTCCAGTCGGCGTCGCCGTTGCGTCGCAACAGGATGTTCTGGTTGCCCAGGTCGTTGTGCAGGAACCCGGACGCGTGCATGGCGCGTACCGCGTCAGCCACGCGCCGCATGAGTGTCATGAACTTCTCGCACAACGGCTCGTCGTAGAAGAGATGCCCCAGCTCGTCGGCGAAGTTGCTGGTATCTTCGACGAATTCCGTCAGCACGTAGCTCTCGGCCAATCGTTCGCCTTCCCAACGATCCAGAAAGGCGACGGGAGGCGGTGTGCCGACTCCGTAGGTTTGAAGATGGCAGGCTGCGTTCCAGGTGCGGTGCGCCTTCGAGCCGACCGTTTGCGAACGCCGGTCCCGCAGGCAGTTCTGGCGTCCGAAGGCTTTGACTACGACGTGCCGTTCGCCATGCGCCGATTCAAGCGCGATCCGCACCAGCCGGTTTCGCCCCGCGTGCATCTCGACCGCCGATTTCGATGTCAGCAACTCCGGCAGGCGGGCGAGCCGAGCGAGAGCCCTTTCCCCTCGATACGCCTCCGCCGCCTCACCCATGTACGGTCCAATTTCCATTCGCCTCCTAAAGAACACCCTTGCTCTCTCCCCCGTTTTCTCGACACTTAATCCCACTCTTGCTCGCCACTCTCGATCGGTTACACTAGACCTCTCGCTTACTCGTTGAGTCGCGGGTCGCCGAGGCAATGGAGTTGAGCCTCGACGGGTGAATAGGGGATAGAATATCGAACAGAAGGAACAGGCGAACAGAAGAAATGCCGAAAGGAAGAAGACGGGGCAATGACTTCGACATTTCTTCTGTTCGCCTGTTCCTTCTGTTCATTATTCACTCCCTTCCGGCGCCACCGTCCAGATCGCCTGCCCGCGTGCGCGTAGCCGCGTTTGCAGCGGAGCGAGTTTTGGTGTCTTTCGAAGCCGGGTCTGGTGCATTTCTTGGTTGCGTCTCCGGTCTTTCCTCGTCTAACGTCGGCAAATTTACCGCCGCCGTGAGGCTGGTGCAAGCGTGAAGAGCGGTGGATGGGCGGCGCGAGATCCCACGCCCTTGCGGCGTGGAGTTTCAGGGTGCGAAGCCGCTACCGGG
>CAZKRK010000431.1:0-6612 GCA_964555035.1 uncultured Victivallales bacterium | reverse complement strand
ATGGTAGAAAGATGGGATGGTAGAAAGATGATACATTCAATTCTCGCATCTTCCTGCCTCCCCATTTTTCTACCTACACATTTTTCTACCGTAGCGACACTTGGTACGGGGGGCGCAGTGAAGCGATGTCATTAGGAGCGCAGCGTAGCGGAGTCGAGGAGCCTGCCCTGAGCGAAGTCGAAGGGATCTCGGGAATTGGAGAAATGCGAAATGACAAAGACGATGACAAGCAAATGGGTAGCGGCGGCCCTTTTCACGCTGATCGCGTTGGGCGCCGGAGCTGAAGACGAGACATTCGCGGCCCTGCTTGATCGCTTGTTGCCGGGCATGGGCGCAGAGGAGATTCCCGCGCAGTCGCAACCGCGGCAGCAGCTTCAGGAAGCCGTGTGGGGGCTGGGGGTGCCGGGCAAGGAGGCGGAACTGCGCGAGGCCTGCAAGCTCATGGCCGCCAGGATCGGGAAAGACACGCGCAAAGCCGCGCGTATCTGGCTGATGACGCAGCTCATGCGCGAGGGCGCCGCGGAAAGCGTCGCACCGCTGGCGGCATGCCTGAAGGACGGGGATGCGCAGATCCGCGAATGTGCGCGTCGGGCGTTGATGAACAATGCGGACGCCGCGGCAAACGCGGTGCTGTTGGATGCGTTGAAGTCAGCGAAGACGGCTCAGGACAAGGAAGCGTTCTGCCTGGCGCTCTGCTATCGCGCGGACCCTGCGAGCGTGCCCGCCCTTGCGGGGCAACTCAAGACTGGGGGAGCCGTCGCGGTAGCGGCGGCCCGCGGCCTGGGCGCAATCGCCGATGCCGAGGCGGCCGGCGTTCTGGCAGGCGCGCTGTCGGGCGCCTCCGGGGAGCTGCGCCGCCGCATCGGGGACGCGTACCTCTTGTGCGCCGACAGACTGGTCGCGAGCGGGAAGACGACGGAGGCCGCCGCGATCTACGCCAAACTGAACGCAAAGACGGAGCCTCAGCCGGTTCGGTTGGCCGCATTGCAGGGGCAGATCATGACGGCAGGCGACAAGGCCGTTTCCGTCATTGTCGATTGCCTGAAAGGGGAGGACAATTTCGCGCGCAACGTGGCGGCCGGTGCGATCCAGGATCTGCCGCCCGGCGCCGACATCAAGGGGCTGGCAGCGAAGTTGTCCGAGCTGCCCGAGGTGGGGCAGGAGCTGGTTCTGCACGCTTTTGCGATGCGCGATGCCCCGGCGCTTCTGCTCGCCGTGATGAAGGCCGTGAAGAGCGAGTCCGAGCCGGTTCGCAAAGCGGCTTTGCAGTGCCTGGCGACGTTGGGCGATGTGTCGGCCGTGCCGGTGCTCGTCGATGCCATGTTGGCCGGTGGTGGCTGCGCGGATGCTGCGCGACGCAGTCTGGCGCTCTTGCACGGCAAGGGTGTCGACGAGAGGCTCGTCGGCATGGTCAAGAGGGAGAGCGACGCAAAACGCAAAACCGCGTTCATGGGTGTGCTGCAGCATCGCGGGACACCGGCAGCCGCCGGAGCGTTGGTTGAGATACTGGACGTCGACGATGCGCAATTGCGGGGAGCCGCCATGCGTGCCCTGGGAGATGTTGCCTGCGCCGAACAGATTCCGGCAATGATTCAAGCCATGTTGAAAACGGAAGGGCGCGAGCGAAGGGATTCTGAAAAGGCCATCGTCGCGGTCTGTAAACGCTGCTCCGACGGCAAGAATGCAGCAGCGCCGCTACTGACGGCGCTCGACAAGGCCGACTCCGCGAGTCGCGCCCAGCTACTCCCGATGATCGGTGACATCGGCGGCGCGCCTGCTCTCAAGCTGATCGAGACTTCGTTGAATGGGGGCGATGAGGCCATGCGCGCCGCCGCGGTCGAGGCAGTCTGCCGCTGGCCGGACAACGACGCCTTGCCGCTCCTGGAGCAGTTGGCCGGTGGTGCGGGGAGAAACGAGGACGTGGCGAAGGCCGTGCGGGCCTATGTCCGTCTGGCCACCAGTGTAAGGCGCAATCACAAGCAGACCCTCGAGATGCTGCGCAAGGCGATGGGATGGGCCAAGGGGATCAAGGAGCGCAAGCTCATCGTCGGTCGGGTCGTCCAGGTAAGGCGCCTGGAGGCGTTGCGTTTCGTCGTGCCGTACCTTGACGATCCCGAGCTGGCCAACGACGCGGGGCGCGCCGTTGTCTACCTGGCGGGGCGCCGCGAAATACGCGGACCCCACAAGGACGAGGTCAGGGCGGCGTTGGACAAGACGTTGGCGACGGCCAAGGACAAGTGGGTGCAGAAAGAGGCAGCGCGTTGGCGCAAGGGAATTGATTGATGATTGCTGATTTGTGAAGAAGGACGTGGGCCGGATTTGCAATCCGGCCGAGAGAGTGGTGAGCATGACAAGAGAATGTCCTGACTGTAGGCTGCCGATTCTCGACGGTATGCTCTACTTTCTCTCGGCCGGATTGCAAATCCGGCCCACTGTAAGAAGCTATCAAAGCAAGGAGATCTGAATTCATGCACATGAACTCATTGGACTGTTCTCATCGTATTACTCGTCGCCGTTTTCTGTCCGCTACCGGTTGCGCGTTGGCCGCGCCGCTGGTTATGCCGGCCGGTGCCCTTGGGGCCTCGGCCAACGAGAAGCTCAATATCGGTTTCATCGGGATGGGCGGGCGGATACAGGGACTCGTGAGCCATTTGTTGAGGAGAGGCCACCACGCCGCGGCCTTCTGTGACGTCGACCTTCCGCGGACGGAAGCGGCCAAGAGGAAACACCGTTCGCCGGATGCGCGCACGTACCGGGACTATCGCGAGTTGTTCGACAAGGAGAAGTCGGTGGACGCGGTCGTGATTTCGACGCCGGACCACTGGCATGCGCCGATCGTCAAGCGGGCGTTCGAGGCGCAGAAGCATATCTTCTGCGAGAAGCCTCTGACGCACACTGTGGCCGAGGCGCGCGAGATGCGTGAGCTTGCGCGGAAATCGAAGGTGGTTACCCAGACCGGCAACCAGGGCAGCGCATCCGCGAACCTGCGCCGGAGTATCGAACTGATCGAGGCCGGTCTGTTCGGGCAGATTACCGATATCTACGTCTGGCATTGTCCGCATCCGTGGCCCGGCGACACTCCCAACCTGGACCAGGCGGACCCGATCCCGGACGGCTTCAACTGGGATTTCTGGTGTGGCCCGTCAAAGGTCCGTCCCTACAAGAAGGGCGTGTACCACCCCTTCAAATGGCGGGGGTGGTTTGATTACGGGAACGGTTTCGTCGGCGACTTCTGTTGTCACGCGTTCAACATGCCGGTGCGCGCGTTGAAGCTGGAATACCCTAACCGCATCGAGGTCGTCGGCACCAAGCTGGGCTACGACTGCTATCCCGCTACGAGCCGGATTCGGTATCGTTTCCCGGCACGCGGGAAGCTCGGAGCGGTGACGATGCACGTCTACGACGGCGGGATGTATCCCGAGAACGGCGAGCTGGACGTCCTGCTGCCGACCTTTGGCAAGCGGCCGCGTGTAGGCTGCCTGCTGGTGGGCGAAAAGGGGCACCTCTCCGCCGGGCTGTGGAACCAGAAGTGCTACGTGAAGTTGAAGGAAGACAAGAAGTTCCTCGACGCCGGCAAGCACGAAGCGGCAAGGGCCGTTCCCGAGCGCATTCCACGCTCCCGTGGCCACATGGACGAGTGGGTGGATGCCATCTACGGCAAGACGAAGACCTACTCCAGTTTCGACTTCGGCGGTCACCTGACCGAGATAGGTCTTTCGGGCAACGTTGCCCTGCGTATGCAACGCGACATCGACTGGGACGGGCCCAACATGCGCGTTCCGGGAGCACCCGAAGCCGACCGCTACATTCGCAAAAAGAACCGGGAAAAGTGGTTGTGAGGCGAAGGTATGTCGCCTGTCCTGTAGCGCTGCTCGGCGCTGCCCGCCTCTTCGCGGCAACTTTCGTCTTCGACGATGCAGTTGAGGGGTATGCCGGGCAGGTGACGGACACGCTGAGTGTCAGCGGTATCGTGATGACCGTGACGGCTGCCCTGGAAAGCGGATCCGGCTACAGCAATGCCCTGCTGGCCGCGCCCCCGGCCACGGTCGATCCCGTGGAAGTCCCGGAGAACCAGCAGTTCCGTGTCGAGACCTTCGAAAGGGAATCTGCCGGCGGGGCGTTGACCCTGAGGTGGCGCTCGGCGCCCGGGTATTCGTTCGGTATCGAGGGATCGAGTGGATCTGTCAACGTGGGTTCCCTTTGCGCACGACATCACGTCCCAGGGCGCGCAGACGTCGCATTCCTTCAGGGATCCGGAGGCGGGTGAGGGGCAGGCCGTTGGCTCCACCGGGACAAGCCCTGTCCTTTATACACAAAAGTCATTGTCTCCCCCACAGCGTTGACCGAGAAAGCCCTGGAGACGGCGGTCCTCCGCCGTTACGAGCAAATGTTGAGCACGAACTGAAACAGAAATGAACGAATCCCTCGCTTGTTCCGCCAAGTGCACTCACACTTGCTCGTAACGGCGGAGGACCGCCGTCTCCAGTGGTGTCTCGTAGGGGTGTATGGTGACTTTTGTGTATAATAGTCAGGACAAGCCCGGCGGCCACTCTGCAAGTGCAGCAGATCGCAGATGCGCCCGTGTTTGACCGGATTCCATTCTACTTGTCGCGCGCCGAGCGATATGATGAGATGGTGTCGCTCAGTGCAGCTTCAAGACGCTGGGTGACCAACGTGAACAACAGGGGGAGCGAAGACCATGAGCGACACGAAAACCCACTACACGAAAAAGTTCTCAGCGCAGCTTGGGACGGTGAATGATTTTGTCTTGTATGTCAGGAACGTTGAGAGGACCGGAAACCTCCAACAGTTGAGTAGCTTTCGGGGAACAAACAACACGTGGGGCGGCAAGCGCTACCTCCTCATCAAAAGGGGAGGAGCAGTCGACTTCCGCCACTTCTTCGCGGCAATGATGCAGCGCCTGGAAGGAACACGCACAGGTAGGATAAGCATCGGTTCAACGACTGAAGGGACAACCTTGCTCCTGGGTGTGACTAATGAAGTTGCGCAGTGCATAGATGAGAGCTCCAAGGGAAAGCTGAATTCCTGTTTTGCGAGAGAGGATCTCATTTCAAATCGGCTCGGCGCGCGATTTGGCGAGATTGTTGTGATCAGGCGCGCAGAAGCCAGCACTAAGACGGTTGCCGCGATGCTCAACACCTTCCTGCACTCGCTTCAGCCGATGCCGCCGAGCGCCGTCAGCAAGATGAAGATGCAGAGCAACACGGAGGTCTTCCTTGAGGCGGTCGGTGCCGTGCTCAAGAGCCTTGCCGATGCTCTGGTTCCGTCCGCCTACTGAAGCCCTGGACGACCGGCCTGAGAGCGTGGAGGCAGACGTGGCGGAGGCAATGACACCAAAGGAAAGATGGTTGGCTGCCATACGCATGCAGCCCGTAGACCGTCTGCCGTTTTGGCCTAAGCTGGACGGGGCCTATCCGCGGGCACAGGAAGCGCCGTTCCGCGAGATGGAGGTCGACGCGATTCATGACTGGATAGGCAGCGACAAGCACACGTGGATTTCCGGTTGCACCCGCGAGGTGCGCAGGCGGACAACCGTGGATAGGTCGCGGAACGGGGACACGCGGCGGACCGTGTACCGGTCGCCCCTCGGAGACCTGGAGCTGGTCTGCCGGTTCGACACTCCTTCCCAAGCCTGGCATCCCATCGAGTTTCCGGTGAAGACGGGTGAAGATATCGAGATCATGACGGGTGTCTTTGAGGACGTCACGGTCGAGCTTGATGCCGAAGCGCTTCGAAAGGCTCAAGACCGGGCCGAGGCCACCGGTCAAGACGCCCTTACCACAAACGGTATTGGCGAGTCTCCCCTGATGTACTGGGTTGAGTGGTTGGCCGGGGTCGAGAATGCCCACCTGCTCCTTTTCGATTACCCCGCGGAAGTGGAGCACCTGTTCGAAGCAGTGCACCGGTTGCTTGTCGCAAAGACAAAGCTGATGTGCGAGCACAGCCCGGCGGACGTGTTCTATCTGATTGAAAACACGTCGACGACACTCATTTCGCCGGAGCAGTATCGCCGGTACTGCTCGCGCCACGTGGGTGAGATTGCCGCCCTGACGCAGGCGGCCGGGCGCGACCTGGTTCTACACATGTGCGGCCACCTGAAGGCACTGCTGCCCGAACTGGCACGGATTCCCGCCCAGGCTTTTGAGGCATTCACATCGCCCTCGCTCGGCAACACGACGCTTCTGGATGGGCGATCCGCGTGTCCCGACAAGTGTCTCATCGGCGGCACGAACGCCATTCTGTGGACGAAGTCAGCGGACGAGATCGTTGCGGCGATAGAACGAGACCTCGACGAGCTGCCGCATCACCGTGGGGTTGTGGTCACTTCGGCAGGAGTTATGCCGCCGCGATGCAAGCCGGAAACGATCAGGCAGGTGTGCGAGTGGGTGAAGCTGTATCCTCAGAGATCCTGATGTGAGGTGTGGGATGTGAGGTGTGGGTTGTCGGTGATCGGTGATCGGTTATCGGTGATCGGTGATCGGTGATCGGTTATCGGTTGGTCGAAGAATGCTGCGCTGCGGCGACGGGGCTGTATGAAAAGGTCAGAAGTCCGTTGCGCTCCGACCGGTCCACGGCACTCCGTTCGCTCCG
>CAZKRK010000430.1:0-6619 GCA_964555035.1 uncultured Victivallales bacterium | reverse complement strand
CCGCCTGAACACTGAACCCCTGAACACTGAACACTTTCAGCGGAGCTGGCTAGGCTTTGTTCACGCTCAGTTCGTGAATCGACCAGAACAGGCCGTCGGTCTTGCCGGTCTGGACAATGGTGATGGTTCGCGCGGTTACCGGGGATTGAACTTTACCTCGGTTACGGGGCCTTTGCCTTCGCCCTTTGCCGCGAGCTTGCCCCGGCCGACCATGTTGGGGGAGACGTGCACTTCGTAGCCGCGGGGGTAGTCCCCGTTCGAACCGCGGGCGTCGAGGACGAGCCCGGACACCTTCTGCGAGTGACCGAGATCGAGCATGAACCACTCCCCGCCCTTCATGGCGCTACCCGTATCCCAACGGGTACCAGGATTGCCGTCGACGGCGTTCTTGGCGTTGCCGCTGTTGACCGAAGCGGAGACTACTGCCGGCGCAGCGGGATCCTCGATCCGTTCCAGGGCGTACCGCGCCATGTGAGAGGACCGCGGATCGGCGAGTAGCGCCGCGAGTTTGGGGACCGCCTGCGCCGTCCCGATCGTGCGCAGCTGCCGGCAGATGAACCCTTTTGCTTCGCGGGTGGTCGCCCGGTCAAGCGCTTCCAGCAACAGCTTTTCGACCGCCTGTCTCCGTTGCGCATCGGGGGCTGCCTGCACCACCGCGCTCTCTACTGACTTCAACGGGTTGGCATCCTGTCCGGCGGCGTAGCCGGCCGACTTCTCCAGCGCTTGCTGGATGTCCTCCAGTTTGACGAAGTCCTGGGCGGCCAGTGGGCCGCCCTGAAACATCGCGAACAGCAGAACCAGACCGAGTGAACCAAGCGATGTCTTCCTCGTGATCTCAACTCCCCTACGCGAGGTGCCACGGCTCTCTTCTGGCACGTTCGAGCCAACGCGAGGCTCCTGGATCGCCGATGATCTCTTCCTTTTTCGGGTCCCATTTCAACGGTCGCTTGAGCCAGTAGGCAATGTTGCCCAGGTGGCAGTGCGTCGCCGTGCGGTGGGCGCGCTCGATGTCGCGGAAGGGACGCTCGCGGGTATTCACGCAATGCAGGAAGTCGCCGAATATCCCGCCACGGCCCTTGTAGTTGGGCACGTGCACGTCGGGCGGCCTCTGCTTTCGCGACTTGCCCTCCGGGATTTCGCCCTCGGTGCCGCGGAAGGACAGGATGCCTCCCCATCCGCCGCCGTGGTAGATCCTGACGCCGTTGGCGAACACGTAAGTCAGCCGTTTCACGTCCTTGCCGTCGGGCGGAATGATCTCCACCGGTCCGGTTTCGTGCAGCTTGAGGCAGTACAGCGCTCCTCCGAACCCGTGACAGCCCCAGTCCGTCATGCCGCCTCCGGAGTAGTCCCCGTATGGCCGGAAGCCGCCGCGGATGAGTGTCGGGTGGAACGGACGCCAGGGCGCGGGTCCGAGCCAGCGGTCCCAGTCCACGTCATCCGGTATGTCCACCGGCGGCAGGTGACACGGACCGGACGGGCCGCCCACGCCGACCCAGGCCTCTTTCACTTCCCCGATGGCACCGCCCCAGACCATGCGGTGGAACCAGTTGTAGTCGCCCCACACGCGCTGGCTACCGCCGGAAAACACGCGGCCGTAGCGGCGGGCGACGTCTACCATGGTCCGGCCTTCACGCACGGTAAGGGTTTCGGGCTTCTCGCAATAGACGTCCTGGCCGTGCGTCATCGCGTCGATGGAGATGATGGCGTGCCAGTGGTCCGGCGTGGCGATCAGCACCGCGTCGATATCCGACCGCCGGGTGATCTCGCGGTAGTCGGTGACGACCTTGCAGTCGGTGTTGTCGTACTTCTTGTCCACCCGGGCCTTGGCCTGGGCCGCGTGGCTGCCGACCACGTCGCAGACCGACAGGACCTGCACTTCCTTGAAATTCAGGAAGCCGCCGAGGTCGCCCCGACCCTGGCCGCCCATGCCGATGGCGCCCATCGTAATCCGGTCGTTGGCGCCGAACGCCTGCGATCGGACGACCTGCGGGGCCACAGCCGCTACGGCAATCCCGGTGTGCAAGAACTGGCGGCGGGTCAGCGTAACGCGTGTTTTCATGCCTTGACCTCCAACTGGGTTGCGAGCATTGGTTCGTGGAAGCCTCCTTCTTACTACAGTCGTATCGCCGGGACCATTCAAAAGCCGCACGTTTTGGTGATTGGCCGCAAATGCGGGACTTCAAGCCACTTGCGTGACAGCGTGGACGTCGATCAACTGGGCTGCCGCGGGGCGGCGCCGGGACGCTTCCGACGGTGCGCGGGCGTTTCCCGACGGTGGGCATTGAGCTTGATTGTGCGGTGTGGTTATTCAGAAAAGGGCAAGAGGGCCTGAAGCCAAAATGTTAAGATGTGGGCCGAACGAACAGTGTAGGCGGGTGGACTGACACCCCGTCGGTGAGTATAGGCGGTTTGGATGTGGGACGAGGGTGCAACACAATCGGAAGTCCCGGTTACCAGCCTCTTCAATGAGGCAGCAGCTCATTCCGTAGACTCAACGGTTACGCGTCGAAAGCAACCGGGTTTACACCGGGAGAGCCCCAGGCTTCGCGGAAAGGAATGCCGGAGCAGTGGGAACCGGCCGATCAAAACCCACGGCATGCCGCGAGTCGTTGCGTACTTCGGCATGAGCCCGCGAGCGCGGAGACACAAAGGAACCGCAACATTCCGCAGTGAGCGAGCCGCAAGGTGAGCCCATCGCCGAATACGCGATCCGTACGTTCGGGGGGGTGGGGGCTCCTCAGCGATGGGGAGTCCTATCCCGTTCTGCCTCTGCTCAGATGTCGAGTTGTGTCGTTATGGCCCGAGCCACGCTCTGCATGTCAGAGGAGGAAAGGGCTCCGGCTTTGTTGATGAGGCGTTGCTTGCTGACCGTGGTCAGTTGGTCCGCCATTGCCTTGGATCGTTTGCCTCGAAACGTGACGAAGGCTTCGCTGGGGTACAGTCGGGCGGTTGAACCCGTGAGAGGTACCACCTGCACACGATTCAGGAATTGGTTCGCGGCGTCATTGCTTACGATGACGGCCGGCCGCTGTTTCCGGACTTCGCCCCCGACCGAGGGATCGAAGTTGACCCACCAGACGTCAGCCCTCTTCATGACTCACGTCCTCGCAGGTCGACTCGGCCCATTCCAACGCCTCAGACTCGCGAACGCAGTCTGCCGCCATGTCCCGGTAGCCATCGTACAGATCGCGTTTGACCACGTGCGGTCGGACAAGGTCCTCCACGAAGTGGCTGATCTTCCTCGGCCCAATGACTGTGCGGAGGCCGTTGTAGACTTCTTCGTCGATCGTGAGTGTCAGCTTCTTTTGCATCAGGTATGCCCTCCGATGTTTCTGCACGTATAGTACACGTGTAACACCGGAGGCGTCAAGCCCCCCTCTCCGTCTCCTCTGGCAGAACGTCGAGCACCAGCCTCGAAATGGGCCGCGTCCGCGCGGTCCATTTTGTAGTGCTCTTGTTGTGTGCCGGGCCAGCCCGGCTGCTTGCCGGTGCGCTCCGCGAGCGTACCAAACTTGAAAACTGCGTCAAGCGTAGCATTTCTGGAATGGTCCGTTCAACGGGCAAGTCCAGCTCCGTGGATAGGTAACATGAAGGATAGTGGAGGATAAAGGGAGCTCTGGAAACAGGACCTTGAGGATATCCAAGACGAATATGGCCGCGTACATGGGGCAACTCGCTGGAAGCGTGAGTAACGCAGGGGAAACAGGACGGGCAACGGCAAGCAGCTAAGGCGAAGCAACGATTCACTCACTGCCGTTAAGTTCTAATTCAAGGTCCGACCCCGATCCCCCCCGTCATCTCCGCCAGCAGGCGGCTGTAGTGGATGAAATTGGGCCAGGAGATATCGAAGGGGACGCCGTGGTCGCAGCTCGGGATGTACCCGCCGTCGCGCACGACGGGGGCGATGCGGTCCAGCTCGTCCTCGATTACGGCCCCGCCCCTTGCGATGCAGCGTTTGTCGATGCCGCCGCGATAGGCGATCTTGCGTCCGTACTCGCGGCGATAGAGATTGATGTCGTTGCCGGCCGCGACCTCTATCGGGTCGCACACGTTCATGCCGTTTTCGATCCAGATTGGGATCAGCTCCTCGACCATGCCGTCGGAATCCATGTCAATGATCGGCACGCCTGCCTGCCGTGCCTCGTCGCTCCATCGGCGCCAGGCCGGCGCCAGAAACTCGCGCGTCATCGCCGGGCCGATCATACTCTTCCCCTTGTAGGCCATGTCTTCGTTGATGAAGACTCGGTCCACGATGCCGGCGTCCAGCACGCGACGCATCGTCTTCGAGACAAACCCGGTGTGGAACTCGGCCATTTCGCGCACGAATTCGGGATCGTCGATGAACAGCATACAGAGCGGTTCGAATCCACACCATTCACGTAGCTGCCAGAAGACGCCGGCAAAACCGATCGAGGTGACATAGTCCCGCTCCTTCATCAGCTTTACCCGCGCATCGAAGTCCTCCGGATAGCGTGCCGGTTCGTCCGGATCGTAGCGCTTCTTCATCTCCTCGAAATCCTCGCGGGTCTCGACCGGGAAGCCATGCCATTTGCGTGTCACGAAGTCGCGGGGCGTGCGGATATAGGTAACATCGTATTCGTCCGAGATCTCCGTGATGTTGCCCATCCAGTCCTGGACAATGTAACGGCCGTTGTTGTGTTCGAGCACCTTTTCCTCGAACCGCGGGACCATCTTGAAGTCCACTTGCGGTTGAGGTCGCGGCCGGTCCGGTTCTGCTTCGATGCCGAGTTCCCGGTAGAGCGCCGTGCGCCACGGCTCGTTTGCCGGCAGCCCCTCGGCATGCCATCGCTGCAACGTTTTCTCCCGCGGTCCACCGGGGTCGAATGGGATTCTGTCCGGCGTGCCGAACAACAGGGCTTCGATGTAACGCTCGCGGCCGGTCATGGTGTCTCCGTCCCTACATCCCGGCAACGGTCACCTTGACCGTGTTCGTTGTCCCCGGCACGTGAAGCGGGAGACCGGCGGTGATGACGACGGTTTCTCCCTTGTCGATCTCGCCGGCGTTCATGCCGGCCTCGATCGCCTGGCGTTCCATGGCCTCGGCTCCGTCCGCCGGCAGCATGAGCAGGGGGATCGCACCCCACACGAGGGCCAGCTTGCGGTAGGTCTGCTCATCCGGCGTAAGCGCAAGCAGGGGGATGCGGGGGCGCTGTTTGGCGACGAGTCTCGTGGTGCTGCCGGACTGCGTGCAGGTCATGACGGCAGCCGCGTGGACCTGTTCCGCGACTTCCGCGGCCGCGTGCGCGACGGCCTCCTCGGGCGAAAGCGGCGTATCGCGACGTACCGGCGCAACGGTCCGCCTGGCCCACGTATCCTCGGTTTCGCGCGCCAGCCGGTTCATGATTCGTACGGCCGTGACAGGGTATTTGCCTATGGCTGTTTCCTCGGACAGCATGACCGCGTCCGTGCCGTCCAGAACGGCATTGGCCACGTCGGTGGCCTCCGCCCTTGTCGGGCGCGGGTTGTCCACCATCGAGCGCAGCATCTGCGTGGCGGTGATCACAGGCTTCGCTGCCGCGTTGGCCTTGCGGATGAGCGTCTTCTGTACACGGGGGACGCGCTCGATAGGGATCTCCACGCCCAGGTCGCCGCGGGCAACCATGAGACCGTCGACCTGGTCGAGAATGGCATCGATGGCTCCGAGCGCCTCGTGCTTCTCGATCTTTGCAATCAACGGAGGGACGTTGTCGCCGGCAATGCTCTCGGCATACTCCCTGACAGCCAGAACATCTTGCGCCGAGCGCACAAAGGAAAGCGCGACGTAGTCCACGCCGCGCTCGATGCCGAAGGCCAGATCTCGCTTGTCTTTCTCCGTGGGGAAAGGGACGCGGAGGGAACGTGAGGGGACGTTGATGCCTTTGCGCGGCGACAGTGTGCCGCCGACCACTACGCGGCAGACGATGTCGGTGTCGGTTGTTTCCTCGACGTCGAGCTCAAGGGTACCGTCGCTCAACAACAGGGAATCGCCGCTTTGCACGTCCTCCGGCAATCCCCGATAGGTGATCGAGACTTCCTTCGCGTCGCCCGGCACTTCTCGCGAGGTGAGCGTGAAGGTCCGGCCCGACTCCAGCAGAACCGGGCCGGCGCGAAGCTCGCCGACACGCACCTTCGGCCCGGCCAGATCCTGCAGAATCGCAACCGGCCGTCCGACGCGCTTCGAAATCGCGCGTATGTCCGCTATGGTCTTTTCGCGCTCCGCGGGCGTCCCGTGGGAGAAATTCAGCCGCGCTACATCCATCCCCGCCTCGATGAGCTCTTCCAGCATCGCGGGGCCGCAACTTGCCGGGCCGATCGTGCAGACTATCTTCGTACGTATCACTGCTGTACCCCCTCAACTTGCATTTGAACCACAACATCCGACCAAACTCAAGGGCAGTCGTGTGCCGTTTTCTGCTTGCTGTTGCAGCCACGGGAGCTACTCTGTCTCAGGAGTACGATGTCGTTATTGCCTGCCAGCGGCGCTTTGAGGCGCGTGGTGTCCCGGACTGAGCGGAGGTGGAACAGACACACCTGCCCTATCGTTGCGGGGCTGCCACCGGCCCACCCCTCACCCGGTCCTCCTGCGTCGGACCGACCTCTCCCCCAGGGGGAGAGGTGG
>CAZKRK010000429.1:0-6636 GCA_964555035.1 uncultured Victivallales bacterium | reverse complement strand
TGCGTTGCGAGTCATGGCGTCAACTGCGGAGCAGTTGAACTGCCGGATATAGGGTGAATCGCGCGCTCCCACCTCTCCCCTTGGGGGAGAGGTCGGTCCGACGCAGGAGGACCGGGTGAGGGGACGGCCGAACCAAACCACCCTGGGAAAGGGGACCGGCAGCCTACTGCATCCCCATTGCCAACTGTGCCAGGGTGCGCGCGCCGAAGGCGGTAGCGCCTTTGGCGTAGTAGCGCCAGGCGGAGTTGCCCTTGAAGGCTTTGCCGGCAATGTCGCCGTGCGCCCACAGCACGCCGTCGTTGACGAACTCCGACAGGAATATGCCCGCCGTGATTGTGCCGCCATAGCGGCCGCCAACGTTGTTGAGGTCGGCGTGGGGGTGATCGAGCAGTTCGCGGTACTCGCCGTAGAGCGGCAGCGGCCAGAACTCCTCTCCCGCGCGAATGCCGGCGGCGCGGACCTCGTTTGACCAGGCGGCGTCATTGGCCATAAGGCCGGCGACACTGTTTCCGAGCGCGACCATGCAGGCCCCGGTCAGGGTTGCCAGGTCGATGATATGCGTGGCTCCCTTTTCGCAGGCATATGTCAGAACATCGCTCATTATCAGTCGCCCTTCGGCGTCGGTGGTATCGATGTGGACCGATTTGCCGTTGCGCGCGGTGTAGATATCGCCGGGACGCTGGGCCCGGCTACCGGGCAGGTTCTCGGCCAGGGCGACGTATGCCGAAACGGGGATCTTCGGTTTCTGTTTCGCGATCATGAGCATCGCGCCCGCGACGGCCGCGGCTCCGCCCATGTCGGCCTTCATGTAGGACATGTTTTTGGTTGGTTTGATGGATATGCCGCCCGAATCGAAGGTGATGCCTTTGCCGACGAAGGCAAGCTGTCTGTCGCCGCGGGTCGCGGGCCTGTAGTGGATCTCGACCAGCGCCGGCTCCGTCGATCCCGCGCGGCCGACCTGGATGAGTCCCGGGAAGCGCGCCTTTTCCAGGGCTTTCAGTCCCTGTGTGACCTTCAGTTCGACGTTTGCTCGGCGAAAAAGCGATCGCAGGCGGGTCACGAACGTGCGCGGATTGAGCTCGTTCGGGGGCAAGTCGAGCAGCTCGCGGGCCCGGTTCTGTGCCT
The DNA here is from genome assembly GCA_964555035.1 of uncultured Victivallales bacterium. Lineage (GTDB taxonomy): Bacteria > Verrucomicrobiota > Kiritimatiellia > UBA8416 > CAYOBW01 > CAZKRK01. The sequence continues at coordinate 5,511 of CAZKRK010000429.1, read as the reverse complement.
GGGCCACTATTCCGGCGAACCTCACCGCGTCCCGTTGTCCGGGCAGGCGCACCGTGATTCCGCGACGCTTCTTCGACTTGTTCTTGAAGATATCGAATCTGTAGTCGGCAAGGATGGCGCCCTCGGCCAGGGCCTGGGCCTCTTCGGGTTTCAGGCGGCTGTCGAGGCGGGCCGATGCCAGGTCCTGTTCCCTCAGGGCTCCGACAACGGCCTTGCCGGCAAGGCGCCAGGTTTCGCCGCCGGCCAGCCACTCGCGTGGGTCCGTCCTGACAACCAGCCAACGCTGTTCGGGCAGCGTTACCGAGGTGGACGCGGCCTTGTCGGTCGCGCGGATACGCTTAGCCTCGGAGCGAACAAGCCGCGGGACGCCGCGCGGTAGTCGGTCGGCTATGACGACCGCGAGGTCCGCTTCTCCCGTCGTAGCGGTAATCGTGCATCGGTGCATGGGATTCTCCTGTTTTCTGCTCTTTGGAGGAGTAGGGAGTGTAACGTCGGCCCGGTCCGGAGACAACTCCCATTGCGTGCCACACCAGGGCCAGGTCGGAAGCGAAGAAATCCTGATTGATGATCAGCGATTAGCGATTTCCGATTTGTGATTGATCTCAATCGAAATTCAAGAACCACAAATCGCTATTCATCAATCAGAACCACTGGGCAGGGAGTTCTCAATCCAGTCTTGGTCTCGATTCCAACCCACTTTCCTCGTTTGCACCCCCAGGGCCAGGTCGCAGTTCTGTTCCCAACTCCTGCCTGTCACGCCGTCCTTGTCGGACGGGATTGTCGCGGGTATCGTTGAGGGGTGGATCGTTAAATTGAAGGAGAACCGAATGAGTCGCTTGTCTGTTGTCTGCGGAGTAGTGTTCCTGGTTATGTCTTTGCACGCGGAAACGGTGATCTGGCAGGAAGCGGAGTCGATGGGCGAGACGGGGACGTGGTCGAACGATCCGCAGCATATGGACATCATGGGATCGCCTTACTTGCTGGCGACAGGATTGGGCCGGCCCGTCGAAGATGCGGCAACTACGGTCAGCGTTCCGGAAGCCGGAACGTATACGCTCTGGGTGCGGTGCCGCAACTGGCTGCCGCCGCATTCGCCGGGGCGGTTCGAAGTGCTGGTTGGCGGCAAGGCGTCACCCGTGGCGTTTGGCGCGGCGGATCATGACGACTGGCGTTGGGCCAACGGTGGGAAGTTCGAGCTGGCAAAAGGGGACGTGGAGCTGCGGCTTCACGACATCACGGGGTGGTGGGGGCGGTGCGACGCGATCGTGCTGGCAACAGAGGGGTTCACCCCGTCCGATGACTTGAAGGCGCTTGCCGCGCAGAGGCTGAGATATGCCGGAGTGAGTCCGGAGTCCAAGGAGATGGGCAAGTACGACGTGGTCGTGGTCGGCGGCGGTCCCGCGGGGATAGGCGCGGCGCTGGCCGCGGCGCGTCACGGCATGCGTGTAGCCTTTATCCAGGACCGGCCGGTGCTCGGGGGCAACGCGTCGTCCGAGATCGAGATCCCGCCGATGGGGTATATCGGGCGTCCGCCCGACCGGCTCAACGTCGGAGGGATTTCGGCGGAGATCTTTCCCCGGCAGGGATGGCGGAATTTCGCGGATTCCGAGAAGATCGAGAAGATCGTGCGCAAGGAAACCAACATTGCCCTGTTTCTCGACACGCGCGGCGTCAACGTCGAGATGGCCGGCAAGAGCCGCATCGAGGCCGTCGTCGCGCAGGATGTGCACAGCGGCCGGCGTATGCGGTTCGCGGCGCCGTACTTTGTGGACACCACCGGTCACGGCTGGATTGGGTACTACGCCGGCGCCGAGTACATGATGGGACAGGAGGCTCGCTCCGAGTATGGCGAGTCGCTGGCGCCGGAGTCGGCCGGGACACGGACGATGGGGAACAGCCTCTACAAGGCGGTATTCGAAACCCGCGAGGAACCGGTCGCATTTGACTGCCCCGAGTGGGTCCACCAGTGGAGGTCTTCCTCCGATTTCGAAGCCCGTGGGTCACACAGACGGATCGGCACGATTACGCGGCCGGACAATTTCGATCCGCCGTCGCGTGGCAAGGGACGCAATCCCGGCAACGACATCAACGGAGCGATCCTGCACGCGTGGTGGGTGGAGTATGGCGGAATGCGGAACACGATCGAGGACGCGGAGGAGATTCGCGACGAGCTGTTCCGCATTTCACTCGGGCTCTGGAACTACGCCAAGAACCACAATCCCGCCACGAAAGCGAAGAACGCCAACCGGGAGTTGGTCTGGCTCAACTACGTGCCCGGCACTCGCGAAAGCCGGCGGCTGATCGGCGACTACGTCATGAGCCAGAAGGAATACGACGAGCAGATCGTGCACGAGGACACCGTCGCCTTTACGGACTGGGGGCCGGACGTTCACCATCCCGAGGGGTTCTGGGTGAAGGGCAACGACTGCATTCACGTCTACCAGGGACGACGCACCAGCATTCCGTACCGGACGCTGTATTCGAAGAACATCGAAAACCTGTTCATGGCGGGCCGGTGCCATTCCGCGACACAAATCGCCTTCGGCGGCACGCGCGTCATCCGCCCGATGTGCGCGACCGGACAGGCGGCGGGAACGGCCGCGGCGATCGCGATGCAGCACCGGACCACGCCACGCGGCGTGTACGAGAAGCACATCAAGGAGCTCCAGGATGCTCTGGTCAAAGACGGCTGCCGTTTGATGGGGGCGAACGGTACGATGCGCGAACCCGATTGGGCGCTGGGCCTGCAGCCGAAGGGGATCGTTGTGGATGACACCAAGGCGGAGTTGACCGGCAAATGGGTTGCCGGGATCTACAAACCGATCCTGGGTGCCGGCTATGTCCACGACGACAACGAGTTGAAAGGGCAGAAGAGTGCGCGCTTCAAGGTCGCCGTGCCCAAATCGGGACGCTATCGCGTCAATCTGCTCTACAGGGAGGCAGACAACCGCGCAACCAACGTGCGCGTGGCAATCAGCGTTGACGGCAAAAAGAGCGAGCACATCGTCAACCAGAAGATCGCAAAGGACGGCGGGCAGTGTCTGGGCACGTTTGCGATCAAGAAGGACGCGGAGGTGACCGTGTCCAATGCCGGCAGCGACAGCTACGTGATTGTGGACGGGGTGCAGTTGTTGGCGGCGGAGTAGCCTCAGACATCCTCACCTCTCCCGGGCCACGCCAGCTCGTGTCTCCGTCACAACCACTTGTTGCTCCGTCGATTACATGGATTTTCGCGTCGATAGGGAGAACGGCACAGCGGAAGATGAGCGTGACACCCTTTTGCCGTTGCGATGGACCGCCCGTCCCCAACGGGGACGCACGTCCCAGCCCAGGGTGAAACCCTGGGGAGCGGTCAGACACCCACCCAGGCTCCCTGAAGGGGAGCAACGTCCCTCTCGCCGCGTTCAGACGTAGCTCCCCTTCAGGGAGCGGGGTTTCGGGTGGTGCGTGCGTTGCACCCGGCGATCCTCGCCGGGCTGTGATGTTGCTCGCCTTCGGCGAGCCTCGCAGTAGGGAATCTGTGAAATATGCGGGCTAGAACAGTCCCCTGACCTTCCCGGTCTCGACGTCCACGTCGATTTTTCTGAAGGCGGGATTCGAGCAGGTGCCGGGCATGAGCTTGATGGCGCCCGCCACCGGCACGACGAACCCGGCGCCCCGGTAGACGAGTACGTCCGCGACGGGAAGGACCCAGTCTTTCGGGCGTCCTTTCAGGTCGGGATCGTGGGACAGGCTCAGATGGGTCTTCACCATGCACGTTCCCATCTGCGCCGCGTCCCGGTCGGTTTCGAGCGCCTTGACCTTGGTTTCCGCCTGTGAGCTGTAGCTCACGCCACTGGCGCCGTACACTTCCTTTGCGATCAACTCGATCCTCTGGCGCAACGGCATGTCGAGCTCGTACAGGTGCTGGAAATCGTTTTTTTCTTCGCACGCCTGAACCACGGCTTCGGCCAGTTCCACGGCGCCCTCTCCGCCCTTCAGCCAGTGGTCGGATACGGCGCAGAGCGCGCCGTTCGCTTCCGCTATCCTGCGCACGAGGGCCTTCTCGGCGTCCGTGTCGGTGTGGAAGCTGTTGATGCAGACGACCGGGCGCACACCGCTCTTCTTGACCGTCTCGATATGGGCCACGAGGTTCTCGCACCCCGCTTCGAGCAACTCCAGGTTCTCGCGGGTGTAGACCTCGTCAAGGGCGATCCCCGGTTTTACCTTCGGGCCGCCGCCGTGCATCTTCAGTGCCCTGATCGTGGCGACGATGACAACCGCGTTCGGCTTGAGTCCGGAGAAACGGCACTTGAGGTTCCAGAACTTCTCGAAACCGATGTCGGCTCCGAAGCCGCTTTCGGTCACGAGGTAGTTACCCAGCCGTGAGCCCAGCTCGTCGGCAATGATGGAGCTCTGTCCAATGGCTATGTTCGCAAACGGACCGGCATGCACAAACACCGGTTGGCCTTCGATGGTTTGCAGCAGGTTCGGATTCATCGCTTCGACCATCCAGGCAGTCATGGCGCCGTCGACTTCGAGGTCGGCGGTGGTGACTTCGTTGCCCTGCTTGTCGTAGGCGACGACCATCTTGGCCATGCGCTCCCGCAGGTCCTTCAAGTCTCTGGCGACGGATAGAATCGCCATGATCTCGCTGGCGACCGTGATCTGGAAGCCGGAGTCCATTTCGAACCCGTCCATCTTGCCGCCGCGGCCGATCCTGATGTTGCGCAGGGCCTGGGCGCAGAAATCCAGCACCCACCTGATCTGCACGCGCTCGGGATCGATATCGATTCGTTTGAGTTTGCTCTTGGCGAGGCGGGCGTCATCGTAGTTCCACTCGTGCTGCATGCGCGATGTCAGGGCCACCATCGCGAGGTTGTGCGCGTTGGTGATGGAATCGATGTCGCCCGTCAGGCGGATGGAGAATTCAGTCAGCGGGATGCACTGGGCCAAACCGCCTCCGGCAGCCGACCCCTTGATATTGAACGTCGGTCCGCCGCTGGGCTGTCGAATGGCGCCCACGACGCTTTTGCCGATGCGGCCCAGCCCCTGGACGAGTCCCATTGACGTGGTTGTCTTGCCTTCCCCGAGCGGAGTAGGCGTTATCGCGGTAACGTCGACGTATTTGCCTTGCGGTTTGTCCCGCAAACGACTCATGGCCCGCATGAAGTCAACCTTGCCGACGCGTCTCCCCATCGGGATTACTTCCTCGCTCTGCAGTCCCAGTTCCTCGCCCAGCTGCGACAGCGGCTTCATTTCCTTTTCAGCCGCTTCCGCGATTTCCCAGTCCTTCATTCTGGTCGGATCAAGTGTGGGCATTACCGCCTCCTGTTCCCATTTGAGTCAGACAGCCTATCGCGCCGTCGCCGAAAGAGTGACGATTTATACCACGTCGGATTGTGGGAGTAAAGCCCTCATCGTCCGGGGCCTTTTCGCGGGCGCATCTGCGATTTGTTGCACCTGCCGGGGCCCCAGCCGGGCTTTGCCCACTCTCCGCTCGCCCTTGCCCTTCCGCTCCGCTCCAGGGCT
>CAZKRK010000428.1:0-6663 GCA_964555035.1 uncultured Victivallales bacterium | reverse complement strand
GGATTTGCAATCCGGCCGAGAGATAGGGGAGCATGTTCCCGAGAATTGAGAGCCTTCCGGCCGGGCCATTCTCGGTCGATGCTCCTGCTTCTCTCGGCCGGATTGCAAATCCGGCCCACTGATTCTCGCGATCCTGACTTCGCCCCGTTGCGGGCTTGTTTGTCGCTACTCACTGCCCTACTCTTTTGTTTGCTCGTTCCCCTGCTCTCCTTCGGTTGAGTGGAAAGAGCAGGGGCATGGGTTCATGTCTTTTCGTTAGTGAAGGATTTCGGGAACTTTTGGCAACCAGATGGCGTCCAATTGTACAGATGGAACGAAAGTGTCGGCCATTGCGGCGGCGACCGAGGGGGTCGACGTCGATGCCCTGGTCAGGCGGGCCCAGGACGGCGATGAGGACGCGTTTGAAGAGCTTGTTCACGTTCTCACCGGGCCAATGTACAACCTGGCCTACCGCATGACGGGCAACGCGGCCGATGCGGGCGATTTGACACAGGAGATCTTTGTAAAGCTTCACAAGGTGATTGGCACGTTTGGCTGGCGTTCCAAGTTCACCACCTGGCTGTACCGGCTGGCGGCGAACACTTGCTGCAGCGGACTGCGCAAGATTCGGCGCGTGTCATCGGCCGAGGTCGTCCGGCTCGACGATGACCGGTCAGGCGAAGTCCGGCCGCGCGAGATGCCGGACCCGGCCGACCTGCCGAACCGCGGGTTGGAACGCAAGGAGCTGCAACAACGCATCGAAGGGGCAATTGCGACGTTGCCGGAGGATTTCAGGATGGTGATAGTGCTGCGCGATTTGCAGGGGCTGACCTACGAGGAGATTGCCGAATCCGTAGGCTGTTCGATCGGCACTGTGAAATCGCGCCTGGCCAGGGCGCGGTCGAGAGTGAAAGAGAAACTGATAAGAGACGGAATCGTTGGATGAACTGCGACGAGACAACTGAGCTGCTGTCCGCATCGCTTGACGGGATGCTGGATCAGGGCGAGCAGGAGCGGCTGGACGCCCACCTGGCGGACTGCGCTGACTGCCGCTCCGAGCTCGAGCAGTTGCGCCGGGCGGTTTCGCTGCTGCAGGAAACGGAACCGATGGAAGTTCCGCCGGGGCTGGAGGCGCGCATCGTCAGGGCCATCCGCCAACCGGCGCGGCCGATTAGGGCCTGGAACTGGTTCAATCGTCCCCAGGTTCGCGTAGCACTTGCGGCCGGCATCGCCGTCGTCGTCGGCGTCTTCGCCATACAGAAGATGACGCCGACCATCGAGAGACGCGAGCTGGCGGCCGCGGCCGACACCGTGCAGACCGCGCGACCGGAAACAAGGGCCGTTGCCCCGGCGATCGCCCCGGCGAAAGAGGAGAAGGCCCCGGCAATCGCGCCGGTTCCCACTCCGATGCCGGCGCGGGACGTGGCCGCGGAAGATGCGCGGGAGTCCCGCGAATTGGAGCGGCCCGCACGCGAGCGTGCGCTCGCCGAGCAGGAAACCCACGCGGATAAAGTCCCGAACGCCGCGCCGGGCGTGTCGCGCAAGAAACGGTCCGACGCAATCTGGCGCCAGGAGACCCCGGTGGTTCGTGAAGGGTTGCAGGTGGGCTCTTCGACACCGCTGTCGGCGGCCGAGTCGGCGCCGGCAGCTCCGCGGCCGGAGTTTGCCGCCGCGGCCAGAGACGGCGTACCGTCGATAGCGGCGCCCCAGCCGAAGGAGCGCGCCTCGGCCGACGCATTGCTGTCCGAACGGGTCGTACTACGGCAGGAAGAGATGGAAGAGGGCAAAGCCAAGGTGGCGACGCTCCGCCCGCGGTTGGAGGGCTTCGCCGGCGAGGATTCACCGCGGAGACGCGTGACTGCGTCGCGAGAAGTCGCGTTCGAAGCCGCCCCCGCTGCCGCACTGGCCGAAGGCGCGCGCGGCAAGGGTGCGCCGGTCACCGAGGAGTTGCTCGAAAAAACCGGCGACGGGCGGCTCTCTTTCACCGTAGCCGGTATTGACGAAAAGCGGGTCCTGGCCCTTCTGGCGGCGGTGCCAAAACCGGACGAGCAGAGATCCAACCGGGACATGAAGACGATGTCGTCCGGTCGCGCCGATGTGAAGACCGAGGAGGACACCACATCGCCCGCCGTGACCCATCTTGCGGACGGCCGTACTTCCATCGTGGTCGCGGTCCCGTTCGCTGAACTGACGCGGATCCTCGCTGCCCTGGGGAAAGAAGGCGCCGTGCGGCCGTCCCGGGGACAGGTGATGCACGACAGGAGCGCCGGGACGGTGGTGGTGGAGTTGGTGCTCGTGCCGTAGAACGGCGCGCTGCGCTCCCAAAGACATCGCTTCACTGCGCACCCCGTACCAAGTGTCGTTAAGGCAGAAAAATGTGTAGGTAGAAAGATGGGATGGTAGGAAGATGGTACATTCAACTCTCCTTCCCATTTTCCTACCTACACATTTTTCCACCTTTCTCTCTCCCCGCAACCCTGCGCATGTCTTGCCCACCAGCCAAGGGGAACCGCCCGTGACGTTCCTCGGGATGACAGGCGGGGGTTGGAGTTTCCGCTGGTCCCGTGTCACGCGACCGTGGAGACGGCGGTCCTCCGCCGTTGCGGGCGAATATGAGCGCACGCAACGAGACAAGCGGGACCACTGGTCGTTCCTGTTTCGTCCTGTGCTACTTGCCCGTAACGGCGGAGGACCGCCGTCTCCAGGGTTGGTCTATCGCTCCGATTCGGCGGAAATCCGATGCGCCTGCCCTGCACCTCTCCGGTCGGTCCGACGCAGGAGGACCGGGTGAGGGGGCGGGCTGTTCGGTGCGCCCGGGATAGCAGGCAGGAGCCGGAGTTTGCGGCCGGCCACTTTTCCCGGAACAAATCCCGCCCCACGTGCGTCTAAGCACTGTGAAAGCGAGGACCTTGTCATGAAGAGATCTCTACTGCTTGCGATTTCCGGGCTGGCGGTGTCGGTCATGGCCGCGTCGGCCGCCTACCTTGAAAGTAAAGGTGCCGCGGACTCCACACCCGTGGAACCCGATCCGCCGCGCCGTATCGTCCCGCCGCCTCCGCGGCACGGAGCGGCCCTGCCGGACCTTGTCCGGCGGATCGACGTCGGGGCGCCCGTGGCGCGGTCAGGGCTGACCGTCTTCCCGCTGCGGCTGGGGCATGGACGCAGAACGGACATCGTGACACTCGACGAGGCCCTGCGCCGCGACGAGCTTGCCATCCGCGAAAAAGGGGAAGGCGCTGTTCCTTGGCTGCTGGTCAGGAACGACTCACGCCAGCCGGTTCTCTTGCTTAGCGGTGAAATCATCGTCGGCGGCAAGCAGAACCGCATAGTCCGTGAAGACGTGCTGCTGCCGGCCCGTTCCGGCTGGATCGAGGTTTCCGTCTACTGCGGCGAGCAGCATCGCTGGCGGGGAAGCGAATCGGGATTCAAGAGCAAGGGCACGCTGTCGGCGCCGAGCCTGCGCGGCATGGCGGCGCGATCGGCCACGCAGGACAGCATCTGGCGCGAAATCGACGGTCAGCTCGGGCGGGCCAAGGTCGAGTCTTCGACACGAAGCTACCAGCGGCTCTACGAAACCGAATCCGTCCGCCGCAAACTCGATGAGTGTGTGGCGAGGTTCCCCCCCTTCCCCGATCGCGGCACGGTCGGCTGCGTGGTGGTATGCGGCCGGCGCATCCTGGGCTGCGACGTTTTCTCCGATTCAAGCCTGTTTGCGCGCCTGTGGCCCAAAATCCTGCGCTCCTACGCGGCCGAAGTGATCGTGCCGCTACGCCCGGAACCGAGACGCTCCGACCGCAAGATCGCGCCGTTCCCTACTTCGCGCGTGGTCAGGCAGTTCCTGAATGGGATACTCTCGGCGCGATTCAGCGAGCGCCGCACACCCGGCCTGGGACGGGCCTGGCGCATCAGCGGGCCGGTTACGGGCGACGATCTCGAAAACCGCGGCGAAGTGGTCCACGCCGGACTCTTCGCTCGACACGTGTGGATCCACCCCGTCCGGGGGAATCCAACTCCGACGATAAGACGATAGTTCACAGGGGACTTCAGAATCACAGGTGAAAGGACATACAAAATGAAACGTGCAATTCTCGTCGTATGTGTTGCTCTCGGTCTCGCGTCGAACGGGCTCTCTTCCGGCATGCTGATCCCGAAGGACAAGTCGCTGCCGCCGTTGGCCATCAAACACCAGCGGGTGGACATCCAGGTCAAGAACGGCGTCGCCACCGCCAAGATCGAGCAGGTGTTCAAGAACAGCGTGAACCGCGACCTCGAAGCGGTGTACGTCTTTCCGCTGCCCGAGAATGCCGCCATCGGCGACTTCGCGATGTACATCAACGGCAAGCGCATGAGCGGCGAACTGGTCGAGAAGGACAAGGCCCGCAAGGTCTACCAGGACATCGTTCGCCGCCTGAAGGACCCCGGTCTGCTTGAGTATCTCGGCGGGAATCTCTTCCGCATCAGCATCTTTCCCGTGCCGAAAAACGGCGAGCAGCGCATCGAGCTGGAGTATTCGCAGCAACTCGAGTTCGATTCCGGGCTCTACAAGTTCGTCTACCCGCTCAAGACCGGCGAAAGGGCGTCGCGCACGCTGGACGATTTCACCGTGTCGGTGAAACTGACGTCATCCGTACCCATCAAGAACGTCTACTCGCCCTCGCACGAGGTCGGCATAAGCCGCAAGGGCGAAACCGAAGCCGTGATCGGCTTCGAAGAGGACAACGCCCTGCTGGACAAAGATTTCGTGCTCTACTACGGCGTATCGCGCAAGGACTTCGGCCTGAACCTGCTCACGCACGCCGCCAAGGGCAAGGACGGATACTACATGATGATGCTCTCCCCCAGCGTCACCCCGCCCGGGGGCAAGCCGATGCCCAAGGACGTTGTCTTCGTGTTCGACACCTCGGGCAGTATGCGTGGCAAGAAGATCGCCCAGGCACGCGAAGCCCTGGAGTACTGCGTCAAGAACCTTAACGACGGCGATCGTTTCAACCTGGTGCGTTTCAGCACTGACGTAGAAACGCTGGGACCGAAGCTGCTCGAAGTCAACGACGAGAACCGCGACAAGGCCCTCGAGCTGGTGGAGGAGATACAGGCCCGCGGCGGCACGGCCATTGACGGCGCGCTGTCCGAAGCGCTGGGCATGAACTTCGACGCCAAGCGTCCGGCAATCATCGTGTTCCTGACCGACGGCAAGCCCACGGTCGGCGAGTCGGACACCGACATTATCGTGAAGAACGTGGCGACAAACAAGGAGGGGACGGTGCGGCTGTTTGTCTTCGGCGTAGGCGAGAAGGTCAATACGCACCTGCTCGACCGGCTGTCCGGCGACCACGGCGGCATGTCACAGTACGTGAAACCCGAGGAGAGCATCGAGGCCAAGGTTTCCAGCCTGGCCGACAAGCTGAGCAATCCGGTGTTGAGCAAGGTCGAGGTTGCGATCGACAAGCTCAAGACACGCAAAATCCACCCGCGCGAGTTGTCGGATATTTTCAGCGGCGACCAGCTTGTTGTGCTGGGGCGCTATGACGGCAGCGGGCACGTGGCCATCCGCCTGCTCGGTGAAGTCAACGGCAAGAAACGCGAATTCGTGTACGAAGGCGACTTCCCAAAAACGAACGGCGACAACGACTTCATCCCCCGCCTGTGGGCCACGCGCCGGGTGGGATACCTGCTCGACCAGATCCGTCTGCAGGGCGAGGACGCGGAACTGAAGGACGAAGTGATCCTGCTGAGCAGGGAGTACGGCATCATGACGCCCTACACCTCCTACCTGGTTCTCGAGAACGACGAGGCCTACGAGCAGCACGGCATCGAGCGCGGCCGCCGGCCCGGCGTACTCGCAAGGGAAAAGGAAGAGGCCAAATCCGGCCGCCTGTTCGCGACCAAGGGGCTTGGAAAGCGGAGTACCGCTGAAGGCGATGTATCGCTGGAACGCCAGCAGGGAGGGGGGCGGCCGACGCCGGAGGCCCCGGCTGCCAGGCCCGCTACCGCTGACGCCCCCGTCCCCGTGTTCTCCCGGGGGGCCGCTGACGGATTTGCGGGAGGGGCCCGGGCGGATCGCGCGGGCGCGGAGACGAGGTACCGCGTCCTGCACGGAAACGCGCGCAAGGTGAGCGAGTACTTGAGGGAGGAGTCCGGCCGTGACGCCATCCAGCTCAGCGAAGCGATCGCAAAGTACAAGGACCTCAAGACCGCGCAGGAGGACATCGCCAGCGTACGTCATGTGGGCAAGAAAGTCTTCTCCCTGATCGACGGTCAGTGGGTTGACAGCGCCTACAAGGAGGAGATGAAAACCCGCCGCGTAACCTTCGCCTCCGACGAGTACTTCGAGCTCCTCGACAAGCACCCCGAGCTCAAGCCGTACCTGGCCCTCGGCGAGAAAGTGACCGTGGTGCTGGAAGATGGTACGGCGCTGATCGTGGAGTAGGTCGGCTGGGGGGGCTCTTCGCAGGGCATCCGTGGGTGCTTCCGAGGGCACTGGTGAATCTCCACCCCTCACCCGGCCCTCCCGGCGTCGGGCCGACGGGGCTGTACCAAGAGGTCGGGAGTTCCGTTGCGCTCCGACCGGTCCACGGCACTCCGTTCGCTCCGCTCACTGCGGGCCTAACTACAAACCCAACGCACGCGCCCCCCGTTCGTAGTGAGCCACGCAGCCCGAGACGCAACGCGGATCGGCGCGGAGTG
>CAZKRK010000427.1:0-6670 GCA_964555035.1 uncultured Victivallales bacterium | reverse complement strand
GATTACCGATCACGGATTACCGGTAACTGCCTCCTTTCAGGTTCAAGGGAGAACGCTACCGAAGGATCCGTAGGATCCCGAACGCTCGGACCGCCGTACGTTTGGACTTGACGCGTTGCATACTCACGGGTATGTTTCGCGCCGTTTAGAGGATACGACATGCCCAGAGACGCCAGTCACATGCCTCCGAAGCTCGCCGAAGCCGCCTACGAGCTATTCGCTGAATACGGGGTGAACGACGTCACACTCGACCAAGTCGCGGCGCGGGCCGGCGTGACCAAGGGCTCGCTCTATTGCCACTACCGTTCCAAACACGAACTAATCGTCGCCGCCTGTGACTACTACTACCGCACGTATCACGAGAGCGTGAACGCGCTGCTGGCACCGCTCACCGACCCGATCGAACGTCTGCGGCGCGTGCTTGAACTGTCCGTACGCAACTGCGTCGTCGACCGCAAAAGCCGGGTTTTTACAACGGACGTCTGGGCCATGTCCCTCCAGGACGAACAGATCCGCGCCGCCTGGGCCCATTTCTATAGCTCGGTGCGCGAGATGTTCGTCGGACTCGTGACGGCCGCCGATGCCGCGGAACACCTCAGCGCACCCGATCCCCGCAAGGCAGTCAACCTGATGCTCGACGCGCTTGAAGGCGTCAAGATCCGCGCGTCCTTTGAACCATCGATAGCTGCTCCATCAGAACAGGAGCGGATTCTAGACGGACTCATGGGTATTCTACACGCGAAGGAGGTTCCTGCATGAACAATACACAGATATCACGCCGCCGGTTCCTTGGCACGGCGACGGCGGCCGTCGCCGCCCCCACGATCACCCCCGCGACGGTCTTCGGCGCCGACGCGCCGAGCAACCGCATAGCGACCGGCGTGATCGGCACGGGCGGTCGTGGATCAGGACACGCCAACACCGCCATGCGCGCCGCGGGCGTCCAGCTCGTAGCCGTCTGCGATGCCTACCGTTCCAAGGCTGAACGTATCAAGCAAGCGGCCGAGAGACACTATGCCGCCCAGGCCGGCAAGGGCGACTACAAGGGCTGCGCCGCCTACCAGGACTTCCGCGAACTGCTGGCGCGCGACGACGTCGACGCGGTCTTCGTCGCTTCGCCAGAGAACTGGCACGGCGTTCACATGGCTTCCGCCGCCCGGGCCGGCAAAGACATCTATGGCGAGAAGTCCCTCACGCACACTATCCCCGAGGGACGCGCCCTGATCGAAAGCGTCCGGCGCTACGGCACGGTTTTCCAGGCCGGCACGCAGCAGCGCTCGGACAGGAAGTTCCGCCACGCCTGCGAACTGGCCCGCAACGGCTATCTCGGCAAGGTAACCGACGTGCACGTGGGCGTTCCCGGCGGCCGCGCCAAGCCGGGTGTCTGGGCGACCGTACCTGTCCCCGAGGACATCGACTACGACCTATGGCTCGGCCCGGCCCAGTGGAAAGCATACCGCGACGGTCTATGCTCGTACCAGTGGTACTTCGTGGCCGACTACTGCGTCGGCTGGATCGCCTCCTGGGGCGTTCACCACATGGATATCGCCATGTGGGGCATGCCCGAGCTGCACGAGGGACAGGTGCAGGTCGAGGGCACGGCCGAGTTCTTCAACGGCACGGCCGACGTCTCCTACAAATGGGACACTACCACCACTACCAAGAGCGGACTGCGCCTGCACTTCGTTGACAATTCCAGGGGCCACGGCCAGGGCTGCCGCTTCATCGGCGACAAGGGCTGGGTACACGTCAATCGCGGTCGCATCACCGCCAGCGATCCGGCGCTTCTGCGCCTGAAGATGAAGCCGAGCGACGTCCAACTCCAGGTGTCGCGCGGACACCACCAGGACTTCTTCGACTGCATCCGTGACCGGCGCGACCCGGTCGCAACGGTCGAAGCCTGTCACCGCGCCACCGCCCTGACCATAGTGGCCGACATCGCCACGCGACTGGGGCGCAAAGTTACATGGGACTGGGAGACCGAGAGCTTCGTGAACGACGAAATCGCCAACCGCATGCTGCCGCGCACGCTACGCGCGCCGTGGAGGATATGATGAAGAGTGGAGTGATGGAGAGTTGGAGTGTTGGGGGAACGGGGAGGACGTGGAGCGGCCTCGTGCTCTGCCTGGTGTTGCTGGCCGGAGGGCTTCCTGCCGCCGAAATCGATGAGGCATGGAAGAACCTGCCCACCTATCGCGTTGGCGAAGACCGTGCGTGCGTGCTGCTGCTCGATGCGCACATCGCCCAGACGGCAGATGACACTTCCAAGGCGAAAGCGGCAAACGCGGCGAGGCTGGCATCACTGCTGGCCCGACCGGAAACAACCGACGACGCCAGGCTGTTCATCTGTCAGCAACTGGCCCGCATCGGCGACGATCCCGAGATCTATGCCGTGGCCGCCCTCCTGAAGAAGGGCGACAAGCGCAGCACGCAGATGGCCTGTGCGGCACTGATCGGCATAAACACGGAAACCGCGCGGGGCGCCCTGCGTACCGCCCTCCGCGCGGCCAAGGGGGAGTGCGCCGAGGACATCCTCCAAGCCATAGCCGCCGTGCGCGATCCCCAGGCCGTCGATCCCGTCAAGGCGCGACTGGACGACGCCTCAACGGAAGCCGCGGCCCTCCGCGCCCTCGGCGAAATCGGCACGGAGGAGGCAGCCGGAGTTCTCCTGGGCCGGAAACCCTCGTTGGCGGTCTTCGATGCGCAGCTCCGTTGCGCCGAGAGGCTGGCCCGGACTCCGAAGACGTGCAAAGTCGCACAGCAGGTCTTTGAGTCGGTGCATGTGGGCGCCAAGGATCTCGTCCATTGCCGCGTCGCCGCCCTGCGCGGTCTGGCGCAAACCGGGGCCGCGGCCGCACCCTCCCGAGTGAGCGCGGCGCTCGCGTCGGGCGACCCCCGAGAAGCCGGAACAGCTGCCGAGCTGCTCCCGCGTACCCTCAAGAGCGCGGACGCCGGGGAGATCGTCGCCGAGCTGAAGAAGCACAAGCCCGCGGCACGCGCCCTGGCCATTGAGGCTGTCTCCGCGCATGGACACCCCGCTGTCCTGCCGCTCGCCCTCGAATCGCTGAACGCCGAGCTCCCGGAGCTCCGCCTCGCAGCCGTCCGCGCGCTGGGACGCCTCGGGAATGCCGAACACGTCAAGACACTGACGGACCTGGCAGCCTCGAACGACAGCAACGTCGCGACAGCCGCCCGGGAAAGCCTGATCTCTCTGCCGGGGTACAACGTCGACGCCGCGATCAAGAAGGGGCTTGCCGATGGCAGTGACGCGGCGCGCGCCATCCTGATCGCGGTTGCGGTCACTCGCCGGATACCGAACCTGTCTCCTGCGCTGCTGGCCATAGCGGACAAGGCTCCCGCACTGCGCGGCAGTATCTACGCGGCACTGGGCGAGATAGGCACGGCCGATGCCTGCCCGGCGCTGCTCAAACGGCTCTCAACGGAAACCGATGCGGCGACTCTGAAAGCGCTCGAAGCCGCCATCGCCAAGCTCGCGAAAGACGGCACATCGGCCATGGCCGCCGCCTGGAAAGACGCAAAGGCCCGCCCGAGCATTCTGCGGGTCCTTGCGCGCCGGGGCGGATCCGGCGGACTGGCGCTCGTACGCGACGCGCTCGGGAGCGGCGATGCCGAGCTGCGAAAGGATGCCATCCGCGCCCTGTCGAGCTGGTCGGACGCAGCAGCAGCCGACGAGCTGTTGAAGCTCGCCCAAGTGAAAAACGACAAATTCGCAAGCACCATGGCCGTGCGCGGCCTGATGTCGCTGGTCGACCGCGAAACCGACCTCAAGTCGCGCCTCGCCATCGTTGACACGCTGGCCGCCCTTTCCGACAACCCGGACGCCAACGACTGGGCCGAAAAGAAACGCGTCGCGTTGCTTCAGAAGAGACCGAGAGGCAGCATCCTGAAACGCGTACCCGAGCTGAGCGCCGCCCGCAAGAAGGAGCTGGCGAAGAAGGCCCCCAAGGGCTACCACCTGGTTGCCTATCTCGACTGCGGTCCGGACATGTCCGACGGCGCAACAGGCCGCCCGAACCTGCGCGTGAAAGCTGGCCAGCCGTTCGTCTGGGCGGGGGCGGAACGCCATGCCGACGTACGCGCCGCGACAATCGTGTACACCGGCAACAGGGTGGAGGTGGAAGCGTCCGGGCTCGACCCGAAGAAGTCCTACAAGCTCGGCCTCACGTGGTGGGACTACGACCACAACACGCGCGTGCAGACGGTTTCCCTTGCCGGCAAACAGGTGCTCAAGGCGACGAAACTCCCGAGCTACAGCAAAAACAAGGCCATGCCGGCGACCATCGCGATTGACGTTCCCGGCGAAGCGTACCAGGGTGGCAAGATGCCTATCGCCATCGGCCTGGCCGGAGGAGTCAACGTGGTTCTGAGCGAAATATGGTTGTACGAGTCGGGCGCGGCGCCCAGGGTAGCGAAGCCCGCGCCCCCGAAACCGCGCAATCCCGACGCGAAGCGCGTTCTCCTGCTAACGGGCGAGGATTTCAAGGGGCATAAGTGGCAGCTCACGGCGCCGGTCCTGCGTGACGAATTGGAAAAGGACTCGCGGCTGGCGGTCGACGTTGTGGAGGACCTGACCTCTCTCAAAACCCTCAAATTGAGCGATTACGTCGCTGTCGTCATGCATTTCAAGAACTACGATCCCAAGGTGCCGGGCCGGGCCGGCTACGACAACCTGGCGTCGTTCGTGGAGAAGGGCGGCGGGCTGGTGCTGGTACATTTCGCCTGCGGCGCCTTCCAGGAATTCAAGGGCGAATTCGTCAAGGTCGGCGGCCGCGTGTGGAACCCGAAGATGCGCGGGCACGATCCTTTCCGCAAATTCACGGTGAACGTCATCAAGCCGGACCACCCCGCAATGGCCGGGCTCGAGGATTTCGAGACGACCGACGAGCTGTACACCTGCCTCGACGGCGACACGGCGATCGACGTTCTGGCAACGGCGGTGTCCAAGGTCGACAAGAAGACCTACCCGATGGCATTCGTATTGAAGTATGGCAAGGGCAACGTGTTTCACTCGCCCCTCGGCCACGACACCGGCGCGCTGAGCAACCCGCCGGTAGCAGAGCTCTTTCGGCAAGGTACGGCATGGGTGGCGGGGCTGGCGCTGAAGTGAAATCGAATTGGCGTAGAGAATCGGAGAAGAAGGAGGACGCACAACATGGCTAAGATCGCAATTCTCGGTGCAGGCAGTATTACATTCGGACCCACGCTGTTGAACGACATGCTGGCCACGGAAGCCCTGGCGGGATCCACCTACGCCCTGATGGGGCCGACGCTGTCCAAAGTACAGCGAGTGGAGAATTACATCCGGAAGCTGATCGACAAGAACGGCATCGACGCACAGATCTACTCCACGACCGACCGGCGCGACGCCCTGAAGGACGCCGACTACGTCATCACGATCCTCTCGATCGGAGGCATGGGCAGCTACAAGCAGGACTACGAAATCCCGATGAAGTACGGCGTCGACCAGTGCATCGGCCAGTGCGTCGGCGTGGGCGGCGTCTTCCGCGGCATCCGCACGATCCCGGTCATGGTCGACATCATGCGCGACATGGAGGAGCTCTGTCCGAACGCCGTGTTACTGAACTACGTCAACCCCATGTGTGCCATCAGCATCGGCATGGGCTGGTCCAGCGACATCCCGTTTGTCGGGCTGTGCCACGGCATTCAGACCACTCTCGACCTGATTGCGGGCTACACGGGTGTCAAGAAAGAGGAGATCGACTTCCTCGCCGCGGGCATCAATCACATGGCGTGGTTCCTCAAGCTCGAAAAGGGCGGGAAGGACCTCTACCCGCTTTTCAGGGAAAACATCGAGAAACCGGAGTACTACATCAACGACAAGGTGCGCTGCGAAGTCGCGCGGCACTTCGGCTACTTCATGACGGAGAGCTCCGGTCACCTGTCCGAGTACCTGCCCTGGTTCAGGAAGAACCAGAAGGCCCTGGACCTGTACTGCGACCAACCGCTGTTCGGCGGCGAATCGGGCATCGGCTACAGGTTCCACTCGGGCATCGCCGACAAGTACGAGAAGACCGATTACCTTCAATTCGAGAGCAACGACCTGAGACCGCGCAGCGCAGAGTACTGCTCGCACATCATCGAAGCCATGGAAACGGGCGTCCCCTTCAAACTGAACGGCAACGTGATGAACGACGGGTACATCACGAACCTGCCGCAGGACTGCTGCGTGGAGGTGCCCATGTTCGTGGACAAGGACGGACTGCAGCCGATCCACGTCGGGGCTCTTCCTTCCCCGCTGGCGGCGATGAACCAGAGTAACATCACGCTGCAGATGATGGTGGCGGAAGCGGCCCTGACGGGCGATCCCGAGCTGGTAGTTGCCGCCATCGCAATGGACCCGCTGACGTCGGCTGTCCTGACGCTCAAGGAGGTCCGGGACATGACGATCGAAATGTTCGAGGCGCAGGAACACCTCTTGCCGCATTTCGAAGGCAGGAAACCGAAGCCGCTTCCGACCATTTCGATCCCGGGGGGCACGGAAGGCGTGACCGTACCGCTCGACCCCGCCCTGGCCGTGGCAAACCGGCTGGTCGGGTTGGCGACTCAGTAGAACTGACTATTCCGGAGGAGAACCCATGCCCGTCCCCTCACCCGGCCCTCCTGCGTCGGGCCGACCTCTCCCCCAAGG
>CAZKRK010000426.1:0-6685 GCA_964555035.1 uncultured Victivallales bacterium | reverse complement strand
TAGTGCGCCCGCAAGCCCTGGAGCGGAGCGGAAGGGCAAGGGCGGGCGGAGAGTGAGCAAGCCCGGCGGGGGGCACTCTGCAAGTGGAGAGAATCCCAGACGGGGCTCTGGCCCTTACCCATTTGACACCGCCGACGGCAGGAGTCACTATCGGTCACAACGTGCGTACGAGTCGAAAGGAGCGCAGCATGCGTCTGTTTACGTTCTTGCCGTCGACACTCCCGGTCGCCCTGGCGGTTCTTTTCACTTTTTCTCCGGTTCTCAGCGCGCAGACCAGCTACACCTGGGATGGCGGTGGGGGAGACAACAACTGGAGCACTACCAACAACTGGACCCCCGCCGGTGCGCCGGTGAGCGGCAACTCGGTCACGTTTGGCGATGCCGGCGCCGACGGGGGCGGGAGCAATCTTGTTACGAGCGTGATGGATGCTGCGATGCCGGGTGTGGCCGCGTTGCGCTTCGAGAACGGCAGCGGGCTGACGCACCACCTTGACCTCGACGGGCAGACCCTGGGGGTGACGGACCTTCTCGGCGTAGGCAGCAACACTTTCGGGCAGACATGCGAGGCCACGCTGTCAAACGGGGCGCTGCTTTTGGGCAACGCGGGCGACCGGATCCCGAACGTGCGCATCGGATTCCGCAATGCGATGGGCGCCGACATTGACGGCCGGCTGACGCTGTCCGTGTCCAATTTCAGCGCATATGCCGGCAACTTCGACGTGGGACGGATCGACGGGAGCGACCAGGACGGCGTTCGCGGGACTCTGGATCTGAGGGCCTGCAACGGAGCGACTATCGACGCGACGCGAATCCGCGTCGGGTCGGTCAATGGAAACAATATCGGCTCTCAGAGCTGTGCCGGGGTGCTGCGGCTTCCGCTCTCAGGCACGACGGACATCCGCACGCCCAACTTCTGGGTCGGCGACTCGAATCCGCACGGCAATACGGCCCCACTGAGCAAGGTCGAGTTCGGCTCGAACACGGTTGTGCACGTCGACAACCTGGCGATAGCCCGTCGCAAGATGCGCGCGATCGCCGAATTCGGCACGGGAGGCGGGGTGCTGACGATCGAAGGTCACACCCAGCCGGGCGCGGACCTGCACATCGGGTACAACAACGTTGGCACGGGGACGACCTCCGACGGCCAGTTGCTCGCCGGCGGCGGTACACTGAACGCAACGCTGGGCGAGCTCGTGCTTGGCCTGCACGGCAGCGGCAACGGGGGCGGCCGGGGAACGCTTGTCATGGATGCGGGCGCGGTCAGGGCCGACACGGTTGCGATGGCACTGACCGACGTGAGCGGCAACAGCACTTCCGACGGCAAGACGAGCGGCACCCTTGAGATGAACGGAGGGACGTTCACCGTCGCGGGCGGCGTGTCGGACGGCAATGGGACGAGCACGATTCTCGTCGACGAGGGCGCCCTCGTGGTGAGCAACGGTTTCAGCGTCGATGTGCTACGCGTCGGGCACAACGTCGGTACGGGCACCGTCCATGCCGCCGGCGCGGTTCGCGTCGGCACCGGCAACCAGACGGTGAGCGTGGCGTTGCGAGATTCGGGCAGCGCGTCCGCGTACGGTTCGGTCGACTTTTCGGATGCTTCTTCCGTGACGATCAACGCCGCCGAGCTCCGCCTGGGGGCCGTGACCGGCGGACCGGGAGGTTATCAGTGCACGGGCGTGGTGCGGTTGTCGGAGACGGGCACAAACAGGCTGAGTCTCAACACGCTACGGGTGGGTGACTCGACTCGTTCCGGTAACACGGCGGACACGTGCGAGATACGCTTCGGGAGCGGGACCAACGTTGTCGCGGTCAACGAGATCAACATCGGGCAGCGGAAGAGCATTGGTGTGGCGACGGTTTCGGCCAACGGTATCGTGGTCGTCAGCAGCCGGGGCGGTGGTGCGGCCAACTTATATGTCGGTCGAAACAACGTGAATACGGCGTCGGACTGCGAGGGTATGCTGGACACGACGAACGGAACGCTCGTGGCGCAGTTTGACCAGGTGGTGCTGGGATTGCACGACACGGGTAACGGCAGCGGCACGGGTCTGTTCGCGATGGGGCCGGGGCGTGTGTCGGCCAACCGCGTGGTGTTATCCAATCCCAGTGCGGGCGGCACCAGTGCCAACCCGCTGAATACGAGAGGCACGCTGCGCATGGTTGACGGTGTGTTCGACGTGTCGGGCGACGTCGTGGATCTCGGCGGAACGAGCCGGCTGGACGTAGAGGGCGGGCAGTTGACCGTGAGAGGGGACCTGGTGGTGGATACCGTTAACCTGGGAGGCGGGCCGGCTACGAACGGGACCCTGACACTGGATTCCGCCGGCGCGAGCCAAACGTGGCTGGTGGATTCGTTTGACCAGCGCGCCGGCGCCGCCCTGAAGGTAAGTGCCGGCCCGAGCAGCACGTTGCTGGTCGTCAAGGATGCCGTTTTTGAGTTCGGTGCGCTGCTGGACGTGGGCGTGGCTCACGGCGGCGGGCCGAACACGAACGAAGCGGAAGCTACGCACTGGATTGGCGGGAGCAACGTCTGGGATGACACAACGCACGCGCATTGGAGCGACGAGACGCCGGCGGAGCACGTGATGGTGGAGTCGAATGACGCTTTCACGGTGCTGGTGGCGACAAACTCGCTGGCCGATTCGGGGCTGAGCGCGGCGTCATCCAACTGGGCCGTGAACGTGGTCACGGCCGGCGCAACGGGGCGCGTCGACGTGACCTGGCTGGGAAGTCCGTTGGAGTTCGGACAGCGTTGGGCCGTGATCGATGCGGCCAGTGCGGTCGCTGTGCGACCGGGCGGCCTGCTGCTTGGCGATACATCCGGTTCTGGTGCGGGTGCTTCGGGCCTGACGGTCTATGACGGCCGTCTCGATGTCGCTGGCGGCATTACCGGTGACGGTGGCAACGGCATGGTGCGCATGCACGGGGGGGATGTCCGCGTCGATGGCGGGCTGGCGGTTCCGCTGGCGGTGTACGGCGGACGGCTTGACGTGAGCGGGGCGGTGACGAATGGCGGCTGGATTCCCATTGAGGGGGGAGAGGTGACGGTTGAGGGCGATTTCGTTGCGGGTACTTTCCGCCTGGGATACCAGGGAAGGACGGGCACGCTGCTGGTCACGAACGGCGCCGTCCGCATCGGCGATCCCGGCGCGCCACAGGTCGTCGACATTGGCCGTCGGGATGGCAACCCCGGGTCGTCGACGACCGCCGCCGCCGATTTCGGCGGCGCCGGGGGTGTCACGATTTCGGCATCGGAGCTTCGCATCGGCACGGCCGACCAGTCGAACGGGTCCGTGATGGGAGGCACGCTGACGCTGTCCGCGGCAGGCACGAATCGGGTGAATGCCGCGACCGTCATGCTGGGACACTCGCCGCAGGAAGGTGGAGGTCAGTGGCCGGGAGGGCCGACAAATGCTCTGCACTTCGGTGGCGGCGAGAATGTTGTCAGCGCCGACGTTTTCTATGTTTCCTGGAGAAAGGTCGTCGGACACATGGATATCGTGCCGGGCGGAAGTCTGAGCATGTGCGGTCTGAACCAGGCGGGTACGAAGCTCCGCATCGGCTTCAACGATACGAGTACGGGGACCACGACTGACGGCGTGCTGGACCTTTCGGGCGCGACGTTCGATGCCGCTTTGGACGAGCTCCTGGTGGCCAGGCACAACCGCAGCAGCGGAAGAGGGAGGGGCACATTCATCATGGATGACGGGGCGGTCACGGTGGCGAACAACGTGGAACTGGCGCGCGTCAGTGTTGGCGGTACGAGCTCCAATCCGAAGGGTACGCTCGCCGCGGTTACCCTCAACGGTGGGAGTTTCGACGTCGGTGGCCAGATCGTCGGTGGCGGCGGAACGAGCAGGCTGACCCTGGACGGGGCGGACGTTACGGCCGGGTCAGTGCGTGACGTCGAGGACCTCACCCTGTCCGCCGGCTCCTTGACCACCCCCCTGTTCACGAACGGTGTGGGGACGGCGACTTTCGCGTTCAGCGGCGGCGCGCTGGCGGCGGAGACGATCGGTCTGGGCACGAACCTGGTTCAGACCGGGGGCGTGCTGACGCCCGGCGGCGAGGGATTGGGCTACACCCGGATCGCCGGCGGGTGTGAGCTTCGGTCCGGGAGTTGGCAACTGGACGTGGCCGGCGACACCAACGATTTCGTGTCGGTCGAGGGCGTTCTCACGTTGGGGCCGGGCTCAACGCTGGACACCGGCAACCTGAGCCTCTCGCCTCCGGCGACGAACGTCTACGTTGTTGCCCAATACGATACGCTGAACGGCACGTTTGCAGACGTGAACGGGCTGCCCGCTGGTGTGGAAGTGGCCTACGGGTATGGACCGGCAGCCAACCAGATCGCGTTCGTCGAGCGCGGCACGCTGTTGATCGTGCGGTGATGGGGTCGATTGGTTGATTGGTCAATTGGTTGGTGGCTTACTCCGGGGTTGCTGCCGAAAGAAGACAAGAAATCGGGCAAGGGACGAGGGCCGCGGAAATGCTCAATGTTCAATGCTCAACGCTCAATGTTCAAGTTGACTTGAGAATTGAACATTGAACATTGAGCATTGAACATTTCGATTGGGTTGCGGACAACGCCCGCCTTGGTTGGGAGTTGATCTAGCTGGGGAATGTCCGAAAAGGGGTAGCCGTTGTGACGGTTCCGTAGAACGGTGCTCCCGCGCCGTTTCCGGTGGCAGTGGAGCGGCAACCCTGGCCGGAAACTTCAACCCCCGCCCTGTCATCCCGAGCGCAGCGGAGCGGAGTCGAGGGATCTCGAGAACTGCCAAGCACGTCCGGCGTGGTTGCCAATTCCCGAGGTCCCTCGACTCCGCTGCCCTCGGGATGACAGGGCGGGTTTGCGCTTTCCACCCCCGAATTGTTCAAGGCTCCAGCGCCTTGGGGCGGAATCTTGAAGTGAAGAACGCTTTTCGGTCCCGGGAGGACTGTGTTAGCCTCCGGCGTTAGTTGGATTGTCCATTGCCCTCCCAGCGTTGAAACAAGTGAGGTCAAACCCATGAAAGACAGCCCCCACGCCGCATCTCGACGAACGTTCCTTAAAGGGTCCGCTGCCGCGGCGATTGCGATGCCGGCGCTGGTTCCGGCGTCGGCGATTGCGCGCGGCAAAGCGCCGAGCGAACAGATCACCACGGGTATCATCGGGCTGGGTGGCCCGGCCGGGGGCGGCGCGCCCGGCACGCAGCTCGTGGCGGCGTGCGACGTGCGCGCCGACAAGCTGAGCCGCCACAAGAACAACAAGAACGTGACGATATACCGCGACTTCCGTGAGCTGCTGGCGCGGGACGACATCGACGCCGTGCTGATCGGCACACCGGATCACTGGCACGCGATCCCGGCGATTGAGGCGGCCAGGGCGGGCAAGGATATCTACTGCGAAAAACCGATGTCATTGACGATCAAGGAGGCGCGGGCGATGGTCGACGCCGTACGGCGCCACGGTCGCGTCTTCCAGACCGGCAGCCAGCAGCGGTCCGAGTACCGCGGCATGTTCCGTTTCGCGTGCGAGATGGTGCGCAGCGGCCGCATCGGTGACGTGGAATTCGTCCACGTCAACGTGGGTGGACCGTCGCGCGACTGTTACGAGCCGGCCCAGCCGGTGCCCGAAGGCGTGGACTGGGACATGTGGCTGGGACCGGCGCCGTGGCGCCCCTTCAACGCGCGCATTCTGCGCGGATGGCGCTCGTATCGCGATTACTCTGGCGGCGGCATGACCGACTGGGGACACCACCACTTCGATATCGTGCAATGGGCGCTGGACAAGGACGAGTCGGGCCCGGTGGAGATCGTTCCGCCGGGCGTGAATGACGCGAAGTACCTGACCTACGTCTACGACAACGGCGTCGAGGTTTATCACGGCGGCGCGCAGGGCGCTCAGGTCGTGTTCCACGGCACGAAGGGGAAGATCGGTGTGGACCGCGGGCAACTGTGGACGGATCCTCCGCGGATCATGCAGAGCCCGATCGGTCCGGGCGAAGTGCAGTTGTTCCGCAGTCCCGGCCACAAGCGGAACTGGGTCGATTGCATTCGCACGCGGCAGCGCCCGGTCTGCGACGTTGCCATCGGGTGTCGCTCCGTGACCGTCTGTCACCTCGGCAACATTGCCTACTGGATCAAGCGGCCGCTGAAGTGGAATCCGGTCAAGGAGCAGTTCGTGGGCGATCCCCAGGCGAACCGGTGGCTGGACCGTCCCAAGCGGGTGCCGTGGACGACATAGCAGGTCAGAAATGCCCCAAGGCGCTGGGGCCGGGCCTTGGACAATTCAGTAGGGAAACTGCAAACGCGCCCTGTCATCCCGAGGGTTGTCACGGGCGAAATCCGTTGGCTCGTGCGCAAGACATGCGCAGGGTGGTACTGTCAAGAAAGCTATGAAAAGGGCAAGCGGATGGCAATGCACACGAGAGGGGAAGATTAAGGAGAAAGATTAGGGCAAAAGATAAAGGTCCTTGCTCTTGAACCCTAATCTTTCGCCTTAATCTTTCGCCCTAATCTCTGGTTGCGGGGTCGTGGCGGGTAAGGAAAAACAGGGGAGAAGACCGAGAGACGGCTGACGCCCTGCAACAAGGACAGTTACGCAGGAGAACTTATTGTCAATACTGACAGTACGCGCAGGGTTGTGGGGAGAGATAATGGTAGAAAGATGGGATGGTAGAAAGATGGGATGGTAGAAAGA
>CAZKRK010000425.1:0-6715 GCA_964555035.1 uncultured Victivallales bacterium | reverse complement strand
GGGGCCTCCCCCCGCCCTGGGGGGAACCCGCGGGGGCCGGGGCCCGCGCCCCGGTAACCCCCCCCCCCCCCCCCCCGCGCCCCGGGCACACGGCTCCCGCAACTCCGCGCAATCACCGCGGCTTCTTGAACCAGGGATTAGTCCCGACCACTCCCTGCGGTCGAGTCGGAACTAATCCTTACTTTGTTCGGACCTGGTTTCTTTGCCGCTAGTTCCCACCGTACCTGATACGTGTGGGGGGCTCCCTTACCTCCCTGCTGGGCTTTTAACACAAAGTCCACGCCATTGGCCTTGCGTTCGATCTGAGCGGGAGTGCCGCCGAGTTTAACCTGCTTCAGCTTTGCCCAGTTCGTGTGCTTACCGACACCAGCCATTTCGGAGAAATCGGTCTTCTGCTCATTGCCCCCGCTCTCTATCGTCAGTATGGCATGCGTCACTTGAAAGGTGACCGGGGTACCATTCATCTTCCATTCATCGGCTGCCTGCCGGGTAAGACTTACCTCACCTCTCTCCATCTGAATAGTGAAGGTCGTCACGTCCACCGGAACTAAGTGCAAGCTAACGCCAATTAGAATTATCAATATCTGACTCATCATTCATCTCCATTCTTGTCCGAACGACACCGCTAACGGGCGGCTGTAAGCCGTACCGTTCAGCGGCTCGTTGGGCCATTCTCGGTTCCCGTTCGTCAGTCCTGTTTCTGTTTGTGCAAGTGCAGGTTGATGAGGGCTCCCACCGCCTCGTCACTTGCCCTGAAGGCAGTGTTGCCGCCCTGGTTGACGCAAATGAGTACAGCGAAATCCCGCTGAGGCGCGATCCAGACGTTGGCGTGATTCATCGTGTTGTCACCACCGTGAGTTAGTACGGTGCCGCCACCCCAATCACGTTTCGTGACAAGCCATCCGAGAGAGTAATCGCCGCCAAACGGCGGTGTATGAAGGATGCTGTATGTGGGGTGCTTCAGCAACGCCGGTTCATCCCGTGCCCCGCGAAGCTGGTCCTTGATGAATTTGGCCCAGTCTTGGATCGTACAGTGCACGCGTCCCGCGGGTCCCATTACAGGGGGGTTGTCAACGGAGGGGCCGTTTCCTGGTGCGGGCTGCCCATTGGCCGTGTGGCCCCAAGGCTGATCAATTTGCCCGGGCGTCCCGCTTCCCCCGAAACCGATGCTCCTCATCTCCAGAGGGTTGAAGACTTCACTCCGAATCGCTTCTTCCCACGATTGTCCCGTGATCTTTTCTACCACGGCTCCCGCAACGATGTACCCCAGGTTTGAGTACCGTTTCTCGCTGCCCGGTTTAAACGCCGGCCGTTTGGCCAGTTCGTGCTTCACTGCCAGAAGCCGCTGCTCCGGAGCTGCATGACCTGAGAACTTGGCCAAATCAAGGTTTTCAGGAAGTCCGGCCCGATGCGAGAGAAGCTGGATCAGCGTCAGGTCTTTCATATCACGATGAAATGTCGGTGCCGTATCAGGGAAGACTTCGGCCACGGTGCTTTCCCACTTCAGCCGGTCCTGCTCCACCAATCTGGCAACCAACGTGGCCGTCATCGCCTTGGTGTCCGATCCCAAGTGCCACTTGTCATTCAGCGTTGCCGGAATCTCCAATCCCCGCTTGCGAACGCCGACCACAGCAACCCCGGCTATACCTTCGCTCGTGACAATTGCGCCTGCCATGGCAGGAACGCCATACTTCTGGCGAATCGGCTTGAGAAGGCTCACGATGTCTTCATTTCCATCTGTAGGGCAAGATCCCCCATTCCAGACAGCTTGGTCCGGGATGCCCTGAGCCTTTCCGGCTTGATAGCTGACGTATGCGGAAAGCGCCAGAACACAGCAAATAGCGACTGCAATGAGTCCTCCCAACACAAATCCGCATCCGAATGATTTCGCGTCGTATTTCATATCTTCCTTGGCCCAACAAATAGCGTTTTATCCCGCGTGCTGCAAGCGTACCAGTTATGCCGTTGGGATCAAGGTGATTCGAGCAGCATTCGGGATAAAATGTGTTGAACGGAGCCGCAGTGCCCGGGGAAGGCGCTATCCCCGCTCAATACGCCCCCTGCGCACCGTGGTGCGCACGCGCATGAACTACGTCTGGCAGCGCTCGGAGCTACTCGGCAAGCAGACGTGTCGGCTCATGGCCGAAGGCAAACAGCTCGAGAAAATGCCGCAGCGGCCGCGCAAGCGATGGGAACAGGCCGTCACCGAGCTGCACACCGATCCCCATCTGAAGGCCCTGGTCACGAGCGACTGCGCCATCATCCATGAGCTCGACCGGCAGATCGACCGTCTCGAACGCATCATCGTTGGCTCCCTATGTCAGTGCCAGGAAGTCGTTCACACTGATGCGAGCGTGCTTCAGGATGTGGGAAAGCGTGGACCGTTTGACGGGCCGGTGGGCGGGGACAGTGAGCTTGAGCGTCTCAGAGGGCGTGCGCTTCTGCAGGCGAATGTGGCTGCCCTTCTGTCGGACAACAACCCAGCCGTCACGCTGGAGAGCACGGATGATCCGATCATAGGGCAGGCTTGGGACCTTGCTCATACCGCGACTTCGAGTTGCTCGGCGTTCGGCATGCCGGCTGTGTCGTCCTCCACGGGCTCAAGGTACAGCTCGATTGCCTCGCGAATGTTCGCCAGCGCTTCGTCTCTGGTGTCGCCCTCGCTAATGCAGCCCGGTAAGGAGGGTACGGTGGCAGTAAATCCGCCTTCATCACTGGGTTCAAGATTCACTCTCAGGTTCATATCTCACCTCCAAAAGGAAGACTACCCATTCACGCCGGATGCTTCAATCTCAAAGGAGCCAACGTTTAGCATGAGGGGCGCAGATGTAGTGAGCGCAGCGAACGAAATATGCGTCCCTCTCAATGCTCTTGTTCAAGTAAGCCGCTGCGCGGCAGTGTTTTCAAACAGATCGCCGTTCTGGCATACTCTCAGTTGACATTCATCGTGCAGGCCGGCCTTGCCCTTCGAGGATGGACACGAAGGAGCAAGACATGAACGGCGATCTTTATGATCGATATGTAACAGATCTGAAGTTGAGGGGCTACGCAAAAAGGAGTCGGCAGTCGTATCGACGCTCGTTGCGGCAGTTCCAGAACTTCACGAACAAGTCCTTCGAGGACATCACCGAGGAGGATCTGCGGGAGTATTGGCTGGCGTGTAAGGAGGAGCTGGGTTGGAGCCCGGCGACGCCGCGGATCAGCTACAGCGCCATCAAGCATTTCTATACCCACGTTTTGAAGCGGGACTGGGAAGTGCTGCGCACGGTGCGTTTCGAGCGTCAGCAGACCTTGCCGACGGTCCTGTCGATAGACGGGGTGCGTGCG
Source organism: uncultured Victivallales bacterium (assembly GCA_964555035.1). Classification (GTDB taxonomy): domain Bacteria; phylum Verrucomicrobiota; class Kiritimatiellia; order UBA8416; family CAYOBW01; genus CAZKRK01. The sequence goes on along the minus strand of CAZKRK010000425.1, from coordinate 3,388 downwards.
ATCATCGCTGAGATGTCCCACACGCCGCAGAACCATGCGTACTACTCGGTGGTGTATTCTTGCGGGTTGCGGTTGAGCGAAGCGATCAACCTGCAGGTGGGCGATATCGATGGGAAGCGCCGGTTCGTGCACGTGCGCCACGGCAAAACGGTCACCTTCAAGCATCAGAAGGTCGGCTCTTCGCGCTGGCGCAGGACAACCCTGAACGTCTTGGAGTTTATGCGTCGGTTCCTGCAGCACACGCTGCCGAGCGGGTTCATGAAGATCCGACACTACGGCTTCATGTCGCCGAACTTCTCGGTTCCCATCCAAAAGATCTGCGAGACGATCTGCGTGCTCTATGAGCTGCTCAGGGGCCGGCCCGTAAAGGCCGATCCCCCGCGCAAGCCCAAGCCGCTACGCTGTGAAAGGCGCAACGCGTTGATGCGCTGGGTCTGCTTCATCCCGCCCCGGCCGCTGCATCTGATCTCGTAGCCCGGATCTGAATCAAGCGTCGGGTGAACGCCCGCCGCCAACCAGCCTCCGTCCGCACGCTTCCTGAAATCCGTCAGGACGCGTGCCGGGCGGGGTCTGTTCGCCGGGCGAAAAAGGACCCGCCGACGCGACAGAAAACCGACCCATTCATCGGGATTGGCGGAGGAAACCGCGCCCATTCGTGCGACCTGGCCGCGCTTCCCATCCATCAACTCCGCCTCTCACGCAACGAGCGCGGAACTAATCCTTACTTTGTTCGATCCCGGCGTCATCTACCCATGGGCCATCGCCGCACGAAGCGCCTTGTTGACGGCCCGAGATGTGCGAAAGTGGGTTCTGACGTCGGGATCGAGCATCACGGCGCCGTCTTCAAGTGTGAAGTAGTGAGTCTCCGTCTCGCCGTCGGCCTTGTGAATGCGTACCGTGTGACCCCTGCGGTATGCACGGTAGTGCTTCCCGCGGACCGCGCGCGAGAAGTCGTACTCGTCGCGCATCTCCGGTTCCTCACGCGTATTACTGGTCTCCTTCATATTGTCGCCTTTGGCTCGGGTTCGCCTTGCGTGATCCGATGATTCGTATGTTCGGTCCCCGCTCCGTATACCATACCAAAAGGATGCGTCCGCGCGAAGACATTCCCATATCGATGTAGCGGTCTTCGCGGGCGGAGTGGTCCGGGTCCGCAATCGTCATGGCGAGAGGATCGTTGAAGACGGTCTTGGCCTCCTCGAAGGAGACACGATGCTTCCGCAGATTCGCCTTCGACTTCTCCTCGTCCCATTCAAATGTGAGGGCCATTGCATCTCCTGACAGTGGAGACTACCCAATAGTGGGCGTTTCTTCAAGACGCAGAACGTGGAAATCAGCGGCGCGGTTTACCGCGTACGCTGGATTTGTCTGGTTCGATCCAGTTTTCAATTCTGAGATCGGGCACGCGCTTGAATTCCTTGGTGTTGTTCGTGACCAAGGTGAGGCCTTGAAAGAGAGCGTGGGCGGCGAGAAGGAGGTCGTAGTTTCCGATAGGGGTTCCGGCTCGCTGAAGGTAGGCCCTGATGTTCCCATATATCGGGGAAGCGCCGGCAGGGAAGTCGATGACATCAAGCGGACCGAGGAACTCGGTCAGCGCAAGCTGGTTCTTCTCCTGCTTGACGCTGTTGGAAACGCCGAACTGCAGTTCACAGAATGTGATTGCCGAAATCCCGACATCTCCGACGCGGAGGCGCGTGAACCGTTGGTACACGTGTTCAGGAGAACGCTTGATGATATAGATACAGGTATTGGTGTCCAGCAGGTATCGCATCAATCAAAGCTCTCTCGTTCGGGCTGTGACCCCTGATCGCGCTTCGCCATGAAGTCGTCTGTGAAGAGTCTGGTCGCCTCGAACATTGATCGCCATGGGTCGTGCCGCGGCACAAGTACCACGTAGCTGCCAACATGATGGATATACACAGATTCACCGTCGAAGCGGAACTCCTTTGGGAGGCGAACCGCCTGGCTTTGCCCGTTTTTGAATAGTTTCGCTGTCTTCATATCGTCAGGGTATATACGCATAGGTATATATGTCAAGATCGAACGCCCGGCGTCAGAATCGCGAGCTTGCGAGCGTATTTTGCACGCCGTTGTTGCTCAGACTCTGTCCTTCCAGTAGCCCGGTCGCCGATGCAAGTTCGCGATGGCAATGATGCGCAGCATGCCGGACTTAACCTGGAAGATCACTCCATAGGGAAAGCGATTCGCGAGGCAGCGCCTCGTGTTTTGCGACATCTCGGACCAGGCGTCTGGATACTCAGAGATGCGTCCGATCGCGGCGTAGATCTCCTCGGCGAACTCGAGACCGAGACCAGCCTGACGGTCCTCATAGTACTGCACGGCCTCGTCGAACTCCTTGTCCGCCAGAGGGTGGAAGTAGAATCTCACGTCGCGTACTTCCGTCGGATCTTGTCGAAGACCTCCTCGCCGGGAATGAGATCGACATCTCCCCGATCAATCTCAGCAACGCGCCGCTCTGCTTCCTCCGCCCATAGTCGGTCAATATCGGGTTGTGTGGGCAAGTTCAGACTCGCGAGTATTCGGTCGACGAGGCCGATGCGCGCCTCGGCTGGAAGCTCCAGAGCTTCGTCGACGACCTTGTCGGTTGCTGTCGGCATTGTGTGCCTCCTTTCGTCCGACTATTGAATCACATACCGTGGCATGCGGCAATACCTTCCGAGAGCAGAACGTTGCGGTGACGGGCGGCGGCAAGCCGTACCGTCCACCGGCCTGTTCGCTCCCGCATGCTCAGGCGTCAGGCAACGTGCCGACCTTGTTCACCCGATCGGCTTTCCGGCCCGGTTCCGATTGAGAGCTGGTAGAAAAATGGGTTGGTAGAAAAATCAAGGCAACCGGAGGTGCCATCAGAGACGCCCCCCGGTCCTTTCCCCATTTTTCTACCAGACCATTTTTCTACCCGTTTCCGAGGTCCCTGAGGCGAACAAGTTATTCTAAGGTTTTCTCGACTATCCCGCGGAAGGAACACGAAGTCAACCGTTTTGTGTCTGGTAAACTTACTCTTTATTCTTGTGTTTACTCCCAAATGCGTGATAGGAGTTTTCTTGTTTTCGCCATGGAACGTCTCGCCAAAGAGTTAGAGACTGCGTTTGCGCGTACGCTGACGGAGAGGTCTGTCCCTCGAACGGAGTGGGGGACTATCTGAAGTGGTTGCGGTTCTACCTGGACTTCTGCATGAAGTACAGGCATCCGCCGAGAGACCGCGAGAGTCTGGAGCCGTTTCTGGGAAAGCTGACCCGGAAACGGCAGTCACTCGAGCGGCAGAAGCAGACAGCAGCCAGTGTGGGCCTGTACTACGGTCTGGTTGAGCCTGAAAAGAGCAGTTGCCCGCAGATGACGCAGATTGACGCAGATAAAGTCCCGAATCCGC
>CAZKRK010000424.1:0-6725 GCA_964555035.1 uncultured Victivallales bacterium | reverse complement strand
GTTCCGCTACGCTCCACCCCAGGCTCTACTATGGCGGCCCTCCGGGCCTGGTGCAACGAATCGCAGATAGCGGCAAAGGCTTTTGACAGCACAGGTGTCTGAGCCTAGAGTGATGCCTGTTGCCGCTTTTCGGCGGACGATGGCCCTGTCTGTGGCAATCACACAGAAGAGGAGACAGCCCATGCTCATGGGCAAACACTGCTACTGCGAGAAGCCGCTGGCCCGCTCGGCATGGGAGTGCCGCGAGCTGACGAAGATCGCCAAGAAGACGAACGTGGCCACGCAATTGGGCAACCAACGCCACGCGAACGGGGGCATGCGCCGCAGCGTAGCGAAGGCGGGTGAGGGGTGGACGCGGGTGTCCCGCCGGGAGAAGAACTGAGAATGGGAGGCCACACAGTGATTATGTATATGAGGCTTGTTTCGTTCGTCTGTCTCGCCTCTACGGCCGCGGTCGTGGCGACGGCGGAAGATGAGAGGAATAGGCCGTCCGATGCGCCGGCGAAGCAGGGCGAGCTCTCGGCCTTCTTCGGGAAACCGCATTTCGCCATGCAGCAACTCTACGGCATGGGCAAGAAGAAGGAGCGTGGCGGACGCAACATTGTCAGCGCGCGGGACGGGACTGTCCTGGCCTTTGACGGGCCGCTGGTCAGGCGAAGCACGGACGGTGGCGCGACCTGGGACGACCCCATCGAGCTGGGGTCCGACGCCAACGGCTGCAACGCCGTCGTGGACGAAGCCACCGGCGCCGTCATGATGGTGCATCCGGACGGGCATCGCCTGATCAGCCTCGATGCCGGTCGAACGTGGAAGCGGGAGGAGATCGCCGTCCGTCCCAACGTGATGGGGCATGGTTCGTCGGAGAAGAAGAACCTGAGTGCCGGGTGCATGCAGCCCGGCGTTACGCTCATGTTTGGAAAATACAAGGGGCGCCTGCTCATGCCGGTGAGATGGATCCCCTCCAACTCGTTGCCGTGGCGGCCGTGCATCTACAACACGGCCATGTACAGTGACGACCGGGGCAAGACGTGGCAGACCTCCGCGCCGTTTCCGGTATTCGGCACGGGAGAAGCGGCGTTGGCGGAGGTCTCCGACGGGAGAGTCCTCTACAGCAGCCGGGAGCACATGAGCCGCGGCAACCGGTTCTTTGCCTGGAGCCACGACGGTGGCGACCGCTGGCTCAACTTCTGGCGTTCCGAGACTCTGCCGGACGGTGCGCGCGGGACTTCATACGGTTGCATGGGCGGGCTCATCCGCCTGCCGGTCAAAGGGCGCAACATCCTGGTCTATTCCAACCTCGACACCGACAAGGGCGTCATGCCGCCGATCGAACAGGCCGGCGCGTCGAGGGGCCAGGAACGCGAGAAGATCACCGTCTGGGCCAGTTTCGACGCCGGCAAAACGTGGCCGTTGAAGCGATTGGTGTTCGACGGACCCAGCGCCTACTCCAACCTGGGCGTGGGCCGGCACGGGACACCAAGCCAGGGCCGCATCTACCTCTCCTTCGAGGGCGGCAAGGCGGGGATGTACTCCGGAATCCAGGTGGCGACATTCAACCTTGCCTGGTTGCTGGGCGGCGCCAAGACCGGCAACGGAGAGATTCCCGACTGGGTGCGGCCTTTATGACGCCCTGACGTGTCAGCACGCATGCGTTGCAACCGTAGGTCCGATTTGCAATCGGACCCAACCCCGCTCCGCTATGGTACCTGCGCCCGTGATCTGAAGGAACCGGCGTGGATCGGGTCCGATTGCAAATCGGACCTACATGGCGGAGGACCGCCGTCTCCAGTGGCTTCTCGGACACCCTCGGAATAGGTGGCGCACCCGCGATCTTGCGTCGCGGAAACGGTTGCGCTACTCTGCGTGTTCTATCGAACGAACCGAGGACCATGCGTGCAGTGTGTTCGGTTGTAACCAAGCATCGGAGGTCATAGTGAACATCCTGAGTCGTCGTCATCTCCCGTTACTTGCGTCTGTTGTTATCGCACTGGCTGCCGGACCTGTTGCTGTCGGCGAGTCCGCGGATGCGGTCCTCAAGGCCGGCGGCGTCAAGGGCGGCCTGGTTGTTTGCCTCGGGTGCGGAGATGGGAGCTTGATCGCGGACATAGCCAAGCGGGACAGTTTCCTCGTTCACGGGTTGGACAGGGACGCGGGCAAGGTTGCCGCGGCGCGCGAGTTGATCATCGCGGCGGGCGTCCACGGTAAGGCTTCCGTGGAGCGGCTTGCCGGCGATCGCCTGCCATACACGGACAACCTCGTGAATCTCGTGGTGGCAGGCGCGCAGTGTCGGGTGTCCGCGGAGGAGATTGACAGGGTGCTGGCGCCGGGCGGGGTCAGGCTGGATTCGAAGGGCGGTGTCACGCGGAAACCTGTCCCCAACGAGATTGACGAATGGACCCACTACCTCGGCAATCCCAACGGCAACGCCGTCGCGCAGGACACGGTCGTGGGCAAGCCGCGTCACCTGCAGTGGGTGGCAGGACCGAAGTGGGCGAGAAGCCACGAGCACATGGCCACTGTAAGCGCCGTGGTCACGGCCGGCGGACGGGTCTTCACAATTATCGACGAGGGTCCGACCGAGTCGGTGACGCTCCCGTCGAAGTGGTTTCTCGTAGCACGCGACGCGTTCAACGGCGTGCTGCTCTGGAAGAAGCCGATTCCGTTGTGGGAGTCGCAGCTACGCGGCTTCCGCTCGGGGCCCGCGCACCTGCCCAGGCGGCTGGTTGCGATGGGCGACAGCGTCTACGTAACTCTCGGCTATACCCGGCCCGTCCGTGAGCTGGACGGGGCGACCGGAGAGGTCCTTCAGACCTACGCCGAAACCGAGGGCGCATCCGAGATCGTGCTGGCCGACGGCGTGCTTTTCGTCGTCAAGGGCCATGTCGACCGCAAAGAAGCCGAACAAGCGATGACCGCGGGCAAGCCCAGCCCGCCTATTCGCAAGAAGGGTCTGATCGTTCTGGACGCAAAGGACGGGAAGAAGCTCTGGGAACTGTCCGGGGCCAAGACCGATGAGCTGATGCCGCTGACGCTTGCGGTCTCCGGTGATCGCCTCGTGTTCCATAACCCGAGAGAGCTCATCTGCATGAATGCGAAGACGGGCAAGGAAGTGTGGGCCGTTTCTCACCCTCTCGCCACAAGCCGCATGGCCTGGGCGTCGCCGACGGTCGTGATTCACGATGACATTGTCCTCACGGCGGACCAGGCGGGCGCCAAGACGCCGGGCGAGCAGGTAAGCTGGAAAGTCAGCATAGGGGGCGGAGGCAAGTCGGGACAACTGGCGGCCTACTCCCTGAAGGACGGAGGCAGGCTCTGGAACGCTCCCTGCGACGAGATCTACAACGCACCGCCGGACGTGTTTGTGATCAATGACGAGGTTTGGACGGGGAAGTTGCGGACGACGCGTGACGGCGGTTACACGCAGCTCCGCGACGTCAGGACCGGCGAGGTGACGCGGACCTTCCCGAAAGACCCCAACAGCCAGGTCGGCATGCCGCATCACCGCTGCTACCGCAACCGCGCCACACCGCGCTACGTGCTGGCCGGTCGCGCGGGAATCGAGTTCTGGGACGTCAAGGATGGCAGCACCGTTCCGCACAACTGGGTTCGTGGGGCGTGTCAGTTCGGAGTGATGCCCGCGAACGGCCTGGTCTATGCCCCGCAGCATTCGTGCGCCTGCTATCCGAAGGCCAAGCTCAACGGCTTCAATGCTCTGGCCGCCCAGCGCGAGGACGCACCGACTTCGCACGATGGCCTGCTGGAAAAGGGGCCCGCCTACGACGCAGTTGCCGCCGGCGAAGCTTCGGCGCCCGCCACCCCCGCCGATTGGCCGATATTCCGCCATGACAATGCCCGTAGCGGCGCGGCGTCGTGTTCGCTTCCGTCCAAGGTCAAGCCGACCTGGCAGACGGAATTGACGGGACGGCTCTCCGCTCCCGTCGCGGCGGGAGGGAAGCTTTACGTTGCCGGGGTAGACAATCACACCCTCTACGCTCTGGACGCCTCTTCCGGTTCCAAGTGCTGGAGCTACACAGCGGGAGGGCGAATCGATTCGCCGCCCACGATCGTCGGCGGCCTGGTGTACGTCGGGGGGCGCGACGGTTACGTCTACTGCCTGCTCGCCAAGGACGGTACGCTCGCCTGGCGCTTCCGCGCGGGGCCGGAAGACCGGCGCGGTGTCGCGTTCGGGCAACTCGAATCGGTCCACGCCGTACACGGCAGCGTGTTGGAGAAGGACGGCCAGATCGTCTTTGCCTCGGGGCTTTCTTCATACATGGACGGTGGCATCCGGATCTACTGCCTGGAAGCAAGAACCGGCAAGCAGCTGAGCGTGTCCTGCGTCAACGACTGGAACCCCAAGACGGGGCTGCATCCGAAGGGCGGCGGTTTCGACATCCAGGGGTCGCTGCCGGACATCCTCTCTTCGGATGGCGAGCGCCTGTTCATGCGGCACCGTACCTTTGATGCTAAGGGGGCGCCCCAACCCCGGCAACACGTTCACCTCTTCAGTCCGGCCGGGTACCTCGATTCAACTTGGTGGCACCGGGCGTACTGGGTCTACGGACCGTCGTTCGGTTCGGGCTGGGGCGGCTGGCACCGCGTCGGCGGCACGGTGCCATCGGGCCGCATCCTGGTCGCGGGGAAGAACGATGTCTACGGTTTCGGTCGCAGCGTCTATCCCGGTGGGAACGCCGGGCAGTGGAAGAGGGGGGAACAGTACCGGTTTTTCGCGGTATCCAAGACGCCGGGCAAGGTCGCGACGCCCAAGCCGGCGCAGCCCAAAGGCAAGAAGTCGAGAAGCCGCGGCGGACCGAAGGTGGCTTTTCACTGGGAGAAGCGGTTCCCAATGCAGTGCCGCGCCATGGTGTTGGCGGGTGAGACGCTCTTCGTTGCGGGACCGCCGGACAAGGCCGAAGGCGACGCGTCAGGGTTTCGCGGTCCGCTTCCGCTGGGTAAGAGCGGCAAGCTGTTCGCGCTGACGGCACAAGACGGTTCAAAGGTCTCGGAGCATCCGCTCAGCGCTGCCCCCGTCTTCGACGGGATGATCGCGGCCAACGAAAGACTGTACGTCGTGACCATCGACGGGCGCGTGCAGTGCTTTGAGTAGGTAATCAATCGATCTACGCGAAATCCTCCAGGCGGGTCTTGCCCGGTATCGGCACGATGTACTGGCCGTTGGGACCGAGCGCGGAAGGGGGGGGCATCTCAAAAGTGCAGGCCTTGGGCTCGGGACCGAATCGGAAGTTGGAGTGCACGATGTAGTCGCGCTTGTAACGCCGTCCGGTGTAACAGGCCGCCTGCCCCAGGATGCAGGTCAGCGTGCTCTCGGCGGCGTACTTGCCGTTGTTGATGTGCTCGCCCTGGCGAATGGCATTGGACAAGGCGACCTGCTCCTGGTTGTGCCAGTTGGTGCGTTTGCCTGAATAACTCCAGAGTTCTTTCCCGTCGTGACCCACCAGCCGGTAGTTCTCCATCCGACCCTTGGATCCGAACAGGAACTCCTGCACGCCGCCGGAACAACCGGCCTGTTGCGTGCAGGCGGCATAGGTCTGCATCCCGTTGTCATATTCGTAGAAGACGACGTTGTGATCGAACTGGTCGCCGTACTGGTAACCGAAGCTGGCGGAGCGGCCCCCGAAACCGCGCGCTCGGGCCGGCTGCACTTCGCCGAGGAACATCGCAATACGGTCGAGATTGTGCACCAACGATTGCGTCACGTCATCGCCGCTGAGCCACTTGAAATGATACCAGTTGCGAAACTGGTAACGGGTTTCGCTGTCGTCTTTCTGTTTCGTGCGGACTACGTACGGCGCCCGCAGGAAATTGCCGCGGGCGGCAACAATGTCGCCGATCATCCCGTCCTGGATCCGTTGGGCCAACTCGCGAAGCATCGGTGAATAGCGACTCATCAACCCCGAGACGTAGCAGAGCTTCTTCGCATCCGCGAGCTGCGTGGCCTGATGCAGGACGGCAACACCCGCCGCGTCAACGGCGTGGGGCTTCTCGCAGAAGACGTGTTTCCCAGCCTCCAGGGCCGCCAGCGTGTACATCGGGTGAAACTTCGAAGCGCAGGCGATCAGGATGACGTCGGCGTCGCTGTCGATGACGTGGCGCCATCCGTCGAGTCCGACAAAGCGATGATCGTCGTCGATCTGGACCTGTTCTTTGCGCTGGCTCTGTAGTCTCTTCAGACTCCCATCCAAACGTTCCGGGAAGATGTCGGCCAGGGCAACAAGCTGGTTTGCCTTGTGCGCACCGAGGAACTGGGCGGCCGCCTGGGTCCCGCGCGAGCCGCACCCGATCAGGCCCATCTTCAGCGTGTCCGACCCCTGGGCGTAGGCGGTTTGCCGCAGAGCGGCGGTGGCGGCCGCGGTTCCCGCGGCCGCGGCGGAGGTCCGCAGAAAGTCACGCCGCGTGAGAGTGTCCACCGATGAGTGCGTCCGGCTTGATGAGGTCATTGCAGGCTTCCTTATTTCATTTGAACGACCCCATTGAACCGGTCAGGAGGGGAGGCGTCAACGCCAAAGCCGCGATGATCGAGGACTAACGCATCCAGTCCGCTTGCATCCCTTCCGACGACACACCCGTGTCATGTCCGCGAGCCAGAGGCCGGCCCCTTACCCGCCTCCGCCGCGCTGCGGCGACGGGGCTGTATCAAAAGGTCAGAAGTCCCGTTGCGCTCCGACCGGTCCACGGCACTCCGTTCGCTCCGCTCACTGCGAGCC
>CAZKRK010000423.1:0-6750 GCA_964555035.1 uncultured Victivallales bacterium | reverse complement strand
CGGGGGAGAGGTCGCCGCAGCGCAGCGGAGGCGGGTGAGGGGCAAGCCGTTGGTGTCCTTTGGACGCCCCATCGGTATTTGCAGACGGATTGAGAGGAACACGGAGCATGACAACACCAACCGACATCGCCTTCATCGGGCATATGTGCTACGACGAGATCCACCCCTTCGGCGGCGCCCCCTCCACCGCTCCCGGCAGCGCCGTGCTGTGCGGGGCCATGGCGGCCGTGCGCGTCGGGTGCAACGTGACCGTCGTGACCCGCATGAGCGCCGAAGACGAGCACATCCTCGAACCGATGCGCGCCCTCGGCGTCGAGTGCGTGCTGATCCCCACCCGCAACACCACGCGCATGCGTGTCGTTCATCCCTGCGAGGATGTCGATGTGCGCGAGATGGCCCAGATCGCCAACGCGGGCTACATGCAGGTCGACGACATGCCGCCCATCACCAGCCGCTTCGTCCACCTGGCGGGCATTACCGACCAGGAGTTCACACTGGAGTTGATCGGAGGTCTGCGCGACCGCGGCTACAGCGTTTCGACCGACATGCAGAGCTTCGTGCGGCAGGTCGATCCTGCTACGCGCGAAATCGGCTTCGCCGACGTACCGGCCAAGGCCGAGATCACCGCCCTGCTGGACCGCGTGAAACTGGATGTGGTCGAAGCACGCATTCTGACCGGATCGGACGATCTCGAGACTGCGGCCAAGCAGTTTGCGGACTGGGGGTGTCCGGAAGTGGTGATCACCCGCGCCGACGGTGTGCTGGCCCGCGTGAACGGCGAGACGATCTTCGAGCCGTTCACGAACCGGAGCATCGTCGGACGTACCGGACGCGGCGACACCACCTTTGCCGGCTACATGGCCCGCCGCCTCACCCATTCCCCCGCCGACTCACTGAGATTCGCCGCCGCGCTGGTCTCACTGAAAATGGAATCCCCCGGCCCCTTCGCCGGCACGCTGCAGGATGTGCTGGAGAGGATGTGAGATGTGGGATGAGGATTCGACGCAAACGTAGGTCCGATTTGCAATCGGACCCATCGCCGCTCTGACGTGGCGTCCCCCGTCACTTGAAACAACGTGGGTGGATTGGGTCCGATTGCAAATCGGACCTACGTTTCCCGCGCATGCGTCACAACACGGCAGAGAACCACTGGTTGATCTCGGCGTAAGTAACTCCGAGGCTGACAATCCCCGCACAAGCCCGGACCGGCCATTCCGTCTTCAACAGCCTATGAACCTCGGCAAGCGGTTTTCGGTGCGGGTTATCTCGGCGACCAACTGCCTGAACATCGCGAGGACAACCCCCTGGTACTCGGGGTTGTCGGCGAGGTTCGTGGTTTCGTCCGGATCGTTCTTTCGATCGAAAAGCATGGTCTCGTCAGTGGGGACGTAGTAGACCAGCTTGTAGTCGTTGGTGACCAGGCTACGGTACTGCAGTTCCTCGAAAGCCGCATAGTTCTCGCAGTCATACTCGATCAGGGCGTTCTTGCGCATGGGGTGTGCACCGCCGGTCAGAACGGGCGTAAGGACTTCGCCGGGCAGCGACGGCTGAATGGGTGCAGCCTTCTCGCGCCACTCCCCATCCCGTTCGTCTCCGGGCTGGTCCACGCCGGCAAGATCAAGAACGGTGGGCACCATGTCCAGCATGCTGACGACATCGTCTACGACCTTGCCTTTCACTCCTCCAGGCACCTTGGCCAGGAAAGGAATGTGGGCGTGCCCTTCGTACGGATGGACGCCCTTGTAAAAGAGGCCGTGCTCACCGAGCTGGTCGCCGTGATCGGAGATGTACATGACGATGGTGTTATCGGCAATGCCCAGTTCCTCCAGGCAGTCGAGCACCCTACCTACCTGCTCATCGACATGCGACATCATGCCGTAGGTCTGCCGGATGCACTCCTTTGTCCTCGCGGGGTCGTACACCTCGGTCCCGAGTCCAACAGCCGCCATGGTCTTGGAGCGACTGCGCGGGCTCAACTCCGTGGTGATCTTCGGGAGCTCGATTTCGGCATCCGCATAGACATCGCTCCACTTCTTCACGGCCGCGAAAGGTTCGTGCGGATCGGGAAACGAGCACCAGAGGTAGAAAGGCGAGGGCATTGCCGATTGACGATTGACGATTGCCGATTGGTCGTCGATGTGGCCGCGTATGAATTCGATGCTGCGATCCGCTATCCAATGGTTGTAGTGCAGCCCGGGGTCGATCGACAAAGGTCCGGGGTTCGCATGACTGTACCGATAGCCCTCATAGGCGCCCGGGTGGTGCTTTTCGAGCCAGGTGACGTAGTCGCCGCAGGCATAGTTCACGTGCCCTCCAACCACGTCCAGGGTCTGGAAACCGTAGTAGTTGTCCGGGAACTCGGTATAGTGGCCACCCTCCCAGTGCCCGGGCCACTTCCAGTAGATCCGTCGTTCAGGGTTCTTCGACGTGTCCTCGCCCTCGGCGATCGTGCGTCCCCCCCACGGCCGGTGGTGCAGCTTGCCAACCGAGTGAGTGCGGTAGCCTGCGTCCGCAAGCAACCCCGGCAGCGTGGGGATATCTTCCGACAGCGACACGCCCTGGGTGCGCACCCCTGAGGCGCGGTTGGTCAGTCCCGTCAGCATCGTCGCCCGCGCCGGCATGCAGACGGGGCTGGACGTGTAGCAACTCCGGAACAGCGTGCCTTCGGCGGCAATGCGATCGATGTTGGGGGTCCTCAACACGGGGTGCCCCATGCACCCGAGGTGATCGCCGCGCTGTTCGTCGGTGCAGAAGACCAGGATGTTGGGGCGGGATTCGCGTTCATTCGCATTCATTCGTGGTTCACTCCCTCCCGCTCATCCGCGGTTACGGTATAGAAACTGTTATTCCCAATCTCCACGGCCAGGCAGTCGTCCGCCGCGAACACTCCCCCCTCGTCAAGCGACGACCGGGCCTGGATAGCATTGCCGGTAATGGTCAATCCCGTGGTGCCCTTCGCCCGGACAGCCACCCCTCGCCCCAACACAAACTCGTTGGCTGCAATGCGAATGTTGCGGTGGACAGCGGGATTCGGTTTGCTGTTGCGCGGGTCGATACAGACCGCCGCTTTGCCACAGTCGACAAACCGGTTGCCGGCGATCGTCAGGTCATGCACACATCCGGACTCGAACCAGCCCTCAGCATCACACTCGACGAGGATTGCGGACATCCACGTTCGGTCGAAGAGGTTGTCGGCGACCACCACCTTTCGCGGGGTCGTGAGCAGAAATCCCCGGGTCGGGATGTGCCGCACCCGGCAGCCGCGCACCTCGACCTCCGGGGTCCAGGTCACATTCTCAACCGCGTCGTCCTCATGCCAATCCGCGGGCACGGGCTGCTCCAACGTGAGCAGCAACTCCCTCGGCTCGAGCATCTCCACCGCGGCAACCCGGTTGGGGGCATAGGGCTCGAGGGTGTCCCAACGCACGAACTCAATCTCGTCGCCGGGATCGAAAGCCATGAACCCGTAGGTCTGGCGGTGCATGAAACGCACCTTCACCTGGTGGCGCGACACCTCCTCAACGATTCGCAGATGGGTGCCGTGCACGTTGATCGCATCGTCTTGTGCGCCGGAGAACAGACAGTCCCTGACGCTGATCTTCCCGCGGCACCCGGACGCGTGAAAACAGTCGGCCCACGCGGCGCAGGTCCGGCCGCTGCCGGCATCAGGCGCGATCCTGACGCTGCCGAGGGTAATGTCTTCACTGAACTGGCAGAGCACACCCATGCCGTGCATGAAGAGGAAATCCACGTTGCGGAACGTCACGTCCCTGCTGCGATTGACAAAGACACCCACGCAGTCCCGGCGACCGTCGCGAAACTGGAACACGTGATTCACAGCCATGCCGTGCTCGCCCACGGCACGCACGCGTCGAGGCGAGACGGACTCGATCCTGAGCCCTTCGAGGGGATTTGGGCACCGTCTGAGCCGGCCGGCCTCGGGCACTAACTCCTGGGCGAGCAGCGATTCGGTGTCAGGCCCGCAGGTCCACCCCTCTCCTTCCCAGATAAGCTCCCCGTTCTCGACACGGTACGCCGAGTCCTTGTGAATCTCGAGCTCGGCCGAAACGCCGCTACCGGCAACAACCGTGAACTCCGACACCGTTGGCCGGTGATAGTCGAACTGCAGTCCGGATATCGTGACGGCTTCCGCATGATCGATGCAAAGCTCGATCATCTTGCCACGGTAGACGATGCGGGCTCCGGGACCATGGAGGTGAACGTGACCGGCGTTCTCAACCAGGATCCCAATGGCCTTTTCGCCCTCGGGATCGCCGTTGCAGTTGGAAATGTAGTACTGCCGTTTGAGCGCACGTGTCGGGTAGAAGTCATAGCGCCCGGGAGCGAAACGCACGGTAATGGGCGCGTCGGCCGTACCGTGCCCCCTCAACACCAGGCTTTCCTCAAAAGCGCCTGGCGCAACGATCTCAACCCGGTCGCCCGCGGACAGGGCCAGCCGGTTCAAGGGCACAAAAGTGCGCCAGGACTGCGACTCCTCTGTCCCGTTTCTTGCGTCATCCCCCCCGACAGGATCGATGAAGTAGGTTGTGTCGGCCGACGCGGTCGTGCTCATGGTCTTCAGATCCCCACCCTCCCGCCCGCATATTTCACGGCGGGCTAGTCGATCGGTGTCAGGTCATCCTTCAGTCGTATGTTCACGCTCTCCCCGCAAACGGCAGTCCGAATGACTGCGTGTTCCCCCTCGTCACGGATCTCCAGCGAAGCATCCTCGGTACCGGGGGTCAACAGGGTTGCCATAATGGTGGTGCGGGGCGCCTTCTCCCTGAGGTACACATCGGGACACCAGCGCAGCATGGTCGCCACCGGGTCCCGGGCCGTGGTCGGCGCCGTGGTGGCCGTGGCCAGAAAGGCCGGCGTGTTGGCCGCATAGCCGATACGCAGGGCTTCAGTCTTGCCGGTCAGAAGGGCGCCCCGATCGGTGAGTTCCACGCCGGCATAGGTGTGCAGGCGCGACTCGCAGAGCGACGGTCCGCCCGCAGCCGAGAAGATCCTGTCGACAATCAGCCAGGCGCGCCGGTCCAGCATCAGGAAGAGCCTGCCGACAAAGTCGACCCGCGAGGGGTTGCGCGGACGGGGTGAACCCAGGGGCGTGGTAAAGGCGGTGGTCGCAACCATGCGGATCCCCTTCAGCCGCGGGCCGTCGACGACCTCGACCGAATCGGTTTTTGTCCGATGGTACATCCCCACACCGTTGATCAGGATCGTATTCTTGAACCGCGGACCGATATCGGGAATCTCTCTGCGCCGCGCGCTGAAGGTCGTCGGCAGGTACTTGCCGGGCTTGGGATTGCCGACGAGGATTTCGTTGCCGACGCAGCAGTGGAAGCTCAACAAGTCGTCGTGCGCATGATGCGCTCCCGCGTTGCCCCCGCGTACCGACATGTAGAGACGCGGTTCCGGCATGCGGTCTGCCAGCAGTCCCCAATCCAGTCCCGGAACGACCCGCACCACGTTCTCCTCTACTTCAGGTTGCGGCGACGCAACACCATCATGGACCAGCAGCCAGAGCGGCATTGAGCCTTCAAGCGAATCCCAGTAGTTCATGCCGGTGGCGGTGTGCGTAGAGGGCACGGGATATGGGTTCTTCGCCAGGCGCGCATCGATCAGGCGGATGGCCTTGTCGCATTTCAGCGCGCGCGCGGTATCGTAGTGAAAGGGCAGCGGCTGGCCAAAGCCGGGGATGTCCCCGAATCCCACATCCAGGCCATGCGGACTGAAGTCGAGCGGGAAAAGCAGGCTGTCCGGCAGACAGGGCAAGGCCAGCAGGGGATGTCGCTTGCCGGTTGCTTCTTCGTAGCTGCGCAGGAACAGGGCGGCGAAGCGCATCCCGTAGTTCCAGTAGCCCGTACCTTCCTCGCTGCCTCCGGAGTTCTCTTCATGGGCACGCATGAAAACATCCAGGCTCTGCTCGACCTTGGGGAAAAGCCGGCGGGCCTCTTCACAGTCGTCGTAAAGCGACAGGCAGAGCATGCCTGCACCACCGGCACAGACGCCGTTCCAGTTGTTGTGGGCATCGGCATACCACCACTGACCGCCCTTGTGGAAGGTGTTCAATCCGGGCTCAAGGACACGGGTCCCGGCAACACGCAGGAAGAGCGCCTTCTCGTCGTCCGTGAGTGAGTTGTAGAGCAGGTCATACGCAATCGCCAGCGTGGTTGCGCGACCGCCGTGGTTGAGGTCAAACACGTCCGCGATATCGGGCTCGCCCAACACAAACGCTTCGCTCCAGGGATCATGCTCCAGCATCCAGCGGACATGCTCGATGACGCCATCGCGATATCGCGCGTCGCCGGTCTGCAGCCAGCGCACGATGAGGGAGAGCACTCTGACCTCAAGCTCGCGGCCATGGTTGATGCAAAAGCAGAACTCGCCCTTGTTCCATTCTATGAACGGCGGCACGTCCTTCCATTCGTCAGTTTTCTCGCGCACCCAGGCATCCACGCCCTTCAGCCATTCCAGTGCCGGCCGGCGCTTCAGCCGGGCCACGGCTTCCGGCCCCGCGAACAGACGCGGGTGGGGACGAAGGCTCAGGGCTTCAGAAGTGTTGTCTGTCTCTGTCATGTCAGTCCCCGATGATGCCTCCGAATCATGTCCACGCGCCAATGGTCAGCCCCTCACCCGCCTTCGCTGCGCTGCGGCGACCTCTCCCCCGAGGGGAGAGGTGGGAGCGCGCCATTCACCCTATATCCGGCAGTTCAACTGCTCCGCAGTTGACGCCATGACTCGCAA
>CAZKRK010000422.1:0-6760 GCA_964555035.1 uncultured Victivallales bacterium | reverse complement strand
GGCGGGTGAGGGGCAGGCCCGCGGTGTGTCTACCCATGACCCCTGTACTATGAAGACCATCTCAAGCAACAACCAAAAGGTGTCAAACGGAAATCAGGACGTGACACTTTTCCCTCGACTCCCCCCCACCACCAGCTAGCATTCCACCACTGTCACATGTGTGACAAACAGTGGTTCACGAAAGGGGGTGATGTGCATGATTCGATTGCTCGCACACTGTCGATGAGTGGGCGGTGAGAATGGATGCGCCGGGTGCGTGTCCGCCACAGTTCTCGCCGGCAACGAGCAGCCATGCGCGTCGCCTCGACTCCCCGCCCCCGTCGGCACGGATTCCTGACAACGCCGTTCCTGCTTTCAGCCTTGCCGCATTCTGCCGCATTCCATCGACAATTCGGTGCCGGCCGCCATCGCGGGCCGACAACGCCGTCGAGCGACCATTACTGACCGGAAACACCAATCCCCGCCTGTCATCCCGGGATGACATGACAGGGGTAGTTGTTTCCACATGGAACCGTCTCGGGAACAAAACGCGCCCTGCGGGCGCAATTCCACGGGACGACGTTTCCGCCGGCTACAAGTACAAGTTCAAATTCAGGGGACAATCAGTGATTACGAAGAAACATCTCACCACAGCCATATGTACAATCATCGTCTGCGGCTCGGCGCTGGCGCAGGAGGCCGCACCCAAACCTAAACCCAAACCCGTCTACGGCAAGTACCCCATGAGCCTGCTGCGGCGCTGCCGCACGGCCAAGCCGGTCGGCAAGAACCACCTGTCCGTCGCCGTCAAGGTCGAGTACTGCGACCAGGACGAGATCAAGTCGGGCGGCTCCTACAAGGACCTCG
This sequence comes from uncultured Victivallales bacterium, assembly GCA_964555035.1. Classification (GTDB taxonomy): domain Bacteria; phylum Verrucomicrobiota; class Kiritimatiellia; order UBA8416; family CAYOBW01; genus CAZKRK01. The sequence continues at coordinate 5,914 of CAZKRK010000422.1, read as the reverse complement.
AGTCACCGAACAAGTTCGATAAACTCATGGTCGTGCCCGTAGCCAAGTACGGCTACATCAAGGATGCCCACGTCGCCGTCGGTGTGCCTTACATCTGGACGGAGCTCAAGTCCAGCAAGAAGGACATCGACGACGACCACATCGGCAACGTCTTCGTGTTCCACAAGTGGAACTGCATCAAGGAGAGCGAGACGATCCCGGGCATCGCACTGGATGTCTGGTACTACTTCGACACGGGCGAACCGCAGTGCAAAGCCGGCACGGACAACGATTCGGTCAAGTTCACGACCGAGATATCGAAAGCGTGGAAGTGGTTCAACGTCCACCTCAACCCCGGCTACCGCATCGATATGGGCGGCGGCAGCGACGTGGTTGAGATCAATGCCGGCACGTACGTGCGCCTGACCAAGGCCATACGTCCCTGCGTCGAGTACAACTACATCCACAAGGACAGCAAGGGCGAGTGTCACGACATCGTGCCCGGTCTGCTCTGGATCATCAAGCCGGGGCACATCACGACCAAGATCGGCGCCATCGTCAACCTGGACTCGAGCATGACCTACCGCGATGAAATCGGCGGTGTCTTTAAGCTGTTCGGGCGCTACTGAGCGCTTGAGCCCGCGAAACAGTTGAGGAAAACGGAAAATCGAGTGGGCAGATCCTGATCTTCAGTGGGCCGGATTTGCAATCCGGCCGAGAGAGGAAAGAGCATGTTACCGAGAATAGACAGCCGACGGTCAAGACACTCTCCCCTCATGCTCGCCACTCTCTCGGCCGGATTGCAGATCCGGCCCACTATCCGAGGCACAGCGTCCGGCCCACCCACACTGTAAGGAGAAACCTATGTCCCTATTCAAACAACTCTCGTTCTGTCTGCTCGCGGCCGGTCTGCTGGCGGCCGCGGGCTGCCGGGACCGGAAGCCCGTACCCGAGCCACAGCCCGAGCCAACCGAACCCGGCGCGGCCGAAGCGCAACCCGCCGTGGAACCGGTCGTGCTCAAGGTCGGCCACGTCGGCCACGACCACCATTCGGCGCTCTTCGTTGCCATCGACAACTGCGAGGCGATCGCGGCCAAGACCGGCGTGAAGCTGGTCTGCGTCGAGGACCGCAAGCTGTACGAGTTGTTCGACGGCGATGCGAAGGTGGCCGACATGGAGATCGTCAAAGTCGGCGGCGGCTCGAAGATGCCCACGGCCCTGGCCCAGGGCGTGATCGAGATCGGCCTGGGCGGCGTCGCGCCGGTGCTGGCCGCGGTCGACAAGGGCGCGCCTCTGCGCCTGGTCGCGCCGCTCCACTCCAAGGGCGACATGCTGGTCGTGAAGCCGGACTGCCCCGCGAACACGTGGGCGGAGTTCACGGACCTCATCAAGAAGGCCGAAGAGCCGGTGCGCGTGGGCTACAAGAGCCCCGTCGCCTGCGCCAAGATGATCTTCGAGGAAGCCCTGGCCCAGGCCGGGATTTCGTTCAGCAGCGACGTCTCGGCGACGGATGCGAAAGTCCACATGATCAATGTCAAGGGCGGCGGCAAACTGAACGTGTCGCTGTCGGAAGGCCTGGTCGACGCCTACGTCGGCAACAATCCCTTCCCGGCCATCGGCAAGTCAAAAGGCCTGCTGAAGGTGATCTGCGACCTCGAAGAGCTGCCGCCGGGCACGTTCCGCAACCACCCCTGCTGCTGCGTAGCAGCGGGCACGGCCGCCATGAAAGAGAAGGCCGTCGCGATCGAGGCCCTGATGGTCATGCTGCTGGAAGGCACACGCATGATCAATACGGACCTCGACACCTCGATCAAGGCCGTCTCGCGCTGGATCGGTACGACCGCGGAGGTCGAAAAGGACAGCATGCCCACCAGCGGGTACGGCATGACGCCGGACGACGCCTGGCATGGGTACATGGCAACCTGGATCAAGGCCATGGACGGCCTCGGCGCATTCACGGGCTCGCTCAAGGGCGTCTCGGAACCGCAGGCGGCCGAATTGGGCTACGATCTGAGCATTCTGAACAAGGCAATCAAACGACTTGAGCAGTAGGCGACCAACGCTATGGCGCAAGGACGACTGGCCCGCCCTCGTCGGGTGGGCCGTCGTCCTGCCCGCCCTGCTGCTCCTCTGGCAACTGGGCGCCACTCGCCTCGCGCAGCCCTGGATACTGCCCAGGGCCAGCGACGTCCTTGCCTGCATCCTTCATCCTCTTCGCGATGTCTACGCTTCCGGCTCCCTGCTCGGGAACACCGCGGTCAGCTTCGTCCGGGTCGTGGTCGGATTCGCGCTCGGAGCCCTCGTGGCCGTCCCGCTCGGCATCGCCATGGGCGCCATGCGTACCGTGCGCGGCTTCCTCGAACCGCTGCTCGAGCTGCTGCGGCCGCTCTGCCCGATCGCGTGGATACCGTTTGCTATCGCCGTCTTCAAGCTGACGACAATCCCGAACCTCTTTGGCGTCCGCCTGTCGCGCACCGTCTTCGACCACGTTCAGCTCGGCATGGTGTTCGTCCTCTTCTGGGGCGCGTTCTTTCCCATACTGGTCAACACCGTCGACGGGGTCAGCGGCGTGCGTGACCAGTACCGGCGCCTGGCTCAGACACTGGGGGCGTCCCGCGCCCAGGTTTTCCGCCACGTCTACCTCCCCGCTTCGTTTCCCATGATCCTGACCGGACTGCGGCAGGGAATCGGCACGTGCTGGTTCGTTATCATTGCCGCGGAGATGCTGCCCGGCAGCGACAGCGGCGTCGGCTACCTGCTGATGTACGCGTCCGATCAATGCGGCATGGACATCGTCATCGCCTGCATGATAATTATCGCCGCGATCGGCGCCCTGTTGAACGCCGGCATGATGTCCGCCACGCGCCGCCTCGTACGATGGCACGGCAAGGAGATGTAGAGACCGTGAACTCAACCCCGGCCATCAAGTTTGCCAAGGTCGGCAAGACCTTTGCCACCGACGCCGGTCGCGAGGTCGTAGCCCTGGATGCCGTTGACCTGGCGATCGACAAGGGTGAGTTCGTCGCGATCCTCGGTCCCACCGGCTGCGGGAAGACCACCCTACTCAATCTCGCCGCGAACCTGGAATCGCCAACCGCGGGACGGATCGAGCTGGGAGCCGGACTGGAGCCCGGCCGCAACATGCCGTGCGTCTTCCAGAGCTACACGCTCCTTCCCTGGCGCAACCTGCAGCGCAACGTGACCTTCGCGCTCGAGATGCGCGGCATGCGCCGCCGCGACCGTGCCGCACGGGCCGCATACCTCCTGAACAAGGTGGGGCTGGAAGCCTTCGGACACGCCTACCCCCACGAGCTCTCCGGCGGCATGCGCCAGCGCGCCGCCATCGCCCAGGCGCTGGCCGTCGACCCGCAAGTCCTCCTGATGGATGAACCCTTCGGCGCACTGGACGACGTTACGCGCCGCGCGCTGCAAACGATGATCGTCGAACTCTGGCGCGAAACCGGCATGACGGTCTTCTTCGTGACCCACAACATCGAAGAGGCGCTGCTCGTAGCGCAGAGGGTCGTCGTGTTCTGCCCCCACCCCGGCCGCCCTATCCTCGACCTTCCCGTCACACTCGAATGGCCACGCGACACCGCCACCGAGGACTTTTTCGCGCACTACGCCCGAATTCGCAAAGCACTGAACACAGACGGAGGAGAGACAACACAATGAAACAGACTGAAGGAATCGGACTGAGCAACGTGCAGGATGTCTACAACGGCCCCGAGGGCGACCTGTGGGAGCTCGTCATGGGAGAGCAGATTCACATCGGTGGATTTGCCTCATCGATGGCGCTGGCGGAGAAGGCCGGAATCGGTGAAGGCATGTCCGGCGTCGATCTGTGCTGCTGCAACGGTGCCGGCATGCGCTTCCTGACACGCTTTCGCGGCGTGGCCGGCATGCAGGGCGTAGACGCAACCGAAACCGTCGTAGAACGCGGCCGTGCGCGCTGCGAAGCCGAAGGCCTGGCCGACAAGATCAGCTTCACGCTGGCGGACGTCTGCGACAGCGGGCTGCCCGACGCGTGCGCGGATTTCGTGTGGGGCGAAGACGCCTGGTGCTACGTGGTCGACAAGGCAAAGCTCATCGCCGAAGCGGCCCGCCTCGTCAAACCGGGCGGAACCATCGCCTTCACCGACTGGGTCGAAGGCCCGGCAGGACTGAGCGAGGAGGAAGCCCAGCGCTTCCTGGCCTTCATGAAGTTCCCCAACGTCCAGGACATTGCCGGATACAGTGCCCTGCTGGGGCAAAATGGCTGCGAGGTCGTCGCCGCCGAGAACACGGAGCAATTCGCGCCGCACTGCGACCTGTATCTCGATATGCTCAACAAGCAGTTGACATACGACGCGCTCAAGATTATCGGCTTCGACATGGAATTGATGCAGGCCATGGGCGGGGAAATGGTATTCATGCAGGGGCTTGCCCACGACGGCAAGATCGCCCAGGGACGTTTCGTCGCGAAGAAGAGGTGAGAGGCCGCTGCATCGTTGGCGGGGCTGAATCAAGAGTGACTCCAGAGCGAGACGTCGGCGCCCGTAGCGCGGAAATCCGTTCCGCGCTACGGATGCCCATGCCTCTTGACACAGCCCCACGACATGAAGGGAGCATTCCATGACAGCCTGCTGCGGAAAAAAGCCGGCAGACACCAGTTCTTGCGATCCGTGTAACCCTCCCGAACCGGCATGCGGCGGCACGGATCACGCCGGCGGCGACAAGCCCGCGGTTCTGGCGTGGTTCGACGACATGGCCGGGCATTGCTACGAGCTTGCGACCAAGGCCAAGGACGCGGGGCGGCCGGTGGTCGGCATCATGTGCGAGTACACCCCGCGCGAACTGATCATGGCCGCGGGCGGTCTGCCCGTCTGCCTCTGCGGCGGCTCGGCGGAGACGATTCCGGCCGCCGAGGACGATCTGCCGGCCAACCTCTGCCCGTTGATCAAGTCCACGTACGGCTACAGCGTGAACAAGGCCAACCCGTTCCTGGAAATGGCCGACCTGCTGGTGGCCGAGACGACCTGCGACGGCAAGAAGAAGATGTACGAGCTCCTGGCACGACGCCACCCGATGCACGTACTGGAGTTGCCGCAGAAACCGGACGATGCCGATGCCTTTCTGCACTGGGTGAAGGAGCTCCACAGGCTCCGGGAAGTGCTCGGAGACCGGCTGGGCACGGAAATCACGGATGATGCCCTGCGCGATGCGATCCGGAAGATGAACCGCGAACGAGCCCTGCGCCGCAGGCTGGCCGCGGTCATGCAGGCCGACTCGCCACCGATCACCGGGCGACAGCTACTCGACCTCAAGAGCCTGATCTCCTGCCTGCCGGCGGACATCGAGCAATACGAGAAGATACTGGCCGAGTTGGAAAGCGCGCTCCCGGACGAGACCGCATGCACCAACCGCGTCCGCGTGCTTCTCACCGGCGTCCCCCTCCCCCACGGCGCGGAACGTGTCATGGAGATCCTGGAGGACAGCGGCGGCCTCGTCGTTTGCCAGGAAAACTGCACCGGACTCAAACCGATCGTCGAGGACATCGATGAAGACGCGCAAGATCCGCTGCTGGCGTTGGCCGAGAAGTACTTCCACCTGCCGTGCTCCGTCATGACCCCGAACACCCGCCGGATCGACCTGCTGCGCGAACTGGCGCGCGACTACCGCGCCGAGTGCGTGGTCGAACTCATCTGGCAGGCTTGCTTGACGTATGACGTGGAGTCCAAAGCCGTCAAGGAGTTCGTGACCGAGAAGCTGGGAGTGCCCTATCTCCGCATCGAAACCGACTACTCGCCTTCCGACTCCGCCCGCATCGCCGTCCGCGTCGAAGCGCTGTACGAGACGGTGCGGGGACGGTGCGGGGGCTAGCGCTCCTGGGCGTGAATAGACCCTGTCCGAAAAGGGTCTACGTTTGCGAAACGCCCGTCAATTGAACCTGGAG
>CAZKRK010000421.1:0-6800 GCA_964555035.1 uncultured Victivallales bacterium | reverse complement strand
AAGAACAGAACCAAGAATGTCGCCTAACCCACCGCGAAAACCGCGCGGTTCGTCGTGAATCAGGATTTGGCGCGCCAGCGACAATATCCTGGATTCATCTTGTTGGCATCCTACTGTGTCCAGATCTTCCCCTCTGTCAGTACGTGGGGGATCTCTAGGTCAGCGCCTCGTACCAACGGATGCCCCGCGAAGAACTGACGCAGCGTCATCACTGCTGTGTATGCTGCGATGACTAGGTCCCGTTGATCGCGGAAGAACCTCTGGTCGAACACGTCGGGCTTGACTGCATGCGCTGGCTTCTGGCGAAGTTTGCGGACCTTCTTGAAGGCCGCAATCATCTCCGCCGCAGGTTCTGGATCAGTAGGCCTGACTTTGAGCGAGAACCAGTCCTCAAGCATTGCGATTGTTCCTCGCTGCCGCACAACAATCTTGCCGTCGTCTCGCGTTTCCTCTGTCTCATCCGGTACATCTCGCATGAAGAAGCCCTTGCTGATGTTGTCAGACATCATCTTATCCAGGGTTAGCGCGAAGGCATTGAACTCCTCTTGGGTTGGTCGGACAAGGAACGAGAAGTTCCGTGGACGGTTGGCCTCGAAGGTGTTGCGGAAGAGGGGTGGTCGGTTCATTGCGACGCACATCTGGTTAACGAGCTTCAGCTCTTCAATGAAGCCGTCGAAAACGGAGATGCCTGCTGCCCAGTCCCCCAGAATGCAGTTCCTGTAGTAATCGGGGTGCAGCCTGAACTTGCCGGGGAGCCGTTTGGAGTTCCAAATCTGCTGGTGTTCGGGACTCAATCGACTCAGGTAGATGAGGAACGCGGCAACCGCTCTATTCATCTCGTCGTCGTATGAAAAGCCGAACGTCTCGAGAATGACTTGGTCCTTCTCCTGCATTTGGTCCGACTCGTAGAACTCGTCAGTGACACAGATCTTGCCTCTGACGTCGTCGTTGTCGTAGTGGTAGCGTGGATCGCTGCGGTAGATCTCCAGCACGGACAGATCGAACGACCTAAACTCCAACTGGCCGGCGCCAAGGGCAAGTTCTCGGGTGAACGGCTTGTCTTGATAATCTGTATCACTCACGACCGCGGCAAGGTGGAGCGCGGATGGGAAGAGACATGCGAGTTCCAGGGAGGCCGCTTCAAGTTTCTGGAGCTGCAGGTCTTGTGCCTCATCGGCAAAGGCTCGGATATGCGGGTTCGGGTGCAGATCCCCAAAGACAATTGTCCCGCGGCCGTCGGACACAAGGCTTCCGAACAGGTTCCTGATCTGCTCGTAGGGAATGCCATGTTGAGTATGGATGTGGTGCCCCGGGTAGCCGTTGAAATTCCGGACATGCAGGTAGTATTCCGTAGCCGCAGCGATTAGTTCATCCGGTGTCATAGGTCTGTTCTTGATGCCAACGTGACCGTTCACCAGACGCTGAAGGACGCGCCCTGGCGCGGCTTTCAGTGGTACGGGTTTATGTGGAGATCCACATAACACCGTTTATGTGAATCGCCCGGTTATGTTGCGTGATTAAGTTAGTGTGCATGATCTCTCCGAAAGAAGCGAGTTCTTGTTGTGCTCGCTTCACATAAGTGGTGCGGGATTCCTGAGTGAGTCGAGCCATGCGATGGTCTTGGGGGCGTGCCACTTGGGCCGCGGTCGTTTGCCCTTCGGTACGTCGACGCGTTCGATGAGTGCGCGCTTCATCTCCATGTTGCATTCGACATACTTGTTGGTCGTCTCCAGCCTGGCGTGACCGAGCCACAGGGCAATGGCGGCGATCTCGACGCCACTGATCAACAGGTGCATGGCCGTGGAATGACGCAGAGTGTGTGGCGAGATTCTCTTCGTGGCCAAGGAGGGGCAATCGTCCTCGGCGATTGCAGCATACTTCTTGAGGATGTGCGTGACGCCGAAGCGGGTAAGCGGATCGCCGACAGCGTTGAGAAAAACGTGAGGGTCGTCGTCGGTGCGCGGTGAGCGGACCTGGAGCCAGGCGCGGATGGCTTTGACGGTGTCGCGCCACAGCACGCAAGCGCGCGGCTTGTTGCCTTTGGCCAGGATGTTGATCTTCGGGCTTTTGCCGAGTATGACATCGTCGCATGTCAAGTTGACGATTTCCGAGACGCGCGCTCCGGTGTTGAACAACAAGAGCACCAGCGCGTAGTCCCTGCGGCCCGGATCGGTGTTTCGGTCGATAGCCGCGGTTATGGCGCTGAGCTCCTCGGAAGTGAGATGCTCGATGGGTTTGTCCTCTGTGGCTTTCATGCAGATTGCACAGATCCGATGGACGTGCAGCAGCAACTCGGGCGTCTGCCGGCCAATGTACTTGAAGAGGCTGCGCAACGCGGCAAGCCGCTGATTGCGCGTGTTCGCCGTACAGCCGCGCTCGGACTCCAGATGGTCAAGGAATGCCAGGATTAATTCCATGGTCAGTTCCTCCACCGTGAGGTCGTCGAGGGGACGCTTCAGCGTATCGGCGGCATAACGCAGGAGCAGTTTTATCGTGTCGCGATAGGACAGTACGGTGTTCTGCGAGGTCCCCTTCTCGAGGGGCAGAAAGTGCTCCAGGAAGCCTTTGAGATAAGTGGCGATAGGATGAGTTTGCGTTTGCATCGGAGGTCTCCTTCGAATCAGTCGTTGAGTGGGTGGATTGTGGTTCGATAGTGCTTTTCGAAACGGCTGCTTACTTCTTCGAGCAGCTCGGCGGTTGCATGCAGATAGACCATGGTGTTGGCGATTTCGACGTGTCCCATGTAAGTGGCCAGCCAGGGCAGGCGTGCGTTGAGGTCCTCGCCGTTGCGATACCAGCGCAACAGGCATCGTACCGCGAACGTATGGCGAAAATCGTGGATACGGGGTCCCGGGCCTTTCCCCGAGTGCAACCCGGCCTGAACGAGCAGTTGGCGGAACGTCCCGTACACGGTCCTGTAGTTCAGTCGCTTGCCCCATAGGTTCAATAGCAGGGGGGAATCGGGATCGCGCGGCGGGCTGAGTGTGCGCCGTTCGGTGTAGCGACCCAGAGCCTGCCGGGCGGAGGGCGACAACGGAACCCAACGCGATTTGCTGAACTTGCCTTCGCGTACGTACAGCAAGCCCTCGTCGCGATGGAAGTCTTCCAGATTCAGCCCGATCCCTTCGTGGATCCGCATGCCTGTGGCGCTGAGCAGGCCGATCAGCGTGCAGTAGGTCTTCCCGCGCAAGGGCCGTTGCGGTGACAGAGCCAAAGCCTCCCGCATCACAGCGGCGATTTCCTCCCCGCTGTAGATATGGGCTTGGCGCACCGCACCGTTTCTGCCGGATGGAATCGAATCGGGGACGTACGAATCCGGATCCTCCTGCGCCAGAAACTCGCAGAACTGTCTGCATACGCAGAACCTGTTGTAGCGTGTCCCCGCTCCCACTCGCGCGAGCTCTTCGATATAGGCCGTGGTCAGCGACGATCCTATGCGCCGGCAACGGTATTCGTTGTCAGCGACAAAACGATCGAAGAAGCTGAGCTTGTCGACCAATCGTTTTCGGTTGATGCCTCCGCAACACTTGATATCGACGAAACGATCCATGTTTTCGGCCAAGGAGCTTCTGAATCCGTTCGTACTCATCAGAACACCTCCGGCCATTCCAGTGCGACTTTTCTGAGGTTGCGAAAGTCGACCTTGGTGTAGATGAAGGTACTGGCCAACCGGCGATGTCCGAGCACGTCCGCGATGGCCTTGAGGGAATGTCCTTTGTTAATCATTGTGCCGACGAAACCATGGCGAAAGACATGCGTTCCCATCGCGGGCGCTTCGATGCCGGCGTGTTCGATCCAACGGCGTGCGACGCCGGAAAGCAGCGCCGAATCCCACAGTGGATGAAACGGCGCCAGGGAAGTCATGAAGACCTCGGCATAGGTGACCCGGGGTCTCTCGTTGCGCAGGTAATCCAGCAAGGCCTCGCCGACCTCATCGGTCAATGGCAGCAAGCTGCCCTTGTCCCGTTTCACGGGGCGGAAACGGATGCGGTCGTTGCGCCAGTCAATGTCTCCAAGACACAAACGGCGGACCTGTACGCCTCGCACGCCGTACGTGTAGAGCACCCGCAGCATGGCATAGTCGCGTTTACCGCTGCGGCAGTTTCTATCCACATGCTCAAGAACCAGGCGGGCTTGTGCGTCGCTCAATCCACGCGGCGTATCGCTGAGCTTGTAGCTTCTCATCCTGGGCACCGCTGCGCTGAGGTCGCGCGCCGTATGGCCGGTGCGGTAACAGAACTCCAGGAAGGCGCGCAGTGTAGTGAGGATCTCGGCGCGCTGCGACTTACCACGCTCCGCGGTGGCCTCCACGGCATAGCGGCGTATGCGGTCGGCGTCCAGAGAACCCAGCGCTTCAAAGCGGGCCTCTTCGCCCAGCCATTCCAGAAACCGAACGGCATGCAGACGGCGCGGTTTCAGTGTCGCGGAGCAGTTTCCGCGGATTCTACTCAACCACTCCAAATAGGCAGCCAGAACCGGATCGTACAGATGCGTTTGCTTCGGCTCGGATACGTTCAGCCCCTCCGAGATGAGGTATTCGCCGAAGCGATGAACCGTACTTCTTGCGCGTCGACGCTGACGTGCCGACACGGCCCGGTCGGCACGTTGTTCGAGAACCCAAAGCAACTCTCGGGCGTCACCGCCCTTCAGCCGTTGCACTTCCGCCCTGAAGCCACTGCTCAATTGGTCGACACGGCTCACGTGCTCCTGCACCGTTCGCCGTGCCGCCTGTCGATGAAGCAGCCAGCCGCAGAAACCATCGATTAGCCACCCCAACAGCCCCGCGCGAAGTTTCTGCCGGACTGCCGCACCGGCGTACACCCGTTCCAAACACATGACGGCCTCCTTTCCGCGCGCCTCATGCGCGCCTCCAGGAGGCCATCGTACACTCGAATTATGTTGAGCGCACCTCTGCGGAACGCTACAAAGGAACTTGTGATCCGTCCGTTTGCCGGGATCGCTTCACATAACCGGACGCTTCACATAAATGGTGCAACGGATTGTTCTGCGCCCCGCTGGCAGTGGGTTGAGATGGTTGGTCGTGGGTCTGGTCAGTCCAGAAGGCCAAGGGCTTCTGCTCCATTTTCTTGTCTATCAGGCCGTGCGCGAGTTTGTACAAGCCCTGGATCGTCGCCTGGTCGTAGCAGGCGTACGACTGTGGGCTCGATGCGCGGCGCTGAACCTGCGCGTTGGGGAACTGCTTCCGCATCGTCCTCATCATCTCGTCCGCGGACACTACATTGTACTGCCCATTGGCCCGAGCCTCCGCCAGCATCCGTCGTGCTGCTACGGCCTCAGGCAGCAGCGGCGTAGGAAAATGAACTCGGCCTCTCCTCTGAAACTCTGAAACATCAACAAGGTAGGCGATTGGCGGCACGATGTATCCGTCCAGAATGCTCACCATTGTAGCGAGTGAATCCAAGGACAGTCCGGGACCAGCTGCAATACAATATCCATCGATCTCTCCGCAGATGAGCGAGACAGCCTCATTCAGGAGGGCCGCTCGTCGGGCGTCCGCCTCCCCTTCCGCGGGCGTTGTGGGCTCTCCCCTCTTTCCCTTCCAATGGAGGCGGCCAGATGGGTGGTAGGAGATATGGTCTCCCGTGCGTAGATCGAGCGCGTACCCATCAACCACGTAGAAGTCGTCCTTCCTCGGGTGATGGATTCGATAGTTCTCTATGTGATCGTACGTCAGCATCCTAGTATTGAAGCGCAGTCGGTAGCAGGCGATGCAGTTCTTCCTGCTGAACGTCTTGCACGGCGGAACCGGCTTCAGATCCGGTCGTATTCGCCACTTTGCCCAGATGTAGGCCACCCGAAGGAATGACGAAATGAAGCTAGAGAATCGGCGCATAGTTCAACTCGTGATCTAGGGCTCTTGAAGCGCTTCTCAGCGCAGAACGTCGCGCCTCACCGGACGCTGGAAGATGCGCATCGCGCGGCTTTCAGCGGTACGTGTGCAGGCGTCTTGTTCGCAGCCACTTGCTGCTCAAACACCGCTCCTCTCGAATCCGTCACAGTGCGCATTTGCCAGAACGCCTTGTTTCAGGCCCGTCCCATACGTGCACTGCCCAGCGGTGTGATTCTCAGTGTCTGGTTCAAACCGCTTGCAGTCGGAGCAAGTCTCTCCTCGGAGGCCCTGCTCCACGTACCCCATCCTGTGTTTGTTGCACCGTTCCTCCACCTGAGCGACGAAGGGCACAAAGCCCTCCGCGCTGTCCATGAAGAACAGCTTCCGTTTTGGCTCTCGAGCGACGATCTGCACGCCTTGGGGAACACTGGCTGCGCGCATCTTCTCGATATCAGCGTACGGGATGGTCACTTGCTGGCCCAGGATTGTGGTTGCCTCAACAGCGACAGGCGTCAGGCTGGCAGTATGCACAATGCGTGGTGTGGAGTAGCGCTTGATTAGGATGCTCGTAGCAGCACCGACGAGGACGAACATGACGAACGCAATAGCGATGCTTGCACGCGATAGCGCCACGTCTGCGTCGGGGATGGCCACCACACACACGAAGACCAAAAGGAGACCGCACATGACGAGTACGTTCATTCTCCTCATGAACCACGCAGCAAGATCAGGCAACTGGTACGTTATGGTGGACTGACTCGTCATATGCTCCTCCTCCGGCTTTCGCCTTGCTTACGCCGACGGCGTGACATGACCGCAGGCTTGAGCAGGCAGGGGCTGCCTTACCCCGTACACGAGCTGCGATCAGCATCTCTTCTTGACCTCTCTCTACGCGAACGTCCAGGATCACCAGCGCCGCGGCGCGGTTTTCCGAGCGAAGCGAACGTAT
>CAZKRK010000420.1:0-6825 GCA_964555035.1 uncultured Victivallales bacterium | reverse complement strand
ACCTCCGGCCTTCCCAAAAGCCGGATTCTCAGAAAATACAATTTCCTATAGAGTCGAGTTAGAAAACAGCCATTTCACTACGCAGAACGACGCAGCCGGAGACGCGCCCGCTATGGGCGCGGCTTCGCGAGCGTTCTGCGGTGGGGCTTGGCTGTCCCTCTAACTGGCGCGAACGGGTCGCGCCTCTTTTGTGCCGATTTGCGGCACAGCCTCTTCGTTTCCCGCGTTGCCTTTCGTTCAGAATGCATGAATCTGAACGGAGGAGAGCGAAGAGAACGAAGGACAGGCCGGAGAAGGTGCGACAGGGCAACGGGTAAGGGGCAGAAGGAGAGGAGGAGGAAGGAAGCATGAAGGTTGTTGTTGCGCGAGCAATCGTGTGCGCATGTATCTGGGGCCGTATCCTGCCGGTTTTCGGGCAAGACGCAGCCGCGGACGCGACGCCTGGGCCGTCAAGGGCCGAGGTGGAGCAGTCAGTACAGTCCGCGTTCGACGGACTGATGCTGACAAGGGTCGATTCGTTGGAGGCAGTCGCGGACCAATACCGGGAGCGAGTGGAAATGCTGCTTCCGATTCTCGTTCCGTCGCCGGCGTTCATCCACGTGGAAGAGGGAGGCTTTCTAGTACTTCCAAGACGAGCCCTGACGTCGAGAATCATGAAGCGCTTGATTCCCGAAGAGCACCCCAGCGGTGTTGCGGTCTACAGGGCAACGTTCGAGCGGCGCCCCAAGACCTGGCAAGTCGTGGTCAGAAACGCACGCGACCAGATCGCCAGGGTCATGCCCTGTGAGCGCGCGTTCGATCCCGCTTCCCATGCCAGGGTGGCCTTCGGGGCCCTTCCTCCGAATCAACGAACCCGGCGGAAGCTGCTGGAGCTTCTGCGTCTCTACGATCCGAGCCGGGTCGCGGTGTCGTATCGACTACTTGTCGGCAGGCAGGACGCCGCCCGGCTGGCTGTCTATCAGGGCGCCATGGCCGCGATGGCCGTCGACGAGGGGGGCGGTCGAGCGCGCATGATGGGTGGGGGTGAGAGCGTCACGGGGCTCACTTTTCAGGCGATCCAGGCCGTCGGCCCGTACGGCGCGTCGAACCAGTCCTTGCACGTGACGCTCGCCTGGCCTCCCGGATTCACGAACCGCTTCACGCTCATCGAGGGGAGCTCGCTGGTCGAGGCGGACTGGGACTGGAGTATCGTCTTCACCACCAATCCGCCGCCGGCGACCAACATGTTGACCCACGTCAAGACCGACTGGCTGAATTACGAAACGCGCTACTTCCTCGCCTATGACGATACCGTGGAGCATGACGAGGACGGCATGAGCACGGGTTGGGAGCGCTACATCGGCGGCACGAATCCCGAGGATTCCGACGATCCGCCCAACGTCAAGGGAACCACCGTCTACGATGGGCGGCAGGGCGGCACGATGAACGTAATTGCCGCGACAAGCGCGGGAAGCTGGGTCTCGCCGCATGCCATTCAGACAACAGATCCCGGGAACTGGCACCTCGTCAACCTTCCCCCGGGAGATTACTGGATCAAGTCCTGGCGTGATTCCATCGCCAACGGCACGGTTGACATCACTTCCGAGGCTTGGGTCGAATATGCCGGCAATCCGCTGACCGTTGACGGTATGGAGACGAACATCGTGCTCACGTTGGAAGATGCGGATACGGATTCCGACGGACTGCCGGATTGGTGGGAGGGATTCTACCTGTTTGGTCTGGGTGAGTCTGGCGACGATGATCATGACCTCGACGGCCTCAACAACCTCCTCGAATACACGCTCAACGCCGACCCGACGGTATCGGACACGGACGGCGACGGGATGGGGGACGGAGCGGAGTACGCGCACGGCAACGATCCGGTTTCGTCGAACGCGTACGCCACGTTGCCGTTCGAGGAGGATTTTGAGTTGTACGACGTGCTTCGCGGCGATGAGGGAGCGCAGAACTTCGGCGGGGCCATCGACTTCGACGGGGAGCGGGCGATTGTGGGGGCGCAGGACGCGAGCGGCGGCACGAACGGGGTGGCGTATGTCTTTCGTTGGGACGGCACCAACTGGCTCCGCGAAGACGTGCTGCGGGCGTGGTCGGGGTCGGCAGGCGACCGCTTTGGGTCGAAGGTGGCCATTCGTGACGACACTGCGGTTGTGGGTGCCTTCTTCGACGATGATGCCGGAACCGATGCCGGGGCGGCGTACATCTTTGAACGTACGGGCACGAATTGGGGACCACGCTCCAAGGTGACGGCATTCGATGCCGATCCGGGCGACCGGTTCGGTGAAGGAGTGGCTATGGGACCGGGCCTGTTGGCCGTTGGCGCGCCCTGGGACCGGGCTCCGTACAACAAGGATGGCTCGGTGTACATTTACCGGTGGGATGGGGCGGCTTGGACCAACGATGTGATCAAACAGGAGTACACTGGCCCCGGATACTGCCAGCATATGGGCACATGTATGGACTTCACCGAGGACGGCAACACGTTGGTCGTAGGGCAATACGATAGCTTCACTGGCGCGGGCAGGGTGGGAGTATGTGACTGGAACGGATCAAGCTGGTCAGCAGTACGTCAACTGGGGGCGGCGGGGCTCACCAGGTTCGACTACTTTGGGTCTTGCGTGGCGATTCGAGGCAACAACCTGCTTGCCGTCGGAGCTCGCAACGAGGAGAGATACGCCGATGACAACCATCCACCGGGGGCAGCTTACGTGTTCGAAAGGAACGCGAGCAATGACTGGGTCGAGGTCGCACGGCTTCAGCCGCCGGGGTTGGGAGACGACGCCAGTTTCGGATGTGCCGTGGCATTCGCAGGCGACAGGCTGGCCGTGGGTTCGTACGCGAATCCTCGCCGGATCTTCGACTACACCCTTGAAATCGGAGACATGCCGAACGCAGGCGCGGTCTACTTCTACGAGGAGAATGGGGGAAGCTGGGAGTTGGAGTCGGTGGCGGAAGGCGAGCTGTCGGTCACGAACGCACGGTTTGGCATAGCGCTGGCGGGGTGCAACGATCTGCTGCTGGTCGGGGCCAACGGATCCGTCACAACGAGCGTGGATGCTGTGTACACTTGCCGCGCCGATGCACTCGGGCGGTTTCCGCTGGAAACGCCATACGCCGCTCTGTGGGGACGGAGTGGATGGGATGTCGAGCCCACGAACGGGAGTGTGTATGTGACGGACACGTTTGATGGAGACACGGCGGTCGCCGCGGGCACGTCCCCCACGGAGCTGCGGTACGTTCTGTCGGCCGCGGGGGCATCGACGGTCTGGGTTGACTTTCGGGCGCGCTACCAACCGCCTCGGTTCGGCATGCCCGGGGGACACCCGTCTACCAACGCGATTGCACCATGGCAACCGTCGTTCTTCGCCGTCAACAGCGAAGGGCAAGTAGTCGCGTACGACGGGGACGGGAATGGAGGCGGAGCGTGGGTCGTTGCGCCTGATGTGACCATTGCCGGAATGAACGGCTACGACCGCTTCACGATCAAACAGGACTACTCTCAACGGGAATGGGACCTCTACGTGAATGAAGTGAAGGTGCTGGACGATCTGGGGTTCAGTAGACCGGGGATCGCGGAGTTCTCGTGTTTTTCGTTCCATAGCGGTTGGGGCGGAATGTCGTATCTGGATACCGTTCGCGTGAGCGTCGATGCGCCGGAGTTCGAGTGATATGAATATGGGAGCCAGAGGAATGAAAACGATGAATCGCACATATTGGTGTATGGTCCGCGCGGTCATGCTGCTAGTGGGATTGTCGGTGCGAACGACGATTGCAGCCGAGAATGAGTTGACATTTGGACTCGACTACACAGCCATCACAGTGACAACCAACGAGAGCGGCGAAGCCGTCTTCGGCGGCGTACCGCTTGGCGGCACGTCCGGACAACCCGGACTGCCACAGGTCTACTTCAGGATACTGCTGCCGCCTGATGTCGACATGGCGAGCGTTACGAGCACGGTGCAGAACACGACTATCGAGTCTGTTCCGGGCGAATGGGACGTGGGGCCCTGCGGGCCCGTATTTGCGCTGTCGCCGGGCGATCCCATTTGGCCTGACGGCGTGACCATCGTCGACGGCCGTGATGTCGACGCCTATGGCACTGACGCTCTTGCTCCCGACTCGCATATTCACGCGACGTCCGGCATGCAGCTACGCCACTGGCGAATGCTGGCAGTAACGATCGCACCGTATCGCTACAATCCCGTTTCGGGGGCGCTCGTGTGGCTCAAGACAGGGACGCTTTCGGTTACGTTCACGCGGCGTTCCGGTGTTCAGGTCCCGGCTTCTCTCTCAAGGACGGGGCAACGGGTGCGTGAGCGTATCCGACGACAGGTCGTCAATTTCGAGACCATGGTTGCCGAGTACGAGAACTGACTGTTGGATTGAAAGACGAGGAGAAGACAGTGAAGAGAGGCAAAACGTTTTATCTGACTTTCCTGACAATCGCCGTTACCGTCTATGGCGGCAGCGCGCTCGGAGACGGCTACGCGATTCTGACGACGGCGGAGATCATCCAGAACTCCTTCGAGCTCACCAATTTCGTAGCGCACCGCGAGGCGTGCGGCTATGACGTTCAGGTCGTGTCGAATGGCGCCTGGGGAGGAGGTGTGGGCGATACTGCCGCGGACAGAATCCGTGCGTGGCTCCAGCAGAACTACACGAACTCGAACGCCGAACAGGTCATTGACTATGTGCTTCTGATCGGTGATCCGCGAATGAACACTGGGCAGGTACCGATGAAACGCTGCCATACGTTCTCGACGGAGTGGAATCGCCCCACCGATTACTACTATGCCGAACTGACGTGCGATTGGAACGGAAACGGCGTGGACGGCTTCGGGCAGTGGGATTGTGATTTCGATTTCGACGTGGACCACCCCGCGGAGAGCGAGGTGTTTGTCGGACGGATTCCGTGCTATGGAGACGTGAGCGAAGTCGACGCCGTGCTTGCCAAGATCATCGCGTACGAGTCAGCTACACCAGAGGAATCGGAGTGGCGCAAAGCAATGCTTCTTGCGATGGACCACAGAAACATCACGCACAACTCTGAGGAGATCGGGGAATCGATCAAGCACGAGTGCGCACTTCCGATTGGGGGTAGCGTACATCGAGTCTACGATCGGGATTTGGGCTACTCACACGAGAGTACTCCGTGCACAAACACCGTGATTGTGCAGGACTGGACTGGAAGCGCATTTGGGGCGGTTTTCTGGTTTTCACACGGCACGGATAGTGGGACGTACCATCAGATCATAGAGGCTTCGGATGTTCCGTCGCTTGACGATACCCATCCCGTGTTCACTTTCCAAGGGTCCTGCCACACCGGGGATTCACAAGTCACGAACAACTTGGCCTGGTTGCTCTTGAAGCACGGAGCATTGTGTGCGGTCGCCTCAACGAGCAGGGCCTCCTACGAGAAGTACTCGCCGTGGAAACAGCCGGAAATGACGCCCGGATTTGTGTTCGGCTACGCCCGCAATCTCATGCGGTACGGCTTGACTGCGGGAGAGGCTTTGCAAGCGTGGAAAACGCAACACGATCCGCGAAATGCTTACAGTCCTGGGCATTCATGGCGGAACTACCTTGGCTTCAACGTCTACGGCTGTCCGGCCTCAAGTCCGTACCGGTGTGCAAGCGACCGTTTCGTTGGGCCGGGAGGCGGATTCTGACATCTGAGCTCGCCCGTACCCGGGGCGGCGGAGCTGGAGGTGGTTGCGGGATTGTCGGTGGGCCTTGTGGCCCGGTTGGCGCGTCCCTGCCTGAAGTTGTAGCGACCGCTTTCTTCCGCACGCTTCGGGGCGGGCGTTTTGACCGTTGTGCTGCACCGCCATGCTGTGTGCGCTCCCGGCGCGGTCGTTTGCCCTTGGTCCCCGCGGCGATCGGTTTCTACTTCGGGTCGCGATCGTGATCCTCTCTGATTCTTCCCCGGAATCTCGCCCTTGTGTTTCCTGAGTTCAACATTGGGACATCCAGATTGCAGATCCACCCACCGCAAAGTTCAGGTGTGTCTTCAGTGGGCCGGATTTGCAATCCGGCCGAGAGAGAACTGAGCATGTTGTCGAGAATGGACGGACCAAGGGCGGGCCATTCTCAGGGGATGCTCGACATTCTCTCGGCCGGATTGCAAATCCGGCCCACTGAAGCCGCAAATGAACTCGGGTTGCCGGCGCACAAAATACCTGAGCGGCGCCAGGAAATTGAACAAAGGCCTCGCCGACGATATTGAGCCAAATAACACTTTCGGCAAGTATGCAGCCTAACTCCAAGGGTGGAAGCATGGGTGGCAAAGAGATACGCCTCCCGCACTTGCGGCAAGGGGACCGCGAATGACAGGAGGCGCACTCAGTAACGCAGGGGTAGTGCCAGTCTCGTTTGCTGTATCTTCCGTGATTTGCCTCTGTTCTTGGTTGTTGCCAATCTTAGAGCAGGGCGTGTGCCAAGCGAGTGCAATGCCACATTTTGTGCGGCTTGCTGCGCCCCGGGCGGTCAAACGGGCAGTTCCGGCGGCGAAATAGTGGACAGCAACATGCCGGATTGTGTTTCCATGTCTCGTCTCAGTGTGTCGCATGCACGGTAGTGATGAGACACGTGAGTGAGATTGCCATCCCGAGGACACCGACGGCCTGCCCCTCACCCGGCTCGCTCCGCTCGCCGACCTCTCCCCCGAGGGGAGAGGTGGGAGTGCGACATACACCTCTCCCCTCGGGGGAGAGGTCGGCGAGCGGGGCGAGCCGGGTGAGGGGCAAACCGTTGGTTCGTGGACAAACGACCAGTCAACCAATTAGTGACTCACCCTCCCAAAGCTGTCGAAAAAAACAAGAAAAACCG
>CAZKRK010000419.1:0-6836 GCA_964555035.1 uncultured Victivallales bacterium | reverse complement strand
GACGCAGGAGGACCGGGTGAGGGGGGGAGCCCGGGGTTCCGCTGAACCGTCCTGGAGAACGGTCCTACGGTTCCAAGCTGACGGCGTCTCGGCATGGCTGCACTATGCCGCTGCTGCCCGCGGAGTGCAACGGCAAATGAGAATCGCTAGTCGAGCATGTCGGAATCACCGGATCATGAAAACCGTTCCGCTATCCCTGGCCGGCGGCAGCACGAGCAGGGTGATGGATTCGGGCGGGAAGGTGGCGTCGAATGAAGCGCCGCTGAAGATGATGTCGGCGGGAGTCACGATGGCGTTGGCGTTGGTGGCGCTGTAGCGGTAGACCCAGGCGACGCCGGATGCGTTGAATCCTTCCAGCGATACCAGGCTGGTGAGGGTGTCGTCGGTCTTGTTGACGTTCATCACGGTCAGGGCGCTGTCCGCGGTGCGCAGCGCGGCATAGACCGCGAGCTGCCCCTGGTCCGCGCTGGCCGCGGAAACGCCGACATCGCCGAAAGCGGCGCCGTCTCCGTCGTAGTTGCGATACATGCGAAACGCGTACGCTCCGGGGTCGCCGGGATCGGGCGGCGACCACAACGCGGCCACGTCGAGACCTTCACGCCCGAAGATGCCCAGCACGTCGGCCTGGGCCAGGGCGCCGTTGATATGGTCCAGCGCGCCCCAGTTGTATTCGGTAAGCGCAAGCTTGGTGCCGGGATAGTTGGTGACGACCCACTCGCGCATGCGCGGGATCAGTCGTACCGGCTCGGCAATCCAGCTCTCGTCCGTATAGGTCGGGTCCCACAGCGAACGGGTGGATCTCAGGCGCCGGTCGCGGGTGTCGCCGTTGCCGGCAGGCGCCAGGGCCACGCCGTCGGCCTGCGGGTAGTAGTGCAGGTCGAGGTAGTCGAGAATGCGGGTGCCGTGGGCGGTCTCGTAGTCGCGCATCTGCTGCAGGTACCACGGCACGAGGGGCGTGCCGCCGTGGTTGTTGCGGTCTTGCGGATCGTTCCACCACGCACCGCCGGGCGCGCTGTCGAGTGCGGAGTAGAAATACGCCGTCCACCCCCAGACGGTCGGGCCGAACGTAGCGGCACTGGGATCCTTCGCCTTTACGGCCGCGGCGTACTCGTACGTGAGGTCGCGCAGCTCGTCGTAGCCCACGTAGTCCGAATGCACGTCGCGGTGCGTGTGGTGCCAGAGCATGGGCTCGTTGTCGAGGCTGTAGAAGAACCCCGTGTCGTAACGATTCGACAGGTGCGCCATGAAGTCCTGCACGAAGTTGGTGTCGATGGCGACGCTGGTGTCCGTGGGGTCGTTGCCCGCGATGTGGTTGCCGTTGGTGTCCTTGCCGTTGCCGCAATCCGGCCGCCAGGGATCGACGGACTGCTGCGTGCCGTACTTGGCCACGCTGAAGCCGCCCCGGTACTCGCGGTCTTTCGGCGTCCACCCGATCAGGGGGACGGTAAGCAGACTGCGGGTGCCGGTGCGCCGGTCCTGCTCGATGAACTGGTCGCTGGCCGAACCGTCGGGCAGGGCGCCCTCGTCGGCGACCGTGTTGGGTATGTTCTCGAAGTACCAGTCGCTCCCGCGATTGGACACGTCGAGCTGCCAGTTGTAGCGCGTGGCGGCGTTTCCGCCGTAGCGGCGCAGGGGCAGGTTCAGTTCGGCGGCCAGCGTCTCGCTCGCGAAATTGATGCCGTAGATATGGGGGTTGATCGCGCGGCGGTTGGAAGCAACGTCGATCGTGAGGGCCGGGCCGTTCTGCGGCGGCGGGGGAGCCGGGGTGTCGGCCACGAGGACGATGCGGTCTAGGTAGTACGTGCCCTGCGCGCTGCCGGCCGCGTCCTGCCACGCGACGGCGCGGATGCGGGTCGGCGCACCAAGCTCTTCGAACGATACGTCGACGACCGTGCCCGTACCCGCCGCGGGCGCATCGAGCGTCACGGGCGTGCCGGCGACGTAGTCGGCGGCATGCAGCCAGACCTTGATGGATTGCCCGCCGGCCGCTCCCCCGTGCAGCCAGAAACGCAACGTGCGGTAGTCGCGGGTATCGAGCGGCGCGTCGTTGTGAAGGTAGAGACCGCCCCAGGCGGCCGTGTGCGTGACGGCCAGCGCCGCGCTGCCGCTGTGCACGGGGGCGGCACTATCCGGAACATAGTCGGTATCCCACGATCCCCCGGCGTTCCAGCCCGCGCCGAGGGCATCGTCGTAGATGACGCAGTCCGCGGACGGCGTCTGGTAGAGAAAGCGGACGTCATCGAGAAGAAAATCGTCCAGCGTGACGCCTTCAATGCCGCTCATCTCCTGGACCCCGACCGCGTAGATCCCGTTGCCGCCGGCGAGGAGGCGATACACCGGAACGGCGACTTCCTGCCACGTGTTGGGGTCGAGGTCGAAGACGCCGCTGTCGATGTAGTCCTCGATCGGCGCCTTGAAAGCCGCCTGTTCGTTCCGGTCGTAGGCGTACACATGGTACACCTGCGAAGTGGCATCGTTGGCGCCGCGGTTGACCAGGAACTTCAGGTAGTTGGCGCCGCCGCTGAGATCGAAAGGCGGCGGATCGGCCCAGTCGTAGTCCGCGGGGCGGAACTGAACCGAACCGTAATGGCTGAAGCGTGTCGAGAGGCAGAACGGGCCGTTGGCGCTCGCCGTATCCTGCCGCACCATGTCGGCATTCCAGGAGGTGCCCAGGCGGACGTCGCGCTCGTCGCGGTACAACCACAGCAATCCGTTGGTGTTGACCATTTCCTGCCGTGTGACCACCGCGGGCGACGCGTCGCGCAGCAGCCTGATATCGTCGAGCAGAATCGCGTCGGTCTCGTGGCCGTTGCCCACCCAGGCCAGTCGCGTCAGGCGCGTGTCCACGCTATCGATATCCGTGAGAGGGATGTTCACCTCCTGCCAGGCGTCGTTCGTCGGGACGGTAAAGGCGGTGCGGTGCTGCCACTCCCAGGCGCCGGGCAGCAGGTCGGACGACTGAACCCCGACGGTCTGCCCGCCCCCGGAATCGCCCCGATGCACCTTGAAGCTGAGGGTATCGAACCCGCGCGTACTCAGCCCGCGGTACTCGTCGCCGGCCCAATTCTGGCCGTTGTCGAAGAAGGGACAGAATGCGCCCCAACCGTCCAGGTCCATCTTGATCGCGCAGGTTCCGCTGTAGGTGTTTTCCGAATGCGCGAGATCTACGACGGCGAAGCTCCAGTTGTGCCAGTTTGCGCCGAGCGCGTCGTCGTAAATCACGATATTGCCCGCGCTGTCGTAGTCCGTGAAGTTGTGCCGTGAAAAATCCACGGCCTCGAAACTGCCGTCCGGGAGCGCGAAGCAACCGGCGCCAATCGCGGTATTGGTGCCGCCTTCGGGCCGCAGGTAGAGTTCGATCACGGCGCCGCCGACGCCCTCGAAGAAAAAGAGCTCGAGCCGGCGAGGCGTGCCGGTCGTCAGCGTGAGCAGCTCGGAGACATCCTCCGTGGGTCCGTGCAGGGTCCAGTTGTGGATGCGGGGAATCCCGTCGACGAAGAGGATGACCCCGTCGTCGGACACGGTAGCGAAACGGTAGTTACCGTTTGTGGGAGGCGTGAACCAGGCCTGAAAACGGATGGCGAAGTTGTCGACCGGCACGCCGGCCTGGGGGCTGCCGTAGGCCCAGTCGAAGCTGATCCGCGTATCCGTCCGGCTGTCCAGCTCGGTCGTGCAGAGGCGGTCCGAGTAGAACGTGGTCTGCACGTCCGCGGCAGCCGTCACGGTCATGGCCGCGAACAGGGCTGACACGCGGCCGACCAGGCCGCGTACGCCAGGGGGAGACGCCCCACGACAAGCCGCATCGAATCTCCGAAAGGTCTTGAGCTCGATTTGGAGCATCGAATACCCCGCCTAAGCTCAGTTCTCCAGCTCGCGGATCCAGATATTGCGAAAGCGAACCGGATTCCCGTGGTCCTGCAGCTTGACGGGCAGCTTGTCGGGGTGCTTGGAGTACTCCGAGATAGCGTGGGGGCCGCGCCACCCGGTACCGCCGGAGAGGTGCACACGATCGTGAATCAGCACGCCGTTGTGCAGGACCGTGAAGACTGCCCGCTTTGTGACTTTGCCTTTGTCGTCAAAAATGGGTCGATGGTAGGTGATATCGTAGCTCTGCCACTCTCCCGGCTTGCGACAGGCGTTGACGTCCGGTTTCCTGCGGCCATAGAGGGCGCCGGCCTGCCCATCCGGATAGGTGGAATTCTGGTACGAATCCAGGATCTGGATCTCGTAAACGCCCTGCAGGAAGACGCCGCTGTTGCCGCGGCCCTGGCCCGAGCCCTGCACCTTGCTGGGCGACGCCCATTCGATGTGAAGCCGGCAGGAACCGAATTCCTGTTTTGTCTGGATATAGCCCGCTTTCTTCACGGACTCCAGGGCGCCGTCCACCAGTTTCCACTTGGTCGGTTTCCCTTTCGTGTCCGTCCAGTTCGCCAGGCTCCCGGGCGTTCCGTCGAAAAGCACAATCGCGTCGGCCGGTGCCTTGGCGGACTCCGCCAGGGCGCTGGCGGGTGGAGGCGTCACCACGGGAGGCGGGGGCTGCTTCTCGGGGTCCATTTCGTGGACCTTGATCCCGTCGAGATACATGTAGAGGACCTTCTTGCCCTTGGCGTTGACTTTCGTCTCGGTCGTGACGACCGGTTTCGAGAAGTCTTCCTGTGCGTTGACAACGACGACGGTGGTCAGAAGCAGGGCGAGTGCGGTACGAACCCGGGTGTTTCTCACGGTGTCTCCTCTATTTGGAATTGCTGGTTGAAGAGCGTATGATTAGCGTAGATGGGGCTCGGCGTCAATGATATGGGCACTTCGGCGCCGGTTGCCGCGCCGGCCGGCGCGGCAGCGCCTACGCCTCAATCTCGACAATGTCCCGGTCAGCCAGCACATGGTCGCGTTGCACGACCTGCCCGTCGAATTTTGCGCTGCCCCATACGCGCGCGGATTTGAACTGCTCGGCGAAATCCTTGTGCACGTGCCCCGCGAAGTCGAGTACGGTTGAGCCGATCGGCACCGTGAAGGGGACGTCCATGTCGGGCGGCTTGCCGTGCTGCTTGGTGTAGATCCGAATGACGTGCAACAGGTCGAACAGGCCGCGCCGCAACCCGTCAAGCCCCTCGCCCGTCTTCGCCGACACGATGTGCACGGGCAACCTGTACCCCACCATTTCCTTCACCAACGGAATCAGCTCGCCGGTGGGGTCGAGATCGTGCTTGTTGATGACGAGCAGGGCCTCGACGCACCCAAACTCCCGTTTCGTATTGACCGGGTCGGTGCGCGGCGGCACGAGCTCGATGTGTTTCTCCGCCAGAAAGGCCAGCGTCTCCGTCACATCGTTACCGGGATCGGGCGAGTTCAGGTCGATCACGAGCAGAGCGCCGTCAGAGGCGCGTGTGTTGTCGAAGACAAAGCTCTCGCAGTGTTCGCGCCACACCGGGGGCAGGTCCACGAGTTGGATCTGCACGTCTTGATACAGCGCCATTCCCGGAATCGGTTCGCGCGTCGTGCACGGGTACTCGGCCACCTCGGGTGAAGCGTGGGTCAGCGCACCGACCAACCTCGACTTCCCGCCGTTCGGCGGCCCCAGCATCACGACTTGTCCGGCCCCTTCCGGCTTGACGCGATATGACGGTCCTTTCTTGCGCGTCTTCTGCTCCAGCCCCTGCTTGAGCTTGGAGATGCGCTGCTTGAGCTCGCCCTGCAGCTTGTCGGTGCCCTTGTGCTTGGGGATCACCTGGAGCATGCGCTCCGACCACATCAGCTTCTCTTCCGGCGTCGCGGCCGCACGATATTCCCGTTCGGCCTTGATGTATTCGGGTGACAGGTTCGCCGGCATGTCATTCCTCCGTGAGGCACCTATACTACTGAAGTGACGCCCGCGTGCAAGCGAACGTCGCCCCGGTGCGCAGGATCATTTTGCTGTCAATTGTTCCGCTCCGGCCCGATACTGCCCCGTACAAGACATGAACCACGTGAGCGCCAACAGCGACAACATCACCGAGGTCTCCTTGACGCTGAACGTCCTGGGGCGTGAGTTGCGCCTGCGCGCGGGCGTGCCCACGCCAGCCGTGCCGGCGACGGAAATGCTGGGCGTTTGGCGAATGCTCGACAAGGTCATGGCTCAGTGCGCGGCGGAAGCCGTCCGGAACTCCGGCCAAAGCGTGTCCTGCGGGGACAGGTGCGGGCACTGCTGCCGCAAGCTGATTCCCGCGTCGGCAACCGAAGCGTGGTCGCTGGACGCGATGCTGGAGAAGCTCTCGCCGGAGACCCGGAAGAGGGTCGAAGGTCGTTTCGGCACGGCCGAAGCGAGAATGCGGTCTCTTGGGATGGGCATGCTCATCGACGATCCGTTCGCCCTCCCCCGGGAAGTGTTTGTCGAGCTCGGTCGCTCCTGCTTCGCGGAAGGCATTGAGTGCCCGTTTCTCGAGGACGAGAGTTGCCTGGTCTACGAGGAGCGTCCGCTCTCGTGCCGGGAGTACCTGGTCACGTCACCCCCGTCGCACTGCGCGCGCGACGCGGCAAGCTCGTCAGTGAACGTGGTCGTGCTGCCATACAGCGTTGCCCTGGCGGTGGCCCAGCTTCACCCGAGCCTCGGCGCAGCGCGGAATACCAACGTCTGGATCCCGCTGGTCGCGGCACGCACATGGGCAGCCGCCCACCCGCTGCCCCACCCGCTGCCCGGCGTGGAGTGGCTGAAGCGGCTGACCGGACTGCTCCAGCAGCAAGGCCGGGGCCAAGCCTGATACCGGTCTCAGGCCTCTCGGAAGGTAGTTTGACGCCATCGCTCCTTCAGGACTACGCGAAATCCCGACAGGATGTGGGATGTGACAAGGACACCGCGGGCC